>DASRZL010000095.1:0-3355 GCA_035686425.1 Thermoleophilia bacterium
GCGGAGGCCGCGCGCCGGGCGTTGGCTGCTCTTGCTCACGCCCGCTGCGCTCCTGCTCACGGCGGCCACCTCGTCCCTGCATGCCGCCGGGGCGGTGATCGTCTACGCGCTGGCCGCCCCGTACCTGTACCTCTTCGTGCCGGCCGAGCGGAGGGTCGATGGGGCCCGCCTCCTCCTGTGGGTGTGGGCGCCGGCTCTGCTCGTCGGGGCGATGACCGCGTACACGAGCGGCGACGGCCTCATCCACTCCGCCGTCGGCCTGTTACCGGGTATCGTGGCCAGCGGACTGTTCCTGGCCTGGGGGCTGGCGCCGCTGAGGCACGGGCGCGACCAAGGCTTGTGGTGGCCGGCGCTCGCCGGTCTCGCCGCGGTCGTGGCCGTGACGCTGGCGTTCCAGGTCCAGTTCCAGCAGGGCGCCGCCGGGTGGAAGGACCTCTCGGCACGCATGGATTCCGGGCCCTGGAAGGGCATCGCCGTGACCCCTGCGCAGCGCGAGCGGCTCGAGCGCTTCGCCGCACACGTTGCCGGAGAGGGCCGTCCGGGCGACCGGCTGCTCGTCTATCCCTGGGGAGCGGCCTACTACCTCGACTGGCCCGGCGAGATCGCCGCCAACACCTACCAGCTGACTGTCCGAGGCCCGGCGGCGCCGCTGCCCAAGGCGACCGTGAGCTACTACCGGCGCCATCGCGAGGTGCCCACCCTCGTCGCGCATCTGCTGGAGACTGAAGGGAAGAACGCCGCCGATCTGCAGGCGGCGTGCGGCGGGTTGTCGTATCCGCCTGTGTCCGTCGCCCCTTGGTACGCTCTGCAGCGCAAGCCGCCGCTGGAGACCACGCTCGAGGTCCTCGCGCGCCTGCCGCGCCTGTAGCGCGGGCGGCGTGGTACCCTTGCGCCCGTGATTGAAGCGGCCTCCAGGCACCTGCTCATCCTTGGGTCGACCGGCTCGATCGGCCGCCAGGCGCTCGAGGTGCTGCCGGCCGTGCCGGGGCTGCGCCTCGTGGGGCTGGCGGCCGGGAGGGACGCCGCCGGCGTCGTCGAGCAGGCGCTGGCGCACGAGGTGCGCGAGGTGTGCCTACATGAGGCGGCCGCGGCGACGGAGGCCGCGGCGCTGACGCCGCAGCTCACGGTGCACGCCGGCGAAGCCGGGATCCGTGAGCTGGTCGCAGGCGCCGCGGAGCGTGCCGACCTCGAGGGTGCGTCCCTGACCGTGCTCAACGGGGTGGTCGGCGCCGCCGGATTGCGCGCCACGATGGCCACGCTCGAGGCCGGCGCCACGCTGGCGCTCGCCAACAAGGAGAGCATGGTCGCCGGCGGGCCCTTCGTGCTGGACGCCGCCCGCCGCGCCGGGTCGACGATCCTCCCGGTCGACAGCGAGCACAGCGCGCTGTTCCAGTGCATCGCCGCCGGCGGGGGAGAGGCCGGCGTGGACGGCGCATCCGCCGGCCCGCCGCGCGCGCTCGAGGAACTCCTGCTGACCGGGTCTGGCGGGCCTTTCCGCGGCCGCACGGCCGCGGAGTTGTCGGCCGTCACGCCCGAGGAGGCGCTCGCGCATCCCAACTGGTCGATGGGGCCCAAGATCACCATCGACTCGGCCACGCTGATGAACAAGGGCCTCGAGCTGATCGAGGCCCACTACCTGTTCGGCGTGCCGTACGAACGCATCACCGTCGTGCTCGACCCCCGCAGCACGGTGCACAGCATGGCGCGCTTCTCCGACGGCGCCATCCTCGCGCATCTCGGCGTGCCCGACATGCGCACACCCATCGGCTACGCGCTCGCCTATCCGGACCGCCCGGCGCTGCCGCAGGTGCGGCGGCTCGACTTGTTCTCCACGCAGATCGCCTTCGCGCGGCCGGACACGGAGACCTTCCGTTGCCTGGCGCTGGCCGAGGAGGCGGGGAAGAAGGCGACGGTCGTCGAGCGAGAGGCGGCGGCCGCCGGCGCTCCGCCGCGTACGATCGCCGCCCCCATCGTCCTCAACGCCGCCAACGAGATCGCCGTCGAGGCGTTCCTCGGCGGGCGGCTCGCGTTCCTCGGCATCGCCGAGGTCGTCGAGAAGTGCCTCACGTGGCTCGCCGACGAGCCCGTCGCGTCGCTGGACGACGTGTATGAGTGTGACGCCGAGGCGCGGCGTTTCGCCCGTGAGGCCGCCGGAGGCCCTGCGTGACCTGTTCGGCGCCGCGCGGCCGGCCGGTGTCACCTTCGAACCGTGGCGCCCTCCGGCGCGTTAACCTCCACGTAATCTCGAACGGGTATCGTGTACGCACATGACTGAAGTCTTGAAGCCAGAGAACGAGAGTGGGACCGGGACGCAGCCCGCCGAATCCACGCGCGATGATGGCGCTTCCGGGCGCGTCAAGGCGCCCGACAAGCCGCCGCGTGCGCTCAGCCCATGGTCGCTTCTTCTCGGCGCCGCCGTGCTCGCGTCGCTGCTGCTCGGACAGTGGATCTGGGTGGTCGCGATCCTCGGCCTCGCGCTGCTCATCACCGTGCACGAGTTCGGCCACTTCATCGCTGCCAAGTCGTTCGGCATGCGCGTCGAGAAGTTCTACGTCGGCTTCCCGCCGGCGGCTCTGCGCCGTACGTGGGGCGAGACCGAGTACGGCATCGGCATCATCCCGCTCGGCGGGTTCTGCAAGATCAGTGGGATGCTCCCGGAGGAGGATGTCCCCGAGGGCACCGGCGACCGCGTGTACTACAAGAAGTCCATCTGGAAGCGCAATCTGACCATCGCCGCCGGTCCGCTCATGAACTTCGCCGCGGCGATCGTGATCCTCATCCTCTTCATCGCCATACAGGGCGTGCCCCGGGCGACGTTCTCACTGGATGAGGTCGTGGATGGGGCGCCGGCGGCCGCTGCCGGGCTCGTCGTCGGCGACACGCTCGTGGGCGCCGACGGCAAGACCTGGTCGGAGTGGGACGAGGCGTCCGCCTACTTCCGCGCCAACCCCGGCAAGACGATCGCGCTCGACTACCGGCCCGCGGGCGGTGGACCTGAGCGCACGGTCTCGGTCACCCTCGTCGAGAACCCACAGGCCCCCGGCAGCGGCTACCTGGGCGTGCGCGCCGGGGTCACTCGGGATCGGCCGGGTCCGGTCGAGGCGGTCAAGCTCGGCGTCACCGGCTTCAAGGACTTGGGCGTCGGCATGCTCACCGGCTTCTGGTGGCTGCTGAGCGGCAAGATCAGCGCGACCGGCCCCGACGGAGCAGTAGGGCCGATTGGCATCGTCGACGTCAGCCGTCAGGCCGTGCAAGAGAGCTGGTACCCGATCCTGCTGGCCTTCCTGAGCTTGAACCTCGGCCTCATCAACCTGCTGCCCATCCTGCCGTTCGACGGCGGGCACATCGCCATGAA
>DASRZL010000096.1:0-7162 GCA_035686425.1 Thermoleophilia bacterium
GAGATCGCTGCCATCGACCCGCAGCTCTGCAACGGCTGCGGCATGTGCATCGACGATTGCTCTTATGGCGCGCTCGCGCTTTCGGAGGTCTGAGGCCATGCGCATCGCCATCGCCAGCGGCAAGGGCGGCACCGGCAAGACCACGCTGGCGACCAATTTCGCCGCACTGCTCGCCGGACGCGGGGTGGCGCTCCGGCTACTGGACGCCGACGTCGAGGAGCCGGACTGCCACCTCTTTTTGCGACCCGAGGTCGAGCGCCGCGAGACCGTGAGCGTCCTCGTGCCAACGATCGACGACGAGCGCTGCACGGCCTGCGGCGTGTGCGCCGAGGTCTGTGCGTTCAAGGCGATCACGCTGATCGGGTCGACGGTCCTCGTCTTCCCAGAGCTCTGCCACTCGTGTGGCGCGTGCTCCTTACTGTGTCCCGAGAACGCGATCACCGAGGAGGGCCGTGACACCGGAGTCGTCGAGTACGGCTCGGTCACGGCAGGCGACAGGCCCGTGTTCCCGCTGGTCACCGGCGTGCTTTTGGTCGGAGAGGCGAAGGCCGTGCCCACGACGCGCGCCACGATCGCGAGCCTCGAGGGCGTCGATGAGGACGTCATCCTGATCGACGCCCCCCCGGGTACTTCCTGCCCGGTCATCGAGGCAGTGCGCGGATCCGACCTCGTAGTGCTGGTCACCGAGCCGACGCCGTTCGGACTACACGATCTCCAGCTCGCCGTCGATATGGTGCGTGCACTCGGTCTGCCCTGCGTCGTCGCGGTGAACCGCGCCGACCTCGGCGACGACGGCGTGCGTCGCTTCTGTGCCGACGAGGACCTCGAGATCGTCCTCGAACTGCCGAACGACAGACGCATCGCCGAGGCGTACGCGCGCGGCGAGCTGCTGCTCGACGCGGTCGACGGCCTGGAACACACGCTGAGCGCCGCGTGGGAGCGCATCGTCACCGCGGCGCATCGCCTCGAGGTGGCGTCATGACGCCGCCGCGTGAGCTGGTCGTGATCAGCGGCAAGGGCGGCACCGGCAAGACGAGCGTCGTCGCCGCGTTCGCCGCACTGGCCGGCGGCGCCGTGCTCGCCGACTGCGACGTCGACGCCGCCGACCTGCACCTGGTGCTCCGCCCCGACACCGGGCAGGAACACCCGAGCAGCGGCCGGTGCCAGGCGATCATCGATCCCGACGCGTGCACGGCCTGCGGCCGATGCGCCGAGGTCTGCCGCTTCGCGGCCGTGCTCGGCTCCACCGATGACGGCTTCACCATTGATGCGATCGCCTGCGAGGGCTGCGAGCTCTGCCGGCGTGTCTGCCCCGTCGAGGCCATCCGCATGGAGCCTGTCGTCAACGGCGTCTGGATGGTCTCCGAGACACGCTTCGGCCCGCTGGTACACGCCCGTCTCGGCGTCGCTGAGGACAACTCCGGCAAGCTGGTGACCCTCGTCCGCAACGAGGCGCGGCGCGTAGCGCAAGAGCGCGACCTGCCCCTGGTCATCGTGGACGGCTCGCCGGGCATCGGCTGCCCGGTCATCGCCTCGCTCGCCGGCGCCGACCTCGTGCTCGCGGTCACCGAGCCGACCGTCTCGGGGCGTCACGACCTGGACCGCGTTCTGCAGGTGGTGCGTCAATTCCGGCTGCCGTTCGCCGTCTGCGTGAACAAGGCGGACCTGAACCCGGAGCTCGGCGAGCAGATGGCCGCCGAGGCGACGGCGGCCGGCGCGGCTTTCGTCGCCAGCGTCGCCTACGATCCGGCGGTGACGCACGCCCAGGTGGCCGGCACCGACATCATCGACTACGGCGGTCGCGCCGCGACCGAGATCACAGAGGTATGGGAGGCCGTCAGCGACGCACTGCTCGCGGTCACGGAGGGAGATGTGCTCGATGCCTGAAGGTGCTACGCGCGACGCGCACGCCGGCCACGGCTGCAGCCAGGTGGACGACAGCCTCCAGCCACGGCAGGACGAGCTTGAGGTACGGATGATGCTCATCCGGCACAAGGTGCTTGTGCTGTCCGGAAAAGGAGGCGTCGGCAAAAGCACGGTGGCGGTCAATCTGGCGACCGCGCTGGCTGCCGCCGGACGCCGCGTGGGACTCCTCGACGTGGACCTGCATGGTCCCAGCGTCCCCTCCCTACTCGGTCTCGACTACGGCCCGCATCCCGGCCGCGCCGGAGGCATCGCTCCCGCGCCCGTTCGCGAGAATCTCTGGGCGATGTCGATCCAGTTCTTCCTGCCGGAGGACGACAACGCGGTGATCTGGCGGGGCCCGCGCAAGTACTCGGCGATCCGCGAGATGCTCGGCGCCGTCGACTGGGGGCACCTCGACTGCCTCGTCCTCGACGCCCCGCCGGGCACGGGCGACGAGGCGCTGGCACTGGTCGAGCTGCTCGGCTCCGACACCGCCGCCGTGATCGTCTCGACGCCGCAGCGTGTCGCCGTCAACGACGTGCGCAAGGCGCTGCGGTTCTGCGAGGCGCTCCACCTGCCCGTACTCGGCGTGATCGAGAACATGAGCGGCTTCGTCTGCCCGCACTGCGGGGAGACGACCGACGTCTTCCTGAGCGGCGGAGCCGAGGCCATGGCCGGCGACGCCGGCGTGCCGTTCCTCGGCCGCATCCCGATGGATCCGGCAGTCGTGCAGGCCGGAGAGCGCGGCATCCCGCACGTTGAGGCTTTCGCGGACTCGCCGACGGCAGCGGCCTTCTCGGCGGCGATCGGACCGTTGCTCACGCTGACAGAGCGCCCGGCGCCAACCCGCGCCGTTCCCGTCGCCGGCGGCGTGGGCACATCGGGCCCCAGTACTATCGACACGGACGCGTGAGGCGAGCGATGGCGCCCACGGCCACGCAGCAGTTCGTTTACGGACCCGTTCCATCGCGGCGGCTCGGTCGCTCACTTGGCGTCGATCTCATCCCTCTCAAGACGTGTACGTACGACTGCGTCTACTGCCAGCTCGGGCGGACGACCCGCAAGACGGTGCGCCGGCAACGCTGGGTCGACCCTGCCGACGTGGTAGCGCAGGTGCGCACCCGGCTGCAATCGGAACCCGATGTCATCGCCCTCGCGGGATCGGGCGAGCCCACGCTGCATTCAGGACTCGAGGAGGTCGTAGCGGGCATCAAGAACATCACGACCCTGCCCGTCGCGGTGATCACCAACGGGTCGCTCCTCGGCCGCCCGGCGGTGCGCAGAGGACTCGCCGCCGCAGACATCGTGCTGCCGTCCCTGGACGCTCCCAGTGAAGACCTGTTCCAGAGGGTGAACCGTCCTCACAAGTCGCTTCATCTCGCCGACCTGGTCGAAGGGCTTGTCTCGTTCCGCGCCGGCTACATGGGCGAGATATGGCTGGAGGTCATGCTGCTCGCCGGCGTCACGGGATCTCCTGCAAAGGCGCGACGGCTCGCAGAGCTCACGGCGCGTATCGCTCCCGACCGGGTCCAGTTGAACACGGCGGTCCGTCCGCCGGCGGAGTCCTTCGTGGAGCCGGTCGACGGGGCCACCCTCGAGGAGCTCGCAGCGCTGTTCACGCCCCGCGCGGAGGTGATCGCCGACCTCCCGGCCTCTGCCGGCGGCGCAGTCGCCGTGGCGGCCGACGTGCTGGACCTGCTGTCGCGCCGGCCGTGCACGGTCGCCGACATCGCCACGGGTCTCGCGATGCATCACGGCGAGGCACTCAAGGCGGCCACCGCGCTCGTCAACGAGGGCGCGGCGGACCTGTACACGCACGAGGACCAGTCATTCTACGTGGCGACGACCGTCGCCGCGCGACGTCGAGCAAAGGAGAAGGCATGAAAGTCGCCATCAGCGCACAGAGCAACGACATCGACTCACTCGTCGACCCACGATTCGGCCGAGCCCGCTGGCTCATCATCGCCGACTCAGAGACCGGCGCGTGGCAGGCGCACGATAACGCTGCCAACGTGAACGCCAGCGGCGGCGCCGGTGTGCAGGCCGCCAGCACGGTGGCTGCGCAGGGCGTCCACGCCCTGATCACCGGCAACGTCGGCCCCAACGCACACAAGGCGCTGGCGGCGGGCAACATCACCATCTATCAGGTCGGGAACGGCGTCACGGTCCGTGACGCTCTGGACGCGCTGGGGCGCGGCGAGCTCACTGCTGTCGGAGGTCCCACCGTGAGCGGCCATTGGGCCTGAAAAGGAGCTGAGCGATCATGAACGGAGACGGCAGACCGAGAATGCGCCGGCAACGACGCGGAGGGCCGGCACGCGACGGCAGCGGGGCCGGTCGCGGCCGCGGTGGACTGAGCAGCCGCGGCGGACAGAGGGCCGGCGGCGGTGAGGGCAGCCTGGGCGGGCGCACCGCGACCCGAGCCTTGATCGCGGTCGGTGCCTACGTGGCACAGGACCTGCGCGACGCCGAGGGACTGACACGGCCGATGCTTCGCAGGGCCGCGATCCGACTCGCGCTGTGCCGGCGGGAGCCGGCTCGCCGGCTGGGTTGCGCGTACCTGCGCCTGGACCCGCCGGCGCCGGAAGCGCTCCCCGCAGGTGTCGAGGTGATCGACACGACCAGAACCTCGCCGCCACGCCCGGCCATCACTTCGGCGCCGGGCGCAAGTGCCCAGTTCCCAAGCGGGCAGCAGCCGGCGATTTGAAGTCGGCTTCTGCCCCCTCTACCATGGGCATATGCTAGTAACTGCGGAGGAACCGGATGCCACGTCCACCCATTGAACGCGCCGTCGGCAGCGTACCGCGGGTCACCCTGTTCAAACCTGCGGGCGTCCCCGGACGCGACCTCGAGCAGCTGGACTTGGCCATCGACGAGCTGGAGGCGATCCGCCTCGTCGACCTCGAGGGCCTCAGCCACGAACAAGCCGCGGCGGCGATGGGCGTGTCGCGCCAGACGGTCGGCCGTGTCCTCGAGCGTGGCCGCGCCAAAGTCGCCGAGGCGCTGGTCGGAGGCAAAGCGATCCTCATCGGCGGCGGGCAGTACCGCGTTGAGCCACGCCAGCGTTGCTGCACCTCTTGCGGCAACCTCTGGACCAACGACTCTGAAGCGACGTCGCCCGCGTGCCCAGCGTGCGGGTCCACCGACGTCCGCACCTGCTGGGGCGGGACAGGTCGCTGCGGCGAGGCCCGCGGCGGCGGGCACGGCCGCGGAGCGCGGTCCGGCGGAGCCGGGCCCGGCTGTGAATGGCGCGGCCGAGGACGAGGCCGCGGCGGCTCGTGACGCCCCCACTCGAACACGACTCACTCGTCAACCATCGAACAACAGGGAACGGAGTCTGACCCCATGAGCGACACGAACGGAACCACCCTGCGGATCGCGATCCCGTCGGAGGCCCCCGGTGGCCTCGGCGCGAGGCGCTCCGGGCACTTTGGACGCTGCGAATGCTTCACCATGGTCGACGTCGTCGACGGCAAGCTCGGCGACGTCGCCGTCGTCACCAACGCGCCGCACGTGGAAGGCGGCTGCATGACGCCGGTCCTCGTGCTGGCGGAGCACAACGTCGACGCGATCGTCGTGGATGGCATCGGCGGCCGACCGCTGATGGGGTTCAATCAGGTCGGCATAGCCGTACACGCGGGCGTCGGCGTCGACGTCGAGACCACGGTCCACGCCTTCATCGAGGGCGGCCTGCCGGTCGTCGGCTTCGACAACGCCTGCCAGCACTGAGCTCGCCGTCGACGACGTCGCCGGGGTGACGGCGCGCGGACGTACGGCTAGCGCTTCGCGGCCACGACGGCGAGGTGATACGACAACAGCTCGCCGGGCTCGTGGGCTTCGACTACTTCGAGGCCCATCCCGGCGATGATGTCGCGTACCGCGTCCAGCCCGAGCACGTGGGCGACCGGTGGTCCCACGGGACGCTCTGCGTCTCCCCAATCCAGAACGACGAACAGGCCGCCGGGACGCAGAATCCGGACGACCTCCTCCAGCGCCTCCGGCTGGTCGTGAAGATGGTGGAGCACGTCGACCATGACGACCCGGTCGGCCGAGCCTTCGTCGAGCGGCACCACGTTGTCTGGGGTCTCGATGAGAGCCAGCCGATCCGCCAGGTCCGGGGTGATCTTCTGGCGGAGCAACTCGGCGAGCCTCGGCAATGCCTCGACCGCCACGACGCGGCCGTCCGGGACGGCCTCCGCGACGGCGACGGTGTAGATGCCCGTGCCGGCGCCGTAGTCGACCACGGTCTCGGCGCCGCCCAGCCGCAGCAGTGAGACCACCGACGACTGCGGCAGCGCCTCGAGCCGCGCAGGGTCCTCTAGGCGCTTCGCGTGCGCGGGGTTGAAGGCGTCGGCCATCAGGCAGTCACGGGGACCGCGGTCGTGATGGCGAACTCCGGTGGCTGATGCATGTGCTTCTTCACCGCGCAGAGGTTCATCGCGTTAATGACGGCGTCCCTGTACTTCTCGGGGAAGCCCGCCGGGAGCGTCAGCTCGAGGTCGATCTTGTTGATCAGCCCGACGTCCGGATCGAAGTGCGAGCGCATCGCGATCGACGAGCCCTCGGGGTCGATGCCGCGCTGCTGCATGAACCCGAGCGCGTAGATGCCAGCGCACGTGCCGATCGAGGCGAGGAAGAGGTCGAAGGGGGCCGGCGCCGAGTCGTCACCGCCGCCGCGTGCCGGCTGATCGGTCGGGATGGTGAACCCGCCGTAGTCCGCGTATACGCGCTTGCCGCCGGGAAAGTAGACCTTCATGTCCATGATTGGTTCCTTTTCCTTTCGAGAGACCGGGTCTCTCAGAGCTTGTAGTCACTGGTCGGTAAATTGCCAAGTTGCGAAATTACGAAACTTGGCAATAATGGACTCATGAAGTACGACCGACAACGATGCGCGATCCACGCAGCCGTCTTCGCCGCGCTGGCCAATCCCACACGTCACGAGCTGATGCACATGCTCTGCGAGGAACCGGGGTCACCCAGTGAACTGGCCAAGGCTCTCGGCGTCAGCAGGCCCAATGTGTCCCAGCACCTGGCCACGCTTCAGAGTGTGGGCCTGGTGAAGCGCTCGCGGCAGGACGGTCATGTCCTGTGGGAGGTCGTAGATCGGCGCCTCTCAGAAGCGTGCACCGTCATCGACGAGATACTCGGGCACGAACTCGCCCAGCGCGCGCACGCGCTGGAGCTCCAAAGGTAGGCTCGCCATGCTTGTCAAGAACGAAGGCCTGCCCGACCGCCTCGTCAGGGCGATGCTGGGTGG
>DASRZL010000097.1:0-6906 GCA_035686425.1 Thermoleophilia bacterium
CGTTGGCGCAGCCTACCTAGGTTCAAATCCTAGCTCCCCCACCAAGCCCGGTTAGCTCAGCAGGCAGAGCACCTCCATGGTAAGGAGGGGGTCCGCGGTTCGAATCCGCGACCGGGCTCCAGCCCCTCCCCGTCCCACTCTTTCGAACCACGACTCCAGCGTCGAGCCGTCTCCGGGCCCGGGCTGTGCTGACGCGGTCAGCGATCCCGCGCTTCAGACGCCGCCTTCGCGGCGGCCCGGCCGGCGGCGGCGGCGCCGGCGATGGCGGTCGCCGCCGAGCGTGCGCCGCCCGTACCGCCGGCCGCGAAGAGCGCCGCGCCGCCCGGCGGGGTGGCGGCCGCGGTCGTGTCCGGCGATGAAGCCGCGAACCCCGGCGGCCACACCTGTCCGGTCGACAACGCATAGCGACCGAAGGCGAGCGCCTGTCTGGCCAGTTCGTCTGCCGGCCTGGCGCCCAGACACACGCAGACGAGGTCGCTGGCCAGCTTCACAGGACGTTCCGCGACGGCGCCTCGCGCCTGCACCCGCAGAGTGACGGCTCGCACCGAGTTCAGGCCGTGCGCCCTCATTCCCCTCACGCCGGCGAGAACGCGGATCCCGTATGGTCCCAGGGCACTGCCGAGGGCGTCCGGGACTTGGCCGTCCTGTCTCAGGTCAGCGATGCACGCCACGATCACGCCCGCAGCCGCCAACTGGGCGGCCACGTGGTAGCCGCGCGCGTCGTTCGCCAGCACGGTGGCGACACGTCCGGGCCGGACACGGTGCACCTCCAGTAGCCGCTGGACCGCCCCCGCGGTCATGACGCCCGGCAGGTCTCCATTCACGAATGGTGGCACCACCTCGTGATCGCCGGTCGCGAGGACCACGGAGCGAGGTTCGCAGAGGAGCAAGTCGAGGTCTCGCACGAGCGCGACGACTCCCTCCTGGTACCAACCGACGACCTCGGCGCCTGGAACGAGCTCCAGCCCGGCCTGGGCGCGCGCCTGGCCGGCAAGCGCTCCTGCGACCTCCCCGCCGTCAGCCGCCGCCGAGGCCCCGACCATGGCCGCCGCCTCCGGATGCAGCGCCGTATCGGCGGCAAGGCCTCCCCCGACTGCCTGGTGGCGCTCCACCAGCAGTGTGTGTGCGCCGGCGCGAGCGGCGGCCAGTCCCGCGCTCAGGCCGGCGACTCCTCCGCCCACGACAAGAACGTCCACGCCGTGGAGGATCCGGCAGCGCGCGCCGGAGAAACGGTCGGCATCGACGAGAGCCGGCAACTCGCCCTGACCGGCCGCGGCGGAGAGCCCACGCTCCGCGAGGCGCCACAGGTGCGGTGAGCGCCGGAACCAGCGGTAGTAGGAGCCCGCGCGCAACACCGGTCCGGCGAGCTCGGCGATCCTGAGCAGATCGTGGTCCGCCGACGGCCAGGCGTGCTCACGCTCCACCCGCATACCATCACGCACCGGCGTCACGCAGGTGCGCACACCCGGCAGACCGTCCACGCGCATGGCGCATGACGAGCAGGTGCCGTTCGCGCAGCGGACTCCCCGCGGGCGGTGGAATTTGGCGCTGCGCCCGAACACGCGCACCCCGTGCGCCACCAGGACGGCGGCGATCGTCTGTCCCGGAGCGGCCTCGAGACGATGCCCCTCGAACTCGAACGCGAGCACGGTCAAGCCTCCGCACCGGTCGTCACGACCAGCGACTCTTCGCGGATCAAGGCTCCGGTGCGGAGGCGCTCGAGCCCGAACGGCGCGAGCAGCTCCGGCACCATCCCCCCGGCGATCGAATCGGCGAGCAGGGCGCCGGCGGCGGGGGCGCCCATGAACCCGTAGACCCAGCCGCAGTCGAGGACGAACCCATCCAGCTCCGGCACAGTACCGAGCACCGGCGCCGCATCGTCCGACTGGGTCACCAGACCGGCCCAGTGGCGCATCACCTTTGCGCCGGCGAGCGCCGGGAACAGCCGGACGAACTTGCGCGCCATGTCGCGGGCCCCGGCACACGTGGCCTTGAGACTCTGGCTGGCCCGCGGCAGGTCGAGCTCCGCGCCCCCCACGAACTCCCCGCGCGTCGTCTGATGGCAGTAGGCGAGAAGGGCGGGGCAACTCAGACCCCGGCCCAGGAACGGCCGCAGCGGCTCGGTGACCAGGGCCTCCAATGCGTATGTCGTCAGCGGTAACTCGACCCCGGCCATGCGGGCCACGTCGGCAGCCATGCCGCCCGCCGCGTCGACCAGGACACGGGTCGCCACGCGACCACGCGACGTGAGCAGACCCCTCACCGCACCGCCGGCGACGTCGACGGAGAGCACCTCGGTGTACGGGTGAATCTCGACCCCGAGGCGCGCCGCGGACCGGGCGTAGGCCCATACCACGGCATCGTGATGCGCGAATCCGGCCTCAGGCTCGTACATGGCCCCGAGCACCATCTCCGGCGAGAGCGCGGGGACGAGGTCGAGCGCCGCCTCGGCCTGCAGCAGCTGCGTCTTCAATCCGAGGCGGCGCTGGCGGGCCACGTAGCCTTCGTAGGCCTGCAGCTCGGCCGGGGTGGCGGCGAGGACCAGGTATCCCGTCGGCGTGAACAACACGTTGAAGTCGAGCTCGGCGGACAGCCCGTGCCACCGCCTCAGGCTCTCGTGGAAGAAAGCCGTCCACTCCACGGAGGCGAACGCAGAGCGGATGAGTTCGCCGTTGCGCCCGCTGGCTCCTGCGCCGGGGTACGCCGCGTCGACCACCGCCACGTTCCCGAGGCCCCGCCGCCCGAGCTCGTAGGCCAGGGCGAGACCCTGCACGCCGGCCCCCACGATGACGACGTCGTAGGTCGCCCGCAGCCCTGCGGACGTTGCTCCGGGCACCACACGCCACTGAGCGTCCGATGCCGCCGGCGACATCAGCCGATGGCCTCGTCGCGAGCCGCCAGCGTCCCCATCCGCAGCGGTGCAACGGGCGGACGGGCGACGGGCCTGGGTACGTCGTCAGGAGTGCGACCCGTCAGCTGCGCGATCAGCCGCCGGATGGCGTCATCGCAGGTCTGCCCCTGGCATGGTCCGGTGAGGGCGCCGGTGAACCGTTTCACGGTCTCCAGGTCCGTGTAGCCGGCGGCCACGGCTCGCTCCACATCGCCGGCCGTGACATCGCGGCAGAGGCACACAATGATCTTGGCGCTCAGCATGAGGTGCGCATACCCGGCGGACTCCTCGCTGCGAGGCTGACCGATCGGCCCGGCGCGGACCGGCCGCGAAGATAGCATGGGGCCTTGGGGTGCACAAGGGAAGTCTGGACCGGTCAGAGCAGGTCAGAACGCGTCAGCAGATGCGCGGCAGCAACTCCCCGACCGGCATGTCCAGTACGCGGCGCGTACCGAAGGGCGCGCGCAGGGCAGCGCGGCCCAGGTGGGCGGCGGTGACGAAGCCGATCCGCTGCGCCCCCCCTCGCGGAACCGGCTACGTAGTTCAGTGAGCGGTGCGCCTGCGGCGCCCCCCTCGTTGAACCCGCTGCGTGGTTCAATCCGGGCAGCGGAACTGGTAGTCGTCCGTATAGTGGAGCTCGCCGCATTGCGGGCAGCGTAGCTCGTACCAGTAGCCGATGGCGACGTGATGCCGCTCGCACGAGCGTATGCGCCCGGCCAGCACCTCGAGCTCCGAGGCGCCGCAGGCCATGCAGGTGAGCAACACGTCGTCGCCGAGATCGTAGGCTTGCTCGAGACGCTGCATGGCGCCGGTGGCGCCCTCGTGCTGCGGCAGTTCCGCCTCGTGGACGTAGGTATCGAAGCCGTGCGGCACCTCGACGAGATCGAGCGGGGCGACCATTCCCGGCAGGAAGGCGAGGCGGCGGCCCCCACCACGCAGGAATTCCTGAAAGCGGCAGCCGTCGGGCTGCTCGCCCATGAGCTCGCACGCGTCGCGCTGGACCAGGTCGCGCGCGACCACGAAGCAGCGCATGTCCAGGTGGTCGACCTCGATCGGCTCGATGTGAACGGTTCGTGGCCGGCCGCGGCCACGCTGGTAGTCGCTCGGCGGAACGAGGGAGAGGCACCCCAGCGACTCGTCGGCCTCCAGGTGAGCGATGGCGCTCTCCAGCCACCCGGGCTGGAAGGCGAGCGTGTCGTCGACGCGCGCCAGGTAGTCGCCCCCGACCATGCGATACGCCTGGTCGAGTCCGCAGTGCCCCCCGAGGCGCCCGCCGCGATCGAACTCGAGGGCATGCAGGCGTCCGCGCAGGTATTGGCGCAGGAGATAGGTGGCGTCCTGTTCATGCGGATCGGCGGCGGCGACGGCGAACTCCGCATCCTCCGGAATGGTCTCGCGGAGGCCGCGCAGCGCGGTTCGCAGCTCGGGCAGGCCTTGGGTGGTGAAGACGACGACGCCGGCGCTGCTCATGCGCCGCTCAACTCCTCGCGGACCAGGTCGAGCACCCGCTCGACGGCCGCGTCGGCCGGCGGCGAGAGATCCTCGCCCGGCACGAGCCGACGACCTGCCATCCTTGAACGCCTGGCAGCCGGTGTGACGACGACAGTGCGTCCGGCGCCGGCGCGGTGGCCACGCCCTGAGGGTACTGATCAATGCGACTCGTCGACTCCGCCATGTGAAAAGTGTAGCAAATCTGGCTCATACTCTCCACGACAATGTCGCGGGCGCCGCGACTCGCCCGGTGGCAAGGCGGATGATGGACACGCCGCCGGAGCGGGAGCGCTCCCGGCCGACAGGTCAGTCGAGACCTACCAGACCCTCGCGGATGGCGTATCTCACGAGGTCCGTGACCTTGTGCAGGCCCAGCTTGTCCATGATGTTGCTGCGGTGGGTCTCGACCGTCTTGCGGCTCAGGCAGAGCAGCTCGGCGATGTCCTGGTTGGTATTGCCCTCGGCGATCAGCTTCAGCACCTCGCGCTCGCGCGGCGTGAGCTCGGAGGCATATCGCCGCGCCGTGGGCTCCTGCACCCGCTGCAGGTAGTCCGCGAGCACCGCCTCCAGGGCCTTGGGCTGCAATACGCGGCCGCCGGCGACGACCGCGCGCACGGCGGCCAGCAGGTCGGCAGTGTCGACGGTCTTGAGAAGATACCCCCCGGCGCCGGCCTGGACCAGGCGGAGAACGCAGTCCTCGCGGTCGTTGCGCGTGAGCACGAGCACCCTGAGCTCGGGGTAGCGACGCAGCAACTGCCCGGTGAGCTCGAGACCGTTCATGCGCGGCATGATCGTCTCGGTGATGACGACATCCGGGTGGCAGGCGCCGATGAGCCGAAGCGCTTCGAGGCCGTTACCGGCTTCGGCGACGACGCGGACGTCCGGCTGCGCGTCGAGCAGGGACCGAATGCCTTGACGCTCGATGGCGTGGTCGTCGACGATCAATACGCGGATCTCGGTTGCTGGGCCCTCCACAGGCCACACCCCTCAGCAAGACGGCAGGCGCAGGCTCCACCGATCCCCCCGTCTCGTACTTCATACCTCTGGATTCTACGGTGTGCACCCGAGGCGAACAATAGTGACAACGGACACAAGGGCGGCCCAATGAGGACACTCGGGCCAACGGCCGAGCCGAGAGCACTCATGCGACGGGCCGGCGGCGCTCCTCCGCGGAGCCCCGCCGGCCCGTCGTTCTTCGTGCCGGGGCCGACGCAGGCCGGCCGCGGCCTTCAACCGTCTACCTCACCCTGACGGTCCTCACAGCGGAGGTGTTCGAGGAGCCGGAATGCGTCACGCGGACACGGATCTTGTACTTGCCCTTCTTCGCCGGGGCCTTCCACTTGAGCGAGTAGGCGCCGGACGACGACAGATTCCGCGACATCCCGTTGATCCACCTGCTGGAGGTGGCGCGCCGGTACTGCAGCCTCGCCTTCACCGTGTGCGACGGGGCCCGAGCCTCGGCGCCGGTCACGGTGATACTCCTCCTCGCCTTCACGCTCTTCGGCGCCTTGATCGAGAGCTTGGTGCTGTGGCAAAGCGAGGGGGTCGCGCTCGTCTTGGGCGCCGTGACGCCGGTGAACGCCATGGCCGCCACCGCAAGCACCAGGATGCCGATCGTGACTACCTTCCTCATGCTCCTCCTTCGTTGACCTTCGAGTCGCGCGGCCACATGACGGCGGCCGCGGTGCCACGGAGAATCGCCGCGGCTACCGCCTCTCCGGCGGAGTCCGCAGCAGTTTAGCGCATGCCAGCACACCAATCATTGCGTGCGTGTTGCGCTTGCGTGAAGAAAGCTGAGGCTCAGGCCTCGCGGCCTCACGGTCCAGTGGCGGCGGACACACGAGACGCCGCCGGGGCGATCGGCACCCACGCCGCTTTGCGCCCGCGCCCGCCGTGCCCTAGAATGCCTAGGCTTCACCCGAGCCGACGTAGCTCAGCTGGCAGAGCACTTCACTCGTAATGAAGGGGTCCGCGGTTCGATTCCGCGCGTCGGCTCCAGCCTTCTTCCCCAGAACCGCGGGTCAGCCGCGGGCGAAGCACCCTGCTCGCTGTGGCCGCTCGTGCCGTCGACAACAGTCGCGATGGGTCGTACCGGTCCATCCCCCCTGCTCGTGGCCCTGGCGGATTCGATAGAATCTCTGGCAGCCCATCTATCACCCCCTGAAGGAGACCTTCCATGCCGTACGCAGAGGATTTCGAGAAAGCCCTCCAGGTGGGCCGTCCCCCCAGCATCACCTCCCTGTTCCCGAACTCCAAGGCGCTGCTCGTCAGCGGCAAGGTTATCGACCGCGCGATGCGGGCGAAGGGCAAAGCCATCGCCATGGCCGCGAACGGGCGCAACTCCTTCGTCATCCGCGGAGCGCTGCGGGCGGCGCAGCGAGCCGACGCCGCCCTCATCATCGAGATCGCCAAGTCCGAAGGCGGGCAGAAGGCCTACTGCGCGGTGAACTACTGGAACATGGCGCGCATCGTCGACGCCCTGTGCAACGAGATGGGGATCACGATCCCCGTCGCGGTCCACGCCG
>DASRZL010000098.1:0-70028 GCA_035686425.1 Thermoleophilia bacterium
GCCTGACCGACCGCCGCGGAGGCCAAGAGCGTTGCCGACCGCGCCGCTGCGTCAGGCCTCCCAATCCGCGCGCGCATCGTCCGAGATCGTGCCCGGACCGGCCTGATCTGGATCTGGATCCGCTTCGCCGTCCCGCCCGGCAGTCTCGGGAGCTTCGCGCCGCTCCACGTTCCGTCTGCCGAGGTGCTCGTTGCCGAGATTCTGGACGACGATGGCCACGACGGTGATCAGGTACAGCTGGCCGAGGATGGCCTCGAAGATGGCAGTCATGCGGCCGAGGTCCGCAGCAGCCGTGAGGTCGCCGTAGCCGACGGTCGTGATCGTCACGAAGCTGAAGTAGAGGTAGTCGATCTGCGTCGCCGCGTCCGACGAGGACTGCAGTTGCGCGAAGAACGGCTCGCCGCTCACAGCGGCGATGAGGCCGAAGGTCGAGGCGAAGAACATGGCGATGAGGAGATAGACGCAGACGGCGCCATAGAAGGCATTTGCGCTGATGATCGGGTGCTGCACCAGTCGTCTGAGGATGGCCACCGGGGCCACGACCACGAGCAGGATGATCACCAATCTGGCGGTGACCGTCGCGGTCTCGTCATTGCCGAAGATGATCAGGATGATGGCGACGAGGACCATCACGGGGATGAGCGCAAGGGCGAGCCGAAGGAGGCGGCGCTGGACCTGTGCGGCGCGCAGCGCGAACCAGGTGGTCGCCGCGAAGACCACCAGCGAGACGATGCTGGCGAGTGCATCGTTGCCGGCCAGGGCGAGCGTGAAGACACTGATGATCAGCAGCAGCAGAACGAGGCCGAAGCTGTCGGCGAACCGCGGCGAGCCCTCGAGGAGACGCGCACGCGGCCGCCGGGGCGTGTGTCTCTGCTGGGTGTCCCCCTGGTCGCTCATCGTCAGGCGTCACTGTATCCCAGCGCCGCGCCGGCCGAAACTGGCGCGGCCGCCGCGGCGCGCCCTTCGCGCCGCTCGCAGGTGACGCCGGCGGCGGTGCGAAACGCCTTCTTGTACACTCGTGCGGAGGCTCCCAGCACTTGAATGACGGCAGATACACCACGTACGGAACTCGCCCGGGGCGCGATCCGCGTCGCCGGCGGCGTCAGCGTGCCCGGCGGCGGCGTCTGCTCCTGCTCGTCCTCGTCGTGCTCGTCATCGCGGTCGTCCTTGCCCTGGTCTTCGTGGCGGGCGGCCGCGGTGACGACGGTGTGCGCGATGCCCGCGGGTCGGGCGGCGATGCCACCACCGCGTCCCCCCGCCCGACCCCCACGCCGACCCCGCCGCCCAAGGTCTGGGTCGCGAGCAAGGCCGACCCCGTGCGCGTGTGGGTCGGCGGCGACTCCATGGGCGGCGAGCTCGGCTTTGCGCTCGCGCCGATCCTGCGGGAGACGAAGGCCTTCAAGCCAATCACCTACTACAAGGAGTCGACCGGCATCTGCCGCTACGACTTCTTCGACTGGGACAAGCAGGTCAAGACCGTGATGAAGACGGCCAAGCCGCAGGCGGCGGTCATCATGATCGGGACCAACGACACGCAGTCCGTCTGGAAGGACGGCGAGTGGATCCCCTACGGCGACATGGCCTGGAAGCGGGCCTACGAGGAGCGAGTCGGCAACATCATCGACACGCTGCTCAAGGGGGGCGCCAGGCGCGTGTACTGGGTCGGAATGCCCATCATGGGGGAGAACTGGCGCAACTCGCGCATGAGGCTCATCAACAAGATCTTCCAGAAGCAGGCCGAGAAGCGCCCCGGCGCGGACTACATCGACATCTGGGGTCTCTACGCGCACTCCGACGGCTCGTTCGACGCATCGCTGCGCCTCGTTGACCAGGTGCACTTCACCATCGCCGGCCAGGCGATGCTGGCGGACACCGTCTTCGAGGCGATCAAGCAAGACTGGCTGCCGGCCGGCGGGAAGACGTCGCGCGAGTCGCCGTCGGCGATTCCCTCGGCGTCCGGCTCCTCGATCTGACGCCGCGGGAGACGCGTCCTGCGCCGGCCGGCGCCGGCCGGCGCACATGCCGCGGCGGCGATGGTTGCACGCGGCGACAGCTGCGGATAATGAGGGTGAGATGATCATGCTTATCGCCGCAATCCCCGGGCACGTGCTCGACGACGCCAAACGGCCGCTGTTCGCGCTGTTGGTCGGCTTCATCCTCACGTTCCTCGTCGCCCGGCTCAACACGCGCCTCACTCGGCATCATGGCCGTTCGCACATCCGCATCGGCAGCGTGGTGACCCCGGGCGGGCTGCACATCCACCACTCGGTGTTCGGCATCATCGGCATGGTCATCGCCGGGATCCTCACGTTCGCGGTGCAACCCGGCAGCCCCCTGCTCGAGTTCCTCGCCTTCGTTTTCGGGGCCGGCGCGGCGCTGACCCTCGACGAGTTCGCGCTCATCCTCCACCTCGAGGACGTGTACTGGACGGGCGAGGGACGCAAGAGCATCGACGCCGTGATCCTCGGCCTGACCTTCGTCACCCTGCTGCTGACGGGCCTGCTGCCGCGCAGCATCATTGAGGTCGGCGACTACATCACCATCTCCCGCTGGGTCGGCTTCGTGCTGATCCTGAGCGGCACTGTCTTCGTCGTCGTCTGCTACCTCAAGGGCAAGCTGTTCCTAGGCACCGTCGGCATCTTCGTCCCGCTGGTGGCCCTGGTCGGGGCGTTGCGCCTGGCCAAGCCGGGGTCGCCGTGGGCGCGCCGGCAGTACGCGGCCAGTCCCGCCAAGATGGACCGCGCCCGGCGCCGCGACGACGGCTTTCACCAGACGTGGGAGCGGCGCAAGCACCGTCTCTGGGACGTGATCGGCGGCAAGCCGCACCTCCCGCTGCCGCATCGCGACGGCCGCCGCGATCGCCACGACCGCGGGCCGCGCGGAGGTTCACACGAGTCGCAGGGGTAGGCGGCCGGCCGGCCGGCGTCAGGTCGGTCCGGCCGGCTCTCCGCTGCCCTCAGGCAGGCGGCCTCGAGGGGCCGTCCGCGCCATCGCCGGGCTCGCGAGCCACCGCAGTCGCGTACGCGCCGAGCGCCAGTTCGTAGACCACCAGCGCCGCGACGACGGCCAGCGCCGCGACCAGGGAGCCGGTGGTGAAGAGCAGCACGACCAGCGCCACGGCGATGCCGGCGACGCGCAGCAGATCGAGGTGCGTGGCCGTCCAGCGCTTGGCGCGGGTGTCCGGCGCGGAGAGGTCCGCGGCGATGCCGAGCAGTCCGGCGAAGCCGCGGCTCATGGCGTCCAGCCACGCCGGCCTGCCGGCGAGGATGGCGGCGACGGCGACGATCACGCCGGCTACGGCGATCCAGACGAAGAACGGGTGCAGGCTGCCGATCACCGAGCTCACGATCGACTTGGCCACCGCCGCGCCGTCTTGGGACGTCGCGGCGACGACGGCGGCCTCTTCCGCCTGCCCCTCGATCACCCGGGCGGCCACGACGCCGATCAGGGCGCCGAGGCCGAGCCACAGGGCGGTGCGCCGGCGGCGGACAGACACCAGCAGGGCCGCGCCGATCAGGACGATGGTCAGGACGACCAAGGGGACCGCCAGATCGGTGAGGCGCCCGAGCGTTCGCTTGGCCTCGTAGGCCTGGTTCCCCTCGAGCAGGGTGACGGAGCCGATGTCCGCCGGCAGCTCCCTGCCCAGCGCGTCCTGCAGCAACGTGTGGATATCGTCGGGGGCGGTGGCCGGGTCGATCGGCGGCAGTGTGACGTCCCGCCCGAGTAGCTGTGGCAGCTTCACTTCGAGTCGCTGCAGCGCTATGGCGATGATCGGCAGCAGGTTCAGCTTCACGTCGTTGCGGCCAACGGTGACGTTGCGGCTGTCGTCCCGCGGCGCGGCGAGGAGCTGCTCGTGAGCCAAGCGGTTGCTGTCCGCCCAGAGGCGCTGCGCGAGCTCGGTGCCGAGGAACGTGTCGACCTCCTCGACGAGGAAGCCTTCGGGGTTCGCCGCGGGCAGCGCGGCGAGGAGCTCGGCGTCCGACGGCAGCGCGTCCGCGATCCGAGCGCTCAGGTCGGTGATCTCGAGCGCCTTGGCGGCAATGTACCTGCTGACGGCATCGCGGGCTTGTGAGTCCTCGGCTAGGGGGGTAACGGCCGTCACCCACGGGTCGGTATCGAAGACGACGCTGCGGGACCACAGAGCAAGCGCACTCATCAGGATGGCGAGCGCGGAGGCGACGACGAGCAAGAGCGCGACCCAGGAGCGGATGCGCGGGGCGCGCTTGGAGTCCAGGACGCGCTTCACCGGCGCCAGGGCGCGAGCGGCGCCGGCGTCCGCCTCGCCGCGTTCCTCCGGATCCGTGCCCGGCGTCTTCTCTGCCATCAGAACTCTCCCTCGCCGGTGCCCGAGCGCCTGGCCGCCGGACCCGCGGATTCCCACGCCCCGGCGCGGGCAGGATGCAGGTTGCTGCCGACTGCCTCGTCTGGCGACTCCGGCACACCCGGCGCCGAGACGACGTTGCCCGTCGTGCCTGGCCCGGGAACCTCACCGCACGCTGTGTCTTGGGCACCGCCGCTCCGGAGTCTGGCATCCGAGACCGCCTCGTGATGCCACACGCGGCGTCGACGGCCGGCCCCCGCGGACGGCGAACAGCGGCCTCCCGGGATCCGCGGCCGGCGGACCATGCCCCTCAGGCGCCGCGGCCCGCCGCGTCCGCGATGGCGGCTCCGAGGCGCTTGGCGCCTTCAGCGAGGCTTGCCTCGTCGTAGAGACTGAAGGCCAGCCGCAGGCTGCGGTCGGCGCCGTCGGCGCAGAAGCGCCGGCCCGGCGCGAAGGCGACGCCGTGCTCTTCCGCCACCGGCAGCAGTCCGGAGGCGTCGAGCCCCGGCGGGAGCGTGATCCAGAGGAAGAATCCGCCGGCCGGTACGGAGAAATCGCAGCCGGGCGGCAGGTGCTTGCCGAGCGCCGCCGCGAGGGCGTCGCGACGTGAGGCATAGGCGGTGCGCAGGGCGGCTACGTGGGCGTCGTACCCGCCCGCTTCGAGCACTGCAGCGACCACGTGCGCCGAGAACTGGCTGACGCAGCCGCCGCTCTCCAGGACGCCGGCGCCGGCCAGGCGTTCGCGCAGGGCGGCCGGCGCGTCGATCCAGCCCAGGCGCAGCCCCGGCGCGAGCGACTTGGAGAACGAGCCGAGCCGCACCACGGGCGCCGCGGGGTCGAGCGTCCGAAGCGCCGGCGGCGCCTCTCCCTGGTAGACGAGCTCGCGGTAGACGTCGTCCTCCACCACGACGAGGTCGTGGCGCCGCGCGAGTTCAAGGAGCTGCTCCCGGCGGGTGCTGGAGAGGCTGACGCCCGCTGGGTTGTGGAAGGTCGGGATGGTGTAGAGCAGGCGCGGCCGGCGGCCGGCCGCGCGGGCCTCGCGCACGGCCACCCCGAGGGCGTCCACGTCGAGACCCTGGTCGTCCAGCGTGACGCCGGCGATCGTGACGGGGTGATCGGCGACGATGCCGAGAGCGAGGTTGTACGTGGGGCACTCGACGTAGACGACGTCGCCCGGCTTCGTAAGCATCGTCATCGCCTGGTCGAGGGCCTGCGAGTTGCCGCCGGTGACGAGGAGGTCGCCCGCGGTGACATCGTGCCCCTCGAGCTCGGCGGATCGCTCGGCTATCGCCGCCCGCAGTCGCTCGGGACCTTCGTTGGAGCCATACGCGAGCGCGCCCGCGCCACCGGCGCCGAGCGCTCGCGCCGCGGCGTCTCGGACGAGCCCGACGGGGAGCAGCGCCGGGTCGGGCTCGCCGAAAGCGAACTCGATGACGCCCTCGCGGAGGGTGTTCTGGGTGAAGAGGGGTGGCTCGCTCACGCGGCTATGATACGCGATGTCCCGCGGGATGCCGCGGCCCGAAGCGAACCCCGGCTGGCGATCGGTCGTCCCTTTCCCTAGACTGGCTCCAGACTCGCCGCATGCTGTTCCCAACCATCACATTCGCCCTCTTCTTCCTGCTGGTCTTCGTCGGGAACTGGCTGCTCATGCCCCGGCAAGGGGTGTGGAAGCCGTTCATGCTGATCGCCAGCCTGGTGTTCTACGGCTGGTGGGATTGGCGCTTCGTGCTGCTGCTGGCGCTCAGCGCGGTCGCCAACCAGTTCTTCGCGCTCTGGATCGCGGGGATGCCGCAGCGCGGCTCCGGGCGCAAATGGGCGCTCGCCGTCGCCGTCGCGGCCAACCTCGGCGTGCTCGGCGTGTTCAAGTACTACGGCTTCTTTGTCACCTCGGTCGCCGACTTCTTGAGCGCGCTCAATCTCAACGCCGACCTGCCGCTCCTGCGCATCCTGCTGCCGATCGGCATCTCGTTCCTGACCTTCCGCGTGCTCAGCTACGTGATCGACGTGTACCGCGGCACGCTGCGGCCGGCGTCCTTGCTCGACTTCTCCGTGTACGTCGCCTTCTTCCCGTATCTTGCCGCCGGCCCCATCGCTCGCGCCTCCGAGTTCCTGCCGCAGCTCAGGGGGCCGCGCGACCCCCGGAACGTGGACACGGCGCGCGCCTTCTTCCTGATCTTCGGCGGCCTGGCGAAGAAGATGCTGATCGCCGACTACCTGGCGACCCACATCGTCAACGGAGTGTTCACGACGCCCGGGCAGTACTCGTCCCTCGAGGTGCTGGTCGGGATCATCGGCTACTCGGTGCAGATCTACTGCGATTTCAGCGCCTACTCCGACATCGCCATCGGTATCTCGCTCCTGCTCGGGTTCGAGTTGCCCGACAACTTCAACGCGCCCTACACCGCCGCGTCCGTACAGGACTTCTGGCGGCGCTGGCACATGACGCTCTCCCGCTGGCTGCGGGACTACCTCTACATCCCGCTGGGTGGTAGCCGCAGGGGCACGACGCGAACGTATGTGAACCTGATGCTCACCATGGTTCTCGGTGGTCTCTGGCACGGCGCCGGCTGGACGTTCGTGTTCTGGGGCTTCCTGCACGGCGCGGCGCTCGTCATCGAGCACGCCCGCGTGATCCGCAGCAAGGGCCGCGCCCTGGTGGTGCAGCGCCAGCGCAGGGAGCTCGCGGCGGCCCTCGAGGTCTTGGGCGAGGCCGCGCCGCCGACGGACGATCGCGGCGCGGCCGGGCCGTCTCTCGAGTACGACCACCGGCCGTGGCACGGCGCTGTGTGGCCGCGCATCGGTGTCTTCGCCTTCGTGACCTTCGCCTGGATCTTCTTCCGCTCCGACACGTTCGCCGCGGCGGTGAGCGTCATCGCGCGGCTCTTCCAGAGTTGGGGCACAGTGGGCGCGGCCGTCACGCCCGGCGTGGTCCTCGCCATCGTCGTGGGCATCGGAGTGCAGTACGTCCCTCGTTCGGTCTGGCAGCGCGGCGAGGCCGGACTTTCGACGCTCAACCCGGCGCTGCAGGGCGTTCTCCTGGCCGTGGGCCTGATGCTCCTCGACGTCCTCGGTCCCACCGGACCCGCGGCCTTCCTCTACTTCAAGTTCTGATGGCGGACGGACGCACACCGATGGACGACCAGCGTGCCGCCGGGCAAGACGAGGCGACGCCCGTGAGCGGCGAATCGACGCCGCGGGATGAGCGCGGCGACGAGGCCCTGCCCTTTGGACGCCGCCGCCGCACCGCCGCCAGCGCGCTCGTGGCCATGCTGGTCGCCCTGGCGCTGGGCGCGCTGTTCAACGCGCCGGCCATGAAGAAGACCGCGCTCGAACTGCCGTTCGGCGGCGAGCGCAGCTTCCGGCTCGCCCTCGTCGACCCGCTCGCGACGGTGAGTCACTGGCTGTTCCTCGATCGGCCGGCGAGGCTCACCGCCGACGCGCTGGGCAGGCCCGACCCCGGCCCGACCGACACACAGGTCGTGGTCATCACCCCGACGCCCGAGCCGACCGAGGGCGGAGACTCGAGCGGCGGCAACGGCGACAAGCCGAAGAAGACCCTGCAGGAGAAGCCCCTGCCCAGGCCGTTCCAGGGGCACCCGATGCACCTGTACATCGCCGGAGATTCCATGATGGGGCTGCCGGGGATGGCGCTCACGAATCTCTCCAACAAGACGAAGCTCATCAAGGCGCAGCTCGACTACCACATCTCGTCCGGCCTGGTGCGCCCGGACTTCTTCGACTGGCCGGCCCAGCTTCAGGCGAAGGCCAGGTCCTTCGATCCCGGCGCCGTCGCCGTCATGTTCGGCGCCAACGACAACCAGGCGTTGCAGACCTCGTCGGGCAAGGTCCACCAGTTCGGCAGCGACGGCTGGAAGAAGGAATACCGCAAGCGGGTCGAGGACGTGATCGCGCTGCTGTTCCAGAATGGCGTGCGGCGCGTGTACTGGATCGGGCAGCCGATCATGCCGGAACCGTCGTTCAACAACCAGATGAAGCTCATGAACGAGATCTACGCCAGCGTGGCCGAAGAGACGTTCGGCGTCCAGTACATCGACGCCTACAAGCTCCTCTCCAACGGCAGCGGGCAGTTCTCGCAGTACCTGCGCGACACGAACGGCAAGCTGGAGAGGGTCCGCGAGCAGGACGGCGAGCACCTCACGTACGCCGGCGGCCTGCGCATCGCCGAAGCGGTGATCGCCGCGATCACGAAGGAGTGGCTGTCCGCCAAGAAGGGGGAGGCCGGCGCGCCGTCGCCGAAGGCGTCGGCGACGGCTTCTCCCGCCCCCTGACGCCGGGGCTCCGGCCGGCCCGTCCCCGGGCGTGTGGGCCGAGGGAAGGTCTTCGCCGCCCGCGCGCCCCTGGTGTAGCATCCCCGCGACAGGCGGGGCTGCCCGTGCGGCACTCGCACTCGTGACCGACAGGCGGCAGCGTGCTCTTCCCGACGATCACGTTCGCGATCTTCTTCCTCGTCGTGTACGCGGCCAACTGGCTGCTCATGCCGCGGCTGCGCCTCTGGAAGTGGTTCATCATCGGCGCCAGCTACGTGTTCTACGGCTGGTGGGACTGGCGCCTGGTACTGCTGCTCATCGGTGCGACGCTCGTGAACCAGACGCTCGGCGTCCAGGTTCACCGGGCGCGCGGGCGCCGCGGCAGCACGGCCGCCGCCCGTCGCTGGGTCATCCTCGCCGTGGCCGCGAATCTCTGCCTGCTCGGCGTGTTCAAGTACTTCGACTTCTTCGCCGTGAACCTCAACGACGTGCTCGGCGCCCTGAGTCTCGGCGCGCCGCTCCCGCTGCTTCGCGTCATCCTGCCGGTCGGCATCTCGTTCCTGGTGTTCCGCATGCTGACCTACGTGATCGACATCTACCGAGGCCAGCTCGCGCCGGCGCCGACTCTCGACTACGCCGTGTACACGGCCTTCTTCCCGTACCTCCTCGCCGGCCCCATCGCCCGCGCCCGCGAGTTTCTCCCGCAGCTCACCTCGCCGAGAGACCCTCGCGGCGTTGACTCTTCGCGTGCCTTCGCGCTCATCCTCGGGGGTCTCGTGAAGAAGATGCTGATCGCCGACTACCTCGCGACCCACATCGTCAACGAGCTGTTCGCCTCGCCGCAGACGTACTCGTCCTGGGAGGCCTTCTGGGGGATCGTCGCCTACTCGGTGCAGATCTACTGCGACTTCAGCGCCTACGCCGACATCGCCATCGGCATCGCGCTGCTCCTCGGGTTCGAGCTGCCGGCCAACTTCGACGCGCCGTACACCGCGCGGACGATCCAGGACTTCTGGCGCCGCTGGCACATCACCCTCTCCAGCTGGCTGCGCGACTACCTGTACATCCCGCTCGGCGGCAATCGCAAGGGTCGGGGACGCACGTACGTGAACCTTGTAGGCACCTTCCTGCTCGGCGGCCTGTGGCACGGCGCGGGGTGGACCTTCGTCTTCTGGGGGCTCATGCACGGCACCGGCCTCGCGCTCGAGCGTGCGCGCGCCGACGCCCGTCACGCCGGAGGCCTGCGCGAGCCGGGGGCGACGGCGGGCGCCCGGGCGCTGCAGAGGCTGGCGGTGTTCGCCTTCGTCACGGTGGCATGGGTGTTCTTCCGCGCCGAGTCGATGGGCAACGCCTTCGCCGTTCTGTGGCGCCTCATCGCCGGCCTCGGGTCCATCGGGACGGCGGTGACACTGCCCGTGGTCGGCCTCGTCGCGCTGGGCATCGCCATCCAGTACGTGCCGCGACGGACCATCGAGGACCTCGAGGCCGGTTTCAGCCGCGTCGGCTGGGTGGGCCAGGGGCTCGTGCTGGCGCTGGCCCTGTTCCTGATCGACGTGCTCGGCCCGGCCGGGCCGGCCGAGTTCCTGTACTTCCGATTCTGAGCTGGTGAGTCTGGGCGATGACTGACGACGAACGATACGCAGGGGAGACCGGAGGAGATGATCGGCGACCCTCCGACGAGGGCGCCGACGACCTCTTCGTCTGGGACGGCCTGCGACCGCCGGCGCCCGGGCGGCGCGACTACGGCGGCGCGCCGGGCGCGGGACGCCGCGAGGACCGCCCGCGGCGTCCGCGTGACGACTGGCGGCCGCCCGAGCACCCGACGGGCGCCGGCCCGGCGCCGCGTCCGCCGGCTCGCGACGGCGGCTACGACGCCTCAGAGGAGTGGGAGGAGTGGCTCGAACCCGAGGGGCCACATGGCCCCAAGACGATCGGGCCGCTGCCGGAGCGCCGCAAGGGACCGCGCCGGCGCCGGCTCTCGGCCGGCGCGGTGCTGCTCGCCATGCTGCTCGGTTTCTTCCTCGCCGGTCTGCTCGACGCGCGCACCATCCGCAAGGACGTCGAGGGCCGGCCCTACGGCGCCCTGCGCTCGCTCCAGCTGGCCCTCCTCGCTCCGATGACGGGGCTCAGCGGGTTGCTGCGCGCCGACGACCTCGGGTCAGCCGTCGCCGGTGCGCTGGGGCGAGGCGAGCAACAGCATCACAAGCTCGCCGAGGTCAAGAAGTCGGAGAAGCCCCTCTGGCCGCGCGCCGTCACGACGAAGAGACCGCTCCGGTTGTACGTCGCCGGCGACTCCATGAATCAGGTCTTCGGCTCGTCGCTCGTCAACCTGGCGGAGGAGACGACGCTGGTGAAGGGCAAGAACGACTACCACGTCTCCAGCGGGCTCAGCCGCCCCGACTTCTACGACTGGCCGCAGCAACTGGTCGACCAGATCGTCGACTTCAGGCCCGACGCGGCCGCCGTCCTCTTCGGCGCCAACGACGGCCAGGACGTCTCCTACGAGGGCAAGGTGCTCAAGGTCGGCACCAAGGCCTGGCAGGACGTCTACGCCAAGCGCGTCGGGGAGGCCATGGACATCCTCACCCGGGGCGGCCGACGGGTCTACTGGGTCGGCAACCCGATCATGAAGGACGCCGGCTACCGCGAGCGGATCGCGATGATGAACCGCATCTACGCGGCGGAGGCGGAGAAGCGCCCCGGGGTCACCTTCGTCAGCACCTGGGCGGCGCTGGCCGACGAGAAGGGCTCGTACACGGCCTACCTCAAGGACGAGAACGGCGACCGGACCTTGATGCGGGCGCCGGACGGCATCCACGTGACGCGCGCGGGCGGCGACCGCATGGCCCAGGTCGTACTCGGCGTGATCATGAAGGACTGGGGCATGAACGGCCGGCCGGCACCCACCCCCGGTACCTGACCGGCGACGTTCAGCCGCCGAAGCGCGCCGAGAGGTCCTGACCGGGTGTGACGGGCGCGCCGACCGTGCTTTCAGCCCCCGCTTGAGCCGTCGTCCACCCAGTCGCGGGTCAGCACCAGCCAGAAGGCGAGCCCGGCGTGGTCGCCGTATCGGCGAAAGCGCCGGACCATCGTGCGGTCGGAGACGAGGCGGCCCTTGGGCCTTCCCAGCAAGCGCGCGTACTTCGGCCGCGTCCACGAGTCGAGGACGAGGCGCGAGTGGCGGCCCAGGAGAAGCATGACGTGGGCCGCCGCGTACGGCCCGACGCCGGGAAGCTCGAGGAGCCGGCGCTCGACCTCGTCGTCCGGCGACTCGTCGCGCTTCGCGGTGAGCAGCGCCTCGAGGTCGACGTCGCCTGCGGCGACCAGCACGGCGATGCCCCGCAGATAGGCGCCGCGGTATCCGGCGCGGGCGACGCCGGCGTAGAAGTCGTCGCCGGCGGCCGCCATCGCCTCCGGCGTCGGGAAGGTTCGGCCGGCGACGGCCTCGGGCGGCGCTCCCGGGGTCGGCTCTCCGAGCCGGCCGACCAGGGCGCCGGTCATGCGCTCCGTAGCCGACCAGGCGCAGTTGGTCGTGCAGACCGTCTTGATCACGTCCTCGAAGACCGTCGGACTGCGCAGCAGACGTCCGGCGCCCCCGCAGGCCCACGCCAGCGCGGGGTCGTCCGCGCAGGCGGCGTAGAAGCCGCTGAGGTCGTTGTCGAGGCAGAGCATGCGGCGCACGGAGGCGGTGATGGCCGCCGCACCCCGTTCGTCCAGCGGCGGTCTCGCGTCGGCCGTCTCGATCTCCACGGAGGATGCGCCGGGGGCGGCGTCGCCGACCGGCCCTGGTCCGGCTTCTGAGAGGCGGACCGTCCACGGCCCCTCAGCCGTGGCCAGCGTAACGGTCGCCCCGCGACCGTCGCCGTCGACCACCATCGGTGGCAGGTCGGCCACGCCGTGTGACAGCAGGGTGCGCCGGAGGTCGACGGGCTCGCCGCCGGCGCCGCGAAGCTCGATCGTCGCGACGCGGGTCATCCGGTGGCGATGAGGGCGATGCCGGTGAGCGTCGCCGCCGCGCCGGCCAGCTGGTGAGGAGCGATCCGCTCGCGCAACACCCCGAAGGCGAGGAGAACCGTGACGACGGGATAGAGCGAGCCGAGCACGGCGACGAGGCTGAGGTAGCCTTGGGTCGTCGCCAGCGCGAAGAGCCCGTTGGCGCCCGTGTCGAGGATCCCGACGGCCATGATGAAGGGCAGGGCGGAGCGTTCCACCTTGACATGCGGCCGGAGCGCGAAGAACAGCATCGCGAAGATCGTGGCCGAGGAGAAACGCCCCGCCAGCATGGCCCACAGCGGATCGTAGCGGGCCGTCGCGTCGTAGCCGATGAGGACCAGCCCCATGCAGACCGCCGCGGTCAGGGCGAGGATGACGGCAAGCCTCTGGTCCCGGCGCGCGGGACGCGGGGCATGGCCGGACAGCGCGGGATAGGCCGGCAGGCCGGCCCCTCCCGCGCTCTCTGCCGCGCCGAAGAGAGTCGCCGCGCCCGCCGGCTCTACCGCCGGTTCTCCGGGGAGCGCCGCTGCCCCGATCGTCTCGCCGCTGCGCGCCGGTTCGATCGCGACGAGGATCACGCCCAGGGCGGCCAGGACGACGCCGGCCAGCTGCATGGTCGTCGGCCGCTCGCCGGTGGCGATGCCGGCGGCGAAGGGGATCATCGCGTTCATGGCGCTGATCGGCGCGACGATGCTCATCGTGCCGATCGCGAGCGCCTTGTAGAAGAGGGAGATCGCGACGACGCTGGCGAAACCGCCGAGCATCACCGGCCACACGGCGTGCAGGCCCGGCCAGCTGTGGCCGGTCCCGAACGTCACCAGCGCCGCCCCCGCGAGGCCCACGGCCTGGCTCCCGATGATGACCGCCCACAGGCTCGCGCGCCGGGTGCTGAGGCCGCCGAGGAAGTCGCCGGATCCCCAGCAGATGGACGCGCCGAGGGCAAGGGCGATGCCGAGCATGGCCAGAGGCTATCACGGCGCGGTGATACGCTTGCTGAGGCGCCGCCCGGCGCCCGCGACCGGAGCAGAACCGTGCCCGAAGCCATCGACATCCCCGAGAGCGACGAGGCTCTCCTCGCCGAGTGCGAGGTGCAGACCTTCCGCGCCGGAGGCCCGGGCGGCCAGCACCAGAACGTCACCGACAGCGCCGTGCGGCTGAAGCACCTGCCGACCGGGCTCACGGTCACGTGCCGGGCGCAGAGGAGCCAGTACCTCAACAAGATGGATGCGCTGCGTCGCCTGCGGCTCAAGCTCAAGAAGCTGAACGAGCCGCCGCCTCCGCCGCGCCGGCCGACCAGGCCGTCACGCGCGGCCAAGGAGCGGCGGCTCGCCGAGAAGTCACGCCGGGGCGCCGCCAAGCGCCTGCGGCGCCCCCCCACCGCCGACGAATAGCCGACGGAGCGGGGCTATCGTGGGGTGCGCCGAAGGCGCAGCGCACAGCAGCCCTCGCGACGGTGCCGTAGCGGGCGCTGCGCGGACGAGCTGGAGACCGGGTCGGATGTCGCGCACCGAGCTCAGCGCTCACTGACCGGCGTGTAGAGTAGGCGCCGATGGCAGTCATCGTCGGCATCCTCCTCGTCGCCTTCCTGGCCGGCGTCTTCGGCAGCATGCTCGGCGTGGGTGGCGGTGTCATCATGGTTCCGGTCCTGAGCCTCGCGTTCGGCGTGCCCATCAAGACGGCCATCGCGACGAGCATCGTCTGCGTGATCGCCACCTCGTCGATGGCTCAGACGACCTTCGCCGCCCGTGGCATGACCAACATGCGCCTCGGTATGTTCCTCGAGGTCGCGACCACCGTCGGCGCGATCGCCGGCGGCGTGACCGCGGTGCTCGTCGACGGCCGCATCCTGCAGGGCTGCTTCGCCGCCGTGCTCTTCTACGTGGCCTGGCAGATGAGCCGCCGGGGCGCCGACGTCCCACCGGTGGAGACGAGCGTGATGCCGTCGCGGTACTACGACCCCGCGGAGGGCCGTGAGATCAGCTACGGGGTCCACGGCCTGTTGCCGGGCTTCGTCCTGTCGCTCGCGGCCGGCAACGTGTCCGGCCTTCTCGGCGTCGGCGGCGGCGCGTTCAAGGTGCCGATCATGAGGCTGCTCATGGGCGTACCGCTCAAGGCGACGATCGCGACCAGCAACCTCATGATCGGGGTGACGGCCGCGACCGGCGCCGCGATCTTCTACGGCCGCGGCTACATGGACCCGTACTGGGCCGTCCCGGCGGTCCTCGGCATCCTCGCCGGCGCGCTGGTCGGCCCGCGCCTGGCGATCCGTCTGCGGACCCGGATCCTCGTCATCCTCTTCGAGGCGGTGCTCGCCGTCTTCGGAGTGCTGATGCTGCTACAGGCGACAGGGGTGGAACTGTGAGCGCCGACCAGCGGCCAGACGGGCCGGGGACCGGCTCCCGCGGCGCTCCCGGCGCCGGCGGGGTGGACGCGCCCGCCCGGCACGTCATGGACCCCGTCGAGCGCACGGTGCGCAGGGTCCTCATCGCGGGGATCGCCGTCAGCGTGGCGCTCATGGCGATCGGTCTCGTCCTCGGCGCCCTCGACGGAGACGGCCTGCCCTCCGGCGTCGTGCCGCTCGCCCACCTGGCGTCGCGGCTGGGTGACGCCGACCCGGCCGCCTATCTCTCGCTGGGCCTGATCGTCCTCATCGCGACGCCGTTCGTGCGCGTCGCCGCGTCCGTCGTCGTGTTCGCGCTCGAGGGCGACCGACGCTACACGCTCATCACAGCGGTCGTGCTCGGGATCATGTGCGTGAGCGTCGTCCTCGGCAAGGCCTGACGGGAAAGCCCGTCTCGAGTGCGGTGCGCCGGCGGGAAGTCCGGGCCGGCGCTACAGGGCGCAGGCGGGGCCGACGTCGAGGCCGCGAACGGCCGCTGCGGCGCGACGGCCTGAGACCATCGCCCCCTGGAGCGACGCCGTGTCGCGGTGATCGCCGCAGATGAAGAGGCCGCTTGCGAGGCGCACCGGTCGCTCGGGCTGGGCGAGCACCGCCGGCGGCTGCGCCGGGAGGGCGAAGGGGATGCGGAGCACGCGCAGCAGCCGCCATCCGTCCACCTGCGCGCCGAACCAGCCTCGGAGCTGGCCGCGGATGGCGCCGTCAAGCGCCTCGTCGGAGAGCGGCGGCACACCGAGCACGGTAGCCGAGACCAGCGCCGCACCAGGAGGCGCGTAACTCGGCGCGACGTCACTGGGCACGCAGAGGTCGTTGACCGGGCCGTGCCCGTCACCGTCGAGCACGAGGACCGGCTCGCCGACGGGCGAGCGCTCGGCTGCGTAGTGGACGTTGGTCACGGCCCGGGGCGCCGGCGCCTCGATGGCGCCGGTCAGCCTGGCTGCCTCCGGACCGTCCGCGGCCACGACCACGGCGGAGGCCGCGAGCCGTTCGCCCCCGGCGAGGACGACCTCTCCCGGCCCGGTGGACTCGACCGTCGCGCCGCAGCGAAAGGCCGCCTCCGGCAGGCTCGCGGCCAGCTGGCGCGGGATCGCCTGCATGCCGGCGACCGGCAGCGCGGCCTCACCCTCGCCGAAGAGCTTGAAGACGAAGGCGAAGAGGCGGCTCGACGTCTCCAGTGAGGGATCCAGGAAGATGCCACCGAGGAAGGGGCGGAAGAACGCGTCGACAAGCTCTTGCGAGAAGCCCTCGCGGCGCAGCGCCTCGGCAGTCGTGACCTGCGGCGCGGTCAGGATCTCGTTCAGGGAGAAGGGCGAGAGCCGGGACCGGAGGCGAGCGACGCGGATCTTGTCGAGGATGCTGCCGGGGGCGTCTCGGAGGCTCTCGAGCGCCCTGCGCGGGTGCCGGAACGGGTCGGCGATCCGCGCGAAGCGGTCCCCGCGACGGATCAGGGCGCCGCTCTCGAACGGGCGCAGACGCAGACGCTCGTAGTCGAGCACGCGGCGCGCCTCTGGATACGCGGTGAGGAGCACCTGGAAGCCGCGGTCGAGCAGGAACCCGTCGACGACGTCGGTGCGTACGCGCCCGCCCGGCTCGTCGCCGCGTTCGAGGACGAGGACGTCGAGCCCGGCGGCATGAAGTTCACGGGCGCAGCAGAGACCGGCGAGGCCGGCGCCGACGACGATGACGTCAGGCATCGGCGGCGCTCCCGCAGCAGTTCGCCGCGTCCCCGAACGGCGCGGTCCGCCGGCGCCCCATGTCGGCACCGGCGGCGCCGTGCGCCACGCGAACCCAGCAGCCGCCGGGCCGGTGGGCGAGTGAGCTGCGCGTGCTCAGACACCAGCGCCACGCCGCCCGCTCCTCGACACTGAGACGACTGCGGGTCTGCTGCGGTCTGCTCAAGGACTTCCTCCACACTGGTTCGCTGGCAGTATACCCGGGTGGCGGGAGCCCCCGTTCATCCACGCGCAGGCGGCGCCGGGAACCGACGACGGAGTCGTTCGAGCGGGAGGCGCGTTCCGGCGCCGCGCTCCTGCACGAGGTCGTGCAGCAGCTTGGCGGTGACCGTATCGGCGTCGGTCCGGAGGACCTCTCGCAGCGACAGGCCGAGGCCCGCGACGTGGGAGCGGCTGGGGTGCAGCAGTTCCGCGGGGCGCATCCGCGGGTCGAAGGGCACGGTTTGCTGCCGCGCCGGAACGCTGTGCGCCTTCTACGACGAAGTGCTCTCGTGGGGATCACTCCCGGCGGCCGTGATCGGGTGGGGCATGAGGCTGGGGCCTCCCCCGGCCGCCGCGGATCAGATCCTGACCCGCTCGCGTTCTTCGGCGCCCCACAACACGACCGTGTCGCGGCCGTCGGCCTTGGCCCGGTAGAGCGCCTTGTCGGCGAGCTCCATGAGCTCGTCCAGCACGGTGGCGTCGCGCGGGCAGGTGGCGACCCCGACGCTGATCGTCACGTTGGCCTCGGGCGGGAGCCCGAGGCCCGTGTAGCGCGTGCCGCCGAGCGTGCGGCGGATGCGGTCGGCCACGAAGTACGCGGCATCGCCCGGCGTACTGGGCAGCAAGACGGCGAACTCCTCGCCGCCGTGCCGGGCGCAGATGTCGGGCTTGCGCAGCACGTCTTTCATCGCCCTCGCCACGGTCTGCAGGACGCGGTCGCCGGTCGCGTGCCCGTAGGTGTCGTTGAACTGCTTGAAGTGGTCGATGTCGACCATGAGCACGCTCAGCGGTTCCTGGTGCCGCAGGCTGCGCTCGATCTCCTCGCCGGCGCGGTTCATGAAGTAGCGCCGGTTGTACAGCCCCGTCAGGTGGTCGGTGACCACCTGACGGCGGATGGCGTCGTACTTGTGGGCGTTCGTGAGCGCGCTCTGGACGTGGTTCTGGAGAGCGCCCAGGATGTCGTCCGTCAGCAGTTCCGCATACTCGCCGCTGGTGGAGGTCGTGAGCAGCGCCATATCGCCGACGTTCTCCACCTTGACCGGGATCACCATCTGATGGGTCATCGTGTGCGGGAACAGCGTGCAGACGTGGCCCTCGACGCGCGTCAGCTTCCCGGATGCGATGGCCTGGCGCACCGGGCAGTCGGGCGAGTACGCGCAGCACTCGGCCGAGAGCGTCGGCGTGATCACGCCCTGCTTACCCTCGAGCGAGAAGGCGCGTGCCTCCGAGTCCAGCAGCAGCAGCGCCCCGAAGTCCGCGTGCAGAAAGGTCCTGCTGCGCGAGAGCACGCGCTCGACCGTCTCAAGGTACGGCAAGGCCGCGTTCATCTCGCGCCCCAGCACGCCGACGTCCATGAGCTGGCGGTTCAGCGCCTGCACGCGCATGAGGTCGTCCTTGATGCTTTGCGCGACCCACTCCTTGTCCTTGGACGCCGTGAACACGGCGATCAGGGTGCGGACGAGGTAGCCGAGCTCGCGCGCCTCGTCGCGGTAGAAGGGGTCGTTGCGCTCGTAGTCTCCGCTGAGCCGTGCGCGCGACCGGCGGACAAGGGCGTTGATGGGGCGGAAGAGCAGCAGGTCGAACGCCACGGCGATGACGACGAAGAGGGCGACCAACACGGCGGCGATCTGCCAGGCCGACTGCGGGTCCACGACGTAGGCGAGCAGCACGAACGCCGCGGCGAGCGCCAGGGCCACGACCGCGGACGTCTTCAGTTCGAGGCTGACGCCTCTCTTGTGCCCGAGGCCGTCGCCTCGTCTCTGATCGTCGGGTGTGGCCGTAGTCGGCCTCGATTCGGGAGCCTGCCGTGCCAGTTCACGGTATCGGCAGATGCGTGCAGACCATGATAGACGGACGCGCCGCGCGGGCTCGCCGGATCGGCGCCGCTCAGCCCCTGAAGCGGTTGAGGGTGCGCCTGTCGAGGGTCGGCCGGTGGATGGTGCGGCGTTCGCCGATGCGCCGGTCGCGCAGGTAGTACGGGCAGACGGCGCAGTAGCAGCTGCAGCTGAGGCGTGTGTCGACGTCGGCGACGCAGATCAACGGGGGCTGGGGGGTTGTGCTCGGCCTGTGCGTCATCTGATCACCACGTGCGTTCTACGCCGCTGAGATGCCGGCTCCTGCCCGTCGCCGGTCCCCGCGACGGGCCTGGCCTTGGGCCCGCGCCCCTATGTGCTCATGTAGCTTTCCACCACGGAAAGGATCTGGGCGATGCGAAACGGCTTCGTGATGTAGCCGTCGATGCCGACGTCCGTGGCACGCTCCATGTCGGTCGCCATGGCCTTGGCCGAGAGGCCGACGATGACGATGTCCTTCGTCGTCGCGTCGGCCTTGAGCTCGGCCACCGCTTCGTAGCCGCTCAGGACCGGCATCATCATGTCCATGAGGATGAGGTCGGGGTGGTGCTGCCTCGCGAGGTCCACGGCCTCGCGCCCGTTCGTCGCCTTGTAGACCGTGTAGTCCTGGGTCTCCAGGGACATGGACACGATGCTCAGGATGTCTGGGTCGTCGTCGGCGACCAGGATGGCTCTTGTCAACGTTTGCCCCTCCTCAACTGATCTTGCCCGCGGCCAGCGGATCGACCGGCGTGGTTGATATCGGCATGGTGAAGATGAAGCTGGAGCCCTTGCCGAGTTTGCTCTGACAGCGGATGGCGCCGCCGTGCAGCTCCACCAGCTCGCGCACGATGGCGAGCCCCAGGCCCGTGCCGCCCTGCGACCGCGTGGCCGACGAGTCGATCTGTGTGAAGCGCTGGAAGACCTTGTCCTGGTCCTCGCGGGCGATGCCGATGCCCGTATCGTTGATCCGGATCTCCACGAGCCCGTCGACCGTCCGCGCTTCGACGCTGACGTTGCCGTTCTCGTGCGTGTACTTGACGCCGTTGGTGATGAGGTTGAGCAGGATCTGGTTGAGCTTGGCGGGGTCTGCCCACACCAGCGGCAGGTCGGTCGGCAGGAAGGTCGAGATGCGGATGCGCTTGTCCTGGGCCCGCGGTTTCACGACCGGCAGTACGCCGAGGAGAGCCGCCCGCAGGTCGACCGCCTCGAAGTTGAGCTCCAGGCGGCCTGCCTCGATCTTGGTGAGATCGAGCACGTCGTTGATGAGGTTGAGCAGCGTCTCTCCGCCCTTGAGGATGCTGTCGACGAACGCCGACTGCTTCTCGTTGAGCTCACCGGTCATGCCGCTCAGGAGCATGTCGCTGTAGCCGATGATCGAGGTGAGCGGCGTGCGCAGCTCGTGGCTCATCGTCGCCATGAAGTCGCTCTTGAGCTCGTCCAGGTGGGTGAGCTCTTGGTTCTTCCGCGCCAGCTCCTCGTTGTACTGGATGTTGCGCACGACGAGCGCCACCTGGTTGCTCAGCGCGCGCAGCGTGGAGACCGCCGTCTCGGGGATGGTCTCGTCGGCGCGGTACGGCAGGCACACCACGCCGAGCAGCTCGTGCTTGGCCTCGAACGGCGCCACGAGGAAGCCGAGGTAGCCGTCCTTCTCCATTGCCTTGAGCAGGCGTCCCACCTGCGGGTTCGTGACCGTGTCGTAGCGCTCCGCGCCGGCGCGGGCGACATCCACGAGGCCGAGCTGCTTGTAGCGGCCGGCGGACTCGGAGGTGACGCCGCCGGCGAGCGCCCGCTCGTCGTAGTCGCCCGAGTTGTGGTTGAGGATGAGCGCGAAGCCGCTGCTCACGCCCGTCGCGACGGCGATCTGCGCGAGCGCGTCGGGGATGAGGCCGGCGACCTCCTGGTGGCGCAGGAAGACACGGCTGCTCTCGCTCATGACGCGCAGCTGCTCGTTGGTCGCCTGCATGCGGCGCAGCTGCTCCTCGGTGTCGGCTTTCGCCCCGGTGAGCTGTACGGTGCTGCGCATCAGCGCCTGGGCGAGGCGGCCGGCAAGCAGCGCGATGAGCAGGTAGGCCGATGCGTGGAGGCTGACGGTGATGAGCGTCCAGGTGGCCGGCACGCCCTTGACGGTGACGATCGCCGTCACGTCGAGGAGGTCTTCGCGCTGCATGAGCGCGATCATGGCGTAGACCGCCGACGAGGCTACGGCGGCCGCATAGGGCACCCACGCCGGCAGGAAGACGCTGCTGAAGACGATGGGCCAGACGTAGAACACCGCGGTGGGGCTCAGCGCGCCGCCGCTGTACACGATGCCCGCCGTCACCAGGGCGATGTCGACGATGACGGTCGCGGTGGCAAGCGTGCGCGTCGCGACCCAGCGCTCCAGGACGAAGAAGGGCACGTTGACGGCGACGACGATGCCGACGAACACGCCGAGCTCGAGCGTCGTCGCGCCGTGGTCCTCCACCTGCACCCAGAGGACCGCCGTGAACACGGCGAGGGTGAAGAGCACACGTGCGTACAGCACGTCGTGCAGCTGTCTACGCAGGTCCATCTGGTCCGCCCGTCCTCCGAAACGCTGGTAGAGTATTCTATCCCGGACCCCCGGAATCCGCTCTCGAGCGTCCGGCCAGCCGGCCGCACATGGAGCCCGGTCGGTCGAAAGGAGGACCCCGTCATGTCCGTCCCTCGTCTGGTCGTGTGCGGGCTCGAGCCCGGGCCCGCCGTCGCCCTCGCCTCCGGCGCGCTGCTCGCCGCGTTCGCGGACTATCGTGTCGTCCGCCCCATCCTCCTCGGCGTGGATCTGCCCTTGTGGCGCCTGCTCCACGGCGCGTCGGCGCGAGCGCCCAGGGTCCTCGATCCCAAGCTGATCGACGACGCGGTCGCCGGCGAGCTGTACGACTCGTGGGCGGCCGACACCGACCTCGCGATGCTGGTGGCCGTGGAGCCGGCGTTCGATCGCTGGCAAGGCGTGAAGGGCTCGCGCGCAGTCGACGTCGCCGTCGCGCTCGACGCCCCACTCGTGCTCGTCGTCGACGCCCGCGAGCGCGGGGCGACCGCGGCCGCGGCTGCGTGCGGCGCCAGGCTCCTGGCGGGGCGCGCCGAGTTCGCCGGCGTCGTGGTGATCGGCGGTGACGAGCACGGGCCGGCATCCGAGCTGCGGCACATCCTCGAGGAGACGGCCAAGCTACCCGTGCTCGGTTGGGTGCCGCCCCGGCTGAGCGAGCAGTTCGCGCGCCAGTACGGCGCGGGTCGGGAAGCGCTGCGCCAGATGGGTCCGCAGCTCGTCGAGGCCGGCGGAGCGACGCTCTGCCGCGAGGCCGGCGCCCACCTCGACCGCGAGGGGCTGGAGGCGGCGGCCGCGCGCCGCGGCTACCTGCCGGCGCGACCGCGTCGCCTTCTCGCGCCGCTGCCTGCGGCCGTCGGGCTGACGCTCGCCGTCGGCTGGGGTCCGCCGCTCGAGCCGTTCGCCCTCGAGGCTATGGACGTTCTCAAGGCGGCGGGCCTCACGCTCGCGCCGCTGCACATCGGGCGCGATCACGAGGTGCCGGCCGGGGTGAACGGTCTCCTGCTCGCCGGTCTTCTCGATGAGGAGGAGCTGCCGGCCTTCGCCGGCAACGACGCGCTCAGGGCGAGCATCGCCGATGCCGTGGCCGCCGGGCTTCCGACGCTCGCCTTCGGCGGCGGCGCCCTTCTGCTCCTCCGTCGGCTCGCCGACAGTCGCGGGCGCACGCACGAGCTCGCCGGCGTGCTGCCGGCCGAAGCCGAGCTCCTCGAGTGGTACGAGAGACCCCGGTACGTCCCCGCCGTGGCGGCGCGTGAGAACCCCTACGACGAGGGTGAGACCACACTGTACGAGCTCTTCGATCTCGAGTTCCTGACGCTTCAGCAGGAGGCGTTCGCGTACCGCGTCGGCGATGCCGGGGAGGAGGGGCAGGTCGAGGGCTTCGTGCACGGACGCTGCCTCGCTACCACGCTCGTGCCTTCCCTGCCGGCGGTGCCGGACCTGGCCGCCGGCTTCATCGCCGCGATGCGGTCGGCGGCCCCGGGCGAGTGAGCACGGCGGCCGTCGCCTGCGCCGCCTCCGGCGCCGAAGAGCAGGATCGGCTGCCGTGACCTTCTCCGCGCTCGAGGCATGGCTGCGTACGCGTCGCGGCCTGCTGGCGCTGTGGCTGGTCACGACCCTCGCCGTCACACTCGTCACGCTGCTGATGCAGTGGGGCGGCGTCCCCGGGTGGGACGACGCTGCCCACGCCTACAAGATCCTGCTGCTGCGCGACGGCGACTCTATCTTCTGGGACACCTACTGGTACGGCGGCGGCTACGGCGCCGTCACCTACGGGTTCATCTTCTACTGGATCGCGCAGTACGTCCCCGGCACGCTCATCGTCATCCTCGCCGCAGGGACGATCCCCGTGACGTTCTACGTCTACGTGCGTGACATCTGGGAGATCGACGACGTCTGGCCGGCCTGGGGCTTCGCCCTGGTCGTGGCGTTCTATCTGGCGCACGGCCAGGACCCCTTCCTGCTCGCCCTTGCGCTCACCATGGGCGGGCTCGCGCTTCTCGCCCTGCGGCATCCGCTCTGGGCAGCCCTGCCCGTGGCCATCGGGATCTTCGCCAATCCGATGGGCCTCGTCGTCGCAGCGCCGTTCATGCTCACCGACTTCATCGTCCGGCCGGCGGCGCGGCGGCCGTACCTTCTGTTCGCCGCCGCCGTCGCGCCGGCGGTCATCGCCCGATTCCTGCTCGGGTGGGCGTTCTCGGAGCCGGGGTCCTACCTCAACGAGACGTCGCAGCTCATGGTCTTCCTGGGTTTCGCCCTCTTCGGGCTCGCTCTGGCCGGCGTGAACGCGGTCCACCCGCGCCGGCCCTTCCTTTTCCTGTTCCTGGTCTACGCCGTGATCTGCCTCATCTCGTTCCTGACGCCCGGAAGTCAGCTCGGCAACAACATCGGCCGCTTCTTCATGGTCTTCGGACTGCCGCTTCTGCTCCTCCTGCGACACACGCGCCTGCGGCGGCCGTTTCCCCACGGGGAGCTCGCCATCATCCCTATCTTGCTCTTCGTCGTGCTGCAGTTCGGTACCGCGACCAGTCACTTCCTCAACGCGGTCGAGCGGCCCCAGACCACGCGCGCCTACTTCGCCCCGGCCCTGGACGCGGCCGCCGAGCTGTACGACCCGGACTACCGGGTCCACATCGTCGCCCTTCGCCGGCACTGGGAGGCGTTCTACTTCCCCGAAGCCGGCTACCCGATCACGCGCGGCTGGTATCGCCAGGCCGACGCGATCCACAACAGCTTCTTCTACACGCCCTACGACGCGGCGGACTACGTCCCTTGGCTGCAGAGCATGGGCGTGCAGTACATCTTCCTGCCGGCCGACGGACCACTCGACCCCTGGAGCCGGCGAGAGGCCAGGATCCTCGAGAGCTCGCCGGCCTTCGTCTTCGTGGAGCAGGCCGGCGCCTGGCGCATCTACCGGCTGCGGGATGCCCGGCCGCTGCTGGTCCCACAGCCCGAAGTATCCGGCGCGGGCAGTGCGACGATCGGCGCCGTCGACCATGAGCGCATCGTCTTCACCGTGACCTCACCGGGCAGGTACTGGCTCAAGTTCACCTCGTCGCCGTACTGGGTGCTCGAGGGAGGTCCGGGGACGGTGCGACCTCGCCCGGACCGGTTCATGGACCTGGACCTCGGGCAGGCCGGCACCTACGCGCTGCGCTTCGAGGTGACTCCCGCCAAGGCGCTCGACACCGCGGCGGCGAGGCTGGGCCTGTAGCGTTCGGACAGCGCGCGGGTAGAATGCGGCCATGCCGCGCCATCGCCTCGCTCCCGACGTCTTCGCCCTGCCCGTCGACCGCATCCGCGAGGGGTACTACACCGACGCGTATTTCAACGGGTCCAAGCGCGTGCTTGAGGCCAAGGGCCGGCATCCGACGATGACCATGCAGGTCTTCCAGAAGACAGACGGCGCAGTGCTCGGCGGCATGGACGAGGCTCTGGCGACGCTGCGTCTCTGCGCCGGTCACTTCGAGGGCGAGGGGGCCACGCGGCGGTGGCGCGACGGCTGGGACCAGCTCGTCGTGCACGCGCTCTACGACGGCGACGAGCTCTCGGCGTGGGAGACGGTGCTGACGATCGAGGGCGACTACAGCCTCTTCGCACACCTCGAGACCGTGTACCTCGGCGTGCTCTCGCGGCGCACCCTGGTCAGCACCAACGTGCGCCGCGTCGTCGAGGCCGCGCGCGGCAAGACCATCCTCTTCTTTCCCGCCCGCTTCGACCACTACCGGGTCCAGACCGGCGACGGCTACGCGGCGCACATCGCCGGAGCCATCGGCGTCAGCACCGACGCCCAGGCGTCGTGGTGGGGCGGCAAGGGCATCGGCACGGTGCCGCACGCGCTCATCGCCGCGTACGGCGGCGACACCGTGGCGGCGGCGCAAGCGTTTGCCGATCTGTACCACCCCGAGATCAACGTGACGGCGCTGGTCGACTGGGACAACGACTGCGTGGCGACCAGCCTCGCCTGCGCGCGGGCGCTCGGTAAGCGGCTCTGGGGCGTCCGTCTCGACACGAGCGAGACCATGGTCGACCGCTCGCTCTGGGACGACATGGGTGTCTTCCGGCCGAACGGCGTGGCGCCGGAGCTTGTCCACGCGGTACGTCGCGCGCTCGACGATGAAGGATTCCAGAGCGTGCACATCGTCGTCAGCGGCGGCTTCGACGCGGAGCGCATCCGGCGCTTCGAGGCGGCCGGCGTGCCGGCCGACGCCTACGGGGTCGGGAGCAGCCTGCTGCGCGGCAACACCGACTTCACGGCCGACGTCGTCCTGCTCGAGGGAGAGCCCTGCGCCAAGGTGGGCCGGCGTCACCGTCCGAACCCCCGGCTCGAGCGCGTGACGTAGCTCCCGCTGCCGGGTATCCGACCGGTATGGACGATTCCACGAAGCCGCGCCGGGCGATCGTCGTCGTCGACATGCTGGTCGGCTTCTGCCGGGGCGGCAGCCTGTACAGCCCGCGCTACGACCCTCTGGTCCCGCGCATCAGGGAGCGGCTCGCGGCCGCCGAGGCGGACGGCATCCCCGCCGTCTTCCTGGTCGACACGCACACCCCCGACGACCCCGAGTTCGCGATGTTCCCCGCCCACTGCGTGGAGGGCTCCGGGGAGGGCGAAGTGATCCCGGAGCTCAAGGAGTTCGCCGACCGAGGGACTGTGGTGCGCAAGAGCACGTTCTCCGGGTTCCACGGCACCGAGCTCGCGGAAGTGCTCGCGCGGCTCGCGCCCGATGTCGTCGAGGTGGCCGGCGTGTGCACCGACATCTGCGTGCTGCACACGGTCGCCGGCCTCAGGGCGCAGGGCTACGAGGTGCTGGTGCACAAGGAGCTCGTCGAGACCTATGACGCGCCGGGGCACGACGCCGAGGAGTTCAACCGCTTCGCGCTGGCACACGTCCGCGACGTGCTGGGCGCGAAGGTCGAGTGAGCGGCCCGGGATGCATTGCTCCTATCGGCGCCCCGCACGTCGACCCGAGTACGTCGGCTAGTGTGCGGTGCCCCGCACGCCAGCCCGTCTGCGTGGGCTACTCATCCTCCGCGTGGGTTTCCGAGCCTTGGTCCTCAAGCAGGTCGACGAAGCTCTGCGAGCGCCTGCCCGTCGTCGACTTGGGATCGAGCCGGGCGGCCGTCTGCCATTCGCTCTTCGCCTCGCCCACGCGGCCGGCGGAGAAGTGGATGATGGCCATCGAGTAGTGCGCGGCCTGGTCGTCCGGGTGGGCGTCGAGCACCGCGCGCAGGGACTTCTCCGCGCGGCCTGATTCGCCCTTGGCGTGCCAGACCATGGCCAGACCGACCTCGGCGGCCGCGTTGTCCGGATCCTGCTGGAGGACCTCGTCGTACGCCTGCCTCGCCAGTTGCAGACGTTGGCCCAGGAAATACGCCTCGCCGAGCTTCACCAGGACGTCCACGTCGGCGGGATCTTCTGCGCGCTGCCCCTCGAGACGAGCGATGGTGTCCTCGACGCCGGCGTCGGGGGCGGGGTCCTCGGCCGGCTTGCTTTCGGCGGCGACACTGGGATGCCCCGACGGCACCGCCTCGGTAACCGTGCCGGCCGCAGCGCCGTCGTCACCAGAGGTCATGCCGGCGACGACGACGACAGCAGCAACGGCCACCGCGGCACCGACAGCGATGAGGGCCCAGGATCGTCTCACTCTCGTCCTTCCGTGGGGGAGTGCGCAAGAGCGCCTCCGCAGGATACCACCGGGTTTCGCGGCTCGCGACCGGGTTTTGCCCGCAAAGCGGCACTATCGACAACGACTGGGGCAGGTCTCCCCAAAGCTTAACCGGCACTTAACACGATGCGGGCGCGCGGTTGACCTCGCGGCGTCCGCGGCTATACAGTTCAAAAGGACCGTTTCTGTCCGGTCTGTCGATCAAAGGTGAGGGACCATGGGCCTCCAACTCACACGCGGTGCCGAGTACGCCATCAGGGCGATGTCGTACCTTGCGCGCTTCCCCGAGGGTCACGTCGCGTCGTTGCATGAGATCGGCGAGGCTCAGGACATCCCCGAGAGCTTCCTCGCCAAGATCCTGCAGAGTCTGGTGCGCGCGGACCTCACGGTTTCTCAGCGGGGAGCGCACGGAGGCTTCGCGCTTGCCCGCCCGGCCGCGGAGATCACCATGCAGCAGGTGATCGAGGCGGTCGACGGCCCCATCTCCGTGAACCAGTGCGTGCTCAGCCCTCAGGACTGCGCGCGGAGTGCGTCCTGCACGGTGCACGAGGCGTGGCTGCGAGCACAGGGTCAACTCATGGACGTGCTGGGCTCCATCACGCTCGAGTCGCTGGCGCCTGCGCCGGCGACCGTCGACTGACCTCCGGCTGATCCTCAGCCGGCCGCGTACCCCTCGGGGTTGCGGCACATCCACGCCCACGCATCCGAGACGGCGTCCTTCAGGCTGCGATTCGGGCGCCACCCCAGATCCAGTTGCGCCCGCCGGTTGCCGGCGACGAGGATCGGCGGGTCTCCGGCACGTCGAGGCGCCGTCTCCCGCCGCAGCGACAGCCCCGTGACCGACTCGACCGTCTCGAGGACGGCGTGGACGGAATCCCCGCGGCCGGTACCGAGGTTGAACGAGCCCTGGACTCCGGGGAGCGCCTCAAGCGCGGCGATGTGCGCATCCGCGAGATCGGCGACGTGAACGTAGTCGCGTACGCAGGTACCGTCCGGAGTCGGGTAGTCGGTCCCGAAGACGCGGATCGGCGTGCCGTCCCGCGCGGCGCGGAGCGCGAGCGGGACGAGGTGCGACTCCGGGTCGTGGTCCTCGCCGCAGGCGCCGTAGGCGCCGCAGGCGTTGAAGTAGCGAAGGGCGGTGCCGGCGAGATCGCCGCCGGAGCGCGCCTGATGGAGAAGACGCTCGCAGGCGAGCTTGGTGGCGCCGTACGGGTTCGAGGGAGCGAGCGGATCGTTCTCATCGATCGGCGTCCGTTCAGGCGCGCCGTACACGGCCGCCGTCGAGCTGAAGACCAGGCGGGCGGCACCGGCGGCGATGGCAGCTTCGATGACCGCAGCGGTGCCGTCCACGTTGACGCTGTGGTAGCGCTCAGGCTCGGCGACCGACTCGGCGACCTCGGCGAGCGCCGCCATGTGCACGACAGCGTCGCAGCCGGCTTCGACCAGGGCCTTGCGAAGGAGGATACCGTCGCGGATGTCGCCGCGCACGAGGGGTGCCCCCGCGGGGAGCGCTGCCGCGTGCCCGCGGGAGAGATCGTCGTAGACCACCACGTAGTGCCCGCGCGCCGCGAGGCGCGCGACGATCACGCTGCCGATGTAGCCGGCCCCGCCGGTGACAAGGACTCGCATGCGGCGATGCTATCAGGCGCGCCTGCGTGCGGCCGCCCGCCCGGGCGCTGCTCAGGTCGCCCCATGGCGCCGGTTCACCTCACGTTGTCGACCCAGATGGTCATGAACGCGGAGTTCATCGCCTTGACCTTGATGCGCACGCCGAGCTTCGGGATCCGGGTCCCCGCTTCGGGCGCATCCGCGTACCACCAGGTCCTGCCGTCGTTGAACCACGGCCGGGCGGGCTTGCCCGGGGCCGTGCTCTCACCGACGGCCGTGCCCTGGTCGTAGTCGACGAAGTAGATGCTCTCCGTCTTCGTCGGCTTGGTGCTGAAGGACGCGTCGCGCACCTGGATGCGCGGCCGCCAGTAGCCCATGTAGTCGGTCTGGCCATCGCTGTAGGCGACGCCGGTCGGTCTCGGGTGGGCATCCACGACCTGCCATCCGCCGCGGCCGCTGTGGGTGGCTACGTCGTTGTCCAGGTAGAAGGTGTCGCGGTAGATCAGGTGCAGGCCGCGGTTGTAGCTGAACCAGTCGACCCAGCTGAGATAGTCGTGGTTCCACTGGTAGCAGTTCTTGAGACTCTCGTCGAAGCCGTCGTAGGTGCGGTATTCCGCGATGTAGTAGCGCGTGGTCGTCTGGGCCCGCCGGCCGTCGACGCGGAGCCAGCCGCCGGTCCTGAAGGCGGAGGCCGGCAGGGCGCCGCCGCCGATCTTGATGTCGGTGACTTCCCAGCCGTTCAGGGCCACACCGCCGTCGGTCATGTACTCGAACCGGACGAGGATGCTCTCGCCCTCGTAGGCGGCGAGGTCGACCGTGACCGTTTCGGCCCAGTGGTCCATATCGCTGCCGGTGTACTCCCTGAGGGTGCCCCAGGTGTCACCGCCATCGTTCGACACCTCGACGAGGCCGTAATCGTAGCCTTGCTCGATGTCGTACCAGGTGCGGAAGGTGAGGTCGCCGCCCGTGGGCACCGCGACCGCGTTCTTGGTCTCGAGGACGACGTCGAGGTCGTTGCCCATGGTCGAGTACCACTCCATTGGGCCGTCCCTGCCGCTGAGCCGGATGACGTGCCTGGCCTTGGGCAGCGGGATCTTGACGGCCGTGGCGTTGGAGCGGCCGTCGGCGGCCGCCTGCAGCCTCACCGTCGCGGTGCGCCCACGCTTGACGACCTTAGGCTGGACGAAGCCGAGGGAGGTCTTGTCGGCGGCGTTCATCGCCGCGGGCTTGGTGCCGATGCCCCACTGACGACCCAGCCAGGAGCCGCTGGCCATGATGGTCCAGAAGCCGCTACTGGCGTCGCCGGTCGTGCTCGAGTAGTCGTACTGGTCCGGGAGGCCGAGGTCGTGGCCGAACTCGTGGCAGAACACGCCGACGTCGCCGTCCTCGGGGTTGATCGTGTAGTTGTAGGCCCAGATGCCGAGGCCCTGCGGGCCCATGCCGTCGGTGCCGGGGATCATCATGCCTGGTCCATTTCCGGGGCCGCCGCTGTGATTCTCGTCGATGCTCCACGAGTGCGCCCAGATGGCGTCGGCCTCCTGAGCGCCGCCGCCGGCCGACTGGTCGCTGCCGGCGTGGATGAGGATCAGGTGGTCGAGGTAGCCGTCCGGCTGGTCGAAGGCCGGACCGGTGATGCCCCAGGGGTTCTCGCGGTCGTACCGCGACCAATCCCAGCCGGGATTGTCTTGGGCGAACTTGATGATCGCGTCGCGGGCCACGCGCCAGACCGGTCCCGTGAGGTCGTCGGTCCAGTTCCAGGCGTCGCTGTCCGCGCCGTACCAGGACTCCGGCAGGTCGAGCGTGACCCAGTCGCCTACGTCGCCGGCGACCGTGTACGTACCGTGTGACTGTTCGAGGTAGTAGTTGCGCATCGTGTCGTCGCTGGTGCCGCGGAGTTGCGTCGCGAACGCCAGGCCGTTGCGACCCGCGGCCTTCGTCGCCGTCCGGCTGTCCTCGCTCAGAGAGAAGCCCAAGGCGCCGTAGATCGGATACGAGTTGCCGAAGAGCATCTGCCGGTAGTGCATCGAGCTGAAGTCCCCCGGCCAGAAGGTGGCGTTGTCGTCGGGCGCCGGTGACGGGATCTGACCGGCCCGGGGGCCGTCCGTGTGGTGGCCGGAGGAGTCGCCCTCGGGCCACGGGTCGGTGCCGAACTCGACCAGAAGCACCAGCGCGTTGGTCGCGTAGGTGCCGGCGCCTCGGGCCTTGGCCACGCGGGCGGAGAGGTAGCGACCGAGCGTCTTGCCCGGCGCCACGGCGCCCACGGCCGGCTTGACCGGATGCTCGGTCCCCTGTGCGCCGAGCGCCCGCGCGGCGGCGCGGGCCATGGCCGGCGTCGCGTAGCTCGGCACGACGCCGAGGCGCATCAGGTTCTTCGCGATGAGGATCTCATTGGGCGGTACGGCGCCGGCCGGCGCCGTGGCCACGATCGCGAGCAGCGCCCCGAATGCCACGCCCACCAGGATTCTTCGCACTGCCGCCCCCTTCGTCGATGACGTTCTGGAGGACGCACCGGCTGACGCTGGTCACTCGCCGGCACTCGCTACGCGGATCCAGGGAGTCTACGACGGACGATTCGTCCCGGCGATGGCCCGGGGGGCCCGTGGCGGATACAAAAGAGGCGCCCGGTGGCCGGAAGGGCCGCCGGGCGCCTGCATGAGCCGTCGCCCACTCGGGCGATGAGGCTGAGCTGTGCGGCGCGACCGCGCCGCCGTGTTTCAGCCTCAGCCGAAGCCGCTGCTGCTCGGGACGGCGCAACCGCCGCCCGAACTGCCGCCGATGTTCTTGAGGAAGCTCGTGAACTTCTGCCGGACGTCGACGCTGTCGCAGTCCGGGCAGGTCTTGTCCTCGTCTTTGAGGAAGCCCTGCCGGAAGACTTCGAACTCGAGGCCGCACGCGTCGCAGATCAGGTCGTAGGACGCCATGATCCTCCATCTCGGTGGTGGACAATATACCCTAGGGGGTATTATACGCGAAGCTTGCGGGGGCGCAAACATCGGTCCCGGGGTAAGCTCTGCCGCGTGAGGGGACGTGAGGCGCACCGCCGGCGTCCGGAACAGAAAGGGAGATCCATGAAGTCCAGGACGCTCGCGCTCGCGACGCTCGTCGCGGCTGTTCTCATCGCCGCCGTCGCGCTCTCCGCCTGCGGCTCGTCATCGGATACGCCGACCACCTCGGGCGACGTCGAGGTCATCGCGCCCAGCGCCTTCAGCGTGTCCGACTACGCCGGCAAGCCGCTGGTGATCAACTTCTTCGGCTCCTGGTGCGGGCCGTGCAACGCGGAGGCTCCGGATCTCGCCACCTTCGCCACGGACAATCCCGATGCGCAGATCGTGGGCATCGCCGTGGATGACAGCGAAGGCGACGCCGTGGGTTTCATGAACGAGTACGGACTCTCGTTCACGCTGGTGGTCGACGACCAGAGCCTCGCCGGCGAGTACGGCATCACCGGTGTGCCGACGACGATCTTCTTCGACGCCCAAGGCCAAGAGACCGACCGCCTCATCGGCGCCTCTACGCTGGCGCAGTTCGACGCAGGCTTCGCGAAGGCCCAGTGAGGCCGCCGGCGCGGCAGTGACGGCCGGCGTGGTCCTCGCATGACCGCGGTCGAGATCACCTCTCTCAGCCTGACGGCGATCGGCCTCGCCTTCGCCGCCGGGCTGCTCTCGTTCGTCTCTCCCTGCGTCCTGCCGCTCCTGCCGGTCTACCTCTCGTTCATCTCCGGCGTGGGCGTCGAGGACCTCGGCCGGGAGCATCGCCGCCTGCTCTGGACGTCGCTGCTCTTCGTCGCCGGGTTCACGGCCGTGTTCGTGCTCATGGGAGCCGGCGCCGGCGGCGTCGGCCGGCTCCTGATCAGATACCGGCAGGAGCTGATGATCGCCGCCGGCGCCTTCATCGTCGTGAGTGGCCTCCTGGTCTCCGGCGTGATCAAGCTGCCGGAGCCGGTGCTCAAGGTGGCGCCGAAGCGCGCCGGCGCCGCCGGCGCCTTCTTCACCGGCGCCGCCCTCGCCATCGGCTGGACGCCGTGCGTCGGCTACGTGCTCGGCGCGATCCTCTCCATGGCCGCCACCAGTCAGAGCGTGCTCACGGGCTCACTTCTTCTTCTGGTCTACTCGATCGGGCTCGGCGTGCCCTTCGTGCTCGCCGCGCTCGCCTTCGACTGGGTGAGCGCCCGGCTCGGCTGGGTCAAGCGCCACTATCGCACCATCCAGGTGGCCGCCGGCGCGCTCCTCGTCGTGTTCGGCGTGCTCATGATGCTGGGCGTCCTCGAACAGCTCGGCCGTTGGCTGCCGGCCTTCAGTCCAGGTGGGCTGTAAGCCGGTCCGGTCTCCGACGCCGCGGTGGGTGCGACCCGGCGCGCGTCCTGAGGTGGCGCGCGCGATATCCTTGACGGCATGACCGCCCGCCATCGCATCCCCGAGCTCTCGCCGGAGGGCCGCGCCGCCGGGCAGGCGCTCCGGTGCGCGGTGGCCGGCAAGGTCTCGGCGTCGCCGCTCAGTCGCTGGCTCTACTCCACCGACGCCTCGGGATACCGCGTCGTGCCTGAGGTCGTCGTCGCGGCCGGCTCGCCGGACGATCTGGCGGTCGTGGCGACGGTCGCGGCAGAGACCGGCCTGCCGGTCGTGGCCCGCGGCGCCGCGTCGAGCCTCGCCGGGCAGGCGATCGGCCCCGGCATCGTCGTCGACTGCTTCGGCCTGGACCGCATCCTCGAGATCGACGCCGGCGCTCGCCACGCTCGAGTCCAGCCCGGCGTCGTCCAGGCCGCGCTCAACGCCGCCGCGGCGCCGTATGGCCTCGAGTTCGGACCCGACACCTCGACCGTCGACCAGGCGACCATCGGCGGCATGGTCGGAAACAACTCCTCCGGCTCGCGCTCCATCGTCTACGGCGAGACCAAGGACAAGGTGCTGCGCGTGGCCGGCGTGCTCGCCGGCGGCGAGGACATCGAGTTCGGGGCCTGTGTCGGGGACGACCTCACGAGCGGCATTCGCGGGGCGGCAGGGGGAAGGCTCGCGGCGGAGCTGGCGCGGGTGCGCGAGCGGTACCGCGAGCCCATCGCGACCGGTTACCCGGAGACGATCCGGTGCACCTCCGGCTACAACCTCCGGGAGCTGCTCGCGCCCAAGCCCGAGGTGGGCCGGCTGCTCGCCGGCTCGGAGGGTACGCTGGCCCTGTTCACCGAGCTCGACGTGCTGCTCGACGCGCGCCCGGCCGCACGAGTCGGCGCCGCCTTCACCTTCGCGACCTTGCGCGAGGCACTGGAGGCCAACGTCGCCATCCTCGATACAGGGCCATCCGCGACCGAGTTCCTGGACCTCGCGCCGCTGCGTCGCGCTCCCAACCTGGCCACGTACCGGAACATGGCCGCGATGGTGGGCGGCGGCGACGCGGCGCTGCTCACCGTCGAGTATCAGGGGAGCGAGGAGGAGGCCCACGCCGGCCTCGCGCGCCTGCGTGCCCTCGCCGGCGCCCTTGGCGCGACCCAGTCCCTCTGGCTCGAGCAGCCGGAGGAGCTCGCGGAAGCCGCGGCCCTGCGTCGCGCCGCCCTGCCGCTGCTCATGGGTGCGCCGGGCGCGGAGCGCCCGGCGTCGTTCGTCGAAGACGCGGCCGTGGCGCCAGAGCGGCTCGCCGACTTCGTCGACGACTTCCAGCGGGTGGTCGCGTCCCATGGCGCCCGCGCCAGCTACACCGGGCACGCCTCCGCCGGTTGCCTGCACATCCGGCCGTTGCTCGACCTCAAGACCGCGGCAGGCGTGGCCCGCATGGACGCGCTGGCCGGCGAGGTCGGCCGTCTCGTGGCCGACTACCACGGCGCGATCTCCGGCGAGCACGGCTGCGGGCGCTCGCGCAGCTGGTTCCTGCCACGGCTTCTCGGGCCCGGGCTGTACGAGGCCATGGTCGCCGTCAAGGACGCCTTCGACCCGCATCGCCTGCTGAATCCCGGGGTCGTGGTGGACGGCCCCCCGGTCACTGAGGCGCTGCGCTTCGGCGCCGACTACCGCGGCGACCGGGCGTGGGCGCCGCGGCTCTCCTACGCCGCCGAGGGCGGTTTCGACCTCGCCATCGAGAAGTGCTTCGGCGCCGGCCTCTGCAAGAAGCTCTCAGGCACGATGTGCCCGCCCGGCTCTGCGACGCGCGATGAGGCGCGCACCACCCGGGCGCGCGCCAACGCGTTGCAGGGGGTCGTCTGTGGAGCCGTGCCGTTGGCGGCGATCGGCGAGGACGAGTTCCGCGAAGTGCTCGGCACCTGCGTCGCCTGCAAGGCGTGCAAGACCGAGTGCCCCGCAGGCGTCGACATGGCCGCTCTCAAGGTCGAGTGGCTCGCGGAACTGCGCTCCCGCGAAGGCGTCCCGCCGCTCGCGCGCGGCATCGGCGACTTCCGCCGGCTCGCGGCGCTCGCGGCGCCGGTCGCGCCGCTGGTCAACGTCCTTGGCCGCACCCGAGCGGCGCGGCTCGTGACCAACCGCGTCGGCGTCGCCCGCGAACGGCCGCTGCCTACGTTCGCGAGCTGGCCGCTCACGCGCCGGTGGGCCGCCCGGCCGGCGCCGACAGCCGTCGCGGCTTCGGGGTCCGCCAAGACCGCAACGCTCTTCGTCGATTGCTTCGTCCAGTATCAGGAGCCGGGCGTGGGCGAGGCACTGGCGCGGCTCCTCGCCGCCGCGGGCGTGCGCCTCAGCCTCACGGACGTTGGCTGCTGCGGCCGTACCGCGCTGTCGACGGGGCAGATCGAGCGGGCGCGCGCCGCTGCGCGGCGCGCTCTCGACGGGCTGCACGTTCGCGTCCGGGACGGCGCCGAGGTCCTCTTCATCGAGCCGTCGTGCCTGTCCATGGTGCGCGACGACTGGGCGCGGCTGCTCCCCGGGGACCCGCGTGTCGCCGAGGTCGCCACGGCGGCGCGTCCGGCGCTTGCTCTCGTCGCCGACCTGGCCGCTGAAGGCCGCCTGCGCTTCCGTGCCGGCGGCCGCGCGCTCCTGCACACTCACTGCCACGAGAAGGCGCTGGGCTTCGCCGCGGCGACGCAGGACGCCCTGGCCGCCGTTCCCGGCCTCGAGGTCGAGGATCCAGACGCCGGGTGCTGCGGCATGTCCGGCGTGTTCGGTTACGAGGCCGAACACTACGCGCTCAGCGTGGCTATGGGTGAGCGAGTGCTGCTGCCGGCGGTGCGGGCGGCGCGGCAGGACACGGCCGTGCTCGCGACCGGTACGTCGTGCCGGTCGCAGGTGCGCGATCTCAGTGGCCGCGCCGCTCTCCACCCGCTCGAGTTCCTCGCCGGTCGCCTCCAGACCTGATCGCGGCGGCCGCCTCAGACCTCCCTGCGCCGGCCCTCCCCGGCGTGTACGATGGTCGTCGTGAACTGGCTGATCCTGATCGCCGGCGTCGTCGGGTTGGGCGTCGCGGGGTACGGGCTGGTCGCGCTGACCATGCAGGCGGTGCGGCGGCGGCGCTACCTCGACATCGTCCTGGCCGTCGCCGTGGCCCTCGCCACCGTGGTCATGCTGGTGACGTTCGGAGAACGCATCATCCGCTGACGGAGGCCGGGAAGGCGCGGTCGCACCAGGCCCGCAGGCTACTGCCCGGGCATGCCGCTAAGGTTCGTCCCGGCGTTGCCGATACTGGGAACGCCGGTCGGAGTGGATCGGTGGGGATGTCCGGATCTCCCGGTCGCGGGGCGCGCGCCGCCGCCGTCCTCAGCTGGATCCGGGCAGCCGATGCACTCCGGTGGTGCGACGCAAGAGTCGCGGCTCCCGACCCCGGCACGGCAGGAGAGTGAACTGATGGCCAAGCGAATCCTCGTCGTCGACGACGAGCCCGACATTCGGCGGCTCGTGGCCGAAGCGCTCGAGATGACCGGGTACGACGTGCGCAGCGCCGCCAACGGCAGCGAGGCCGTGCGCGTCGCGTCGCTCTATCTCCCGGACCTCGTGCTGCTCGACATCATGATGCCGGACATGGACGGGTTCGCCGTCTACGCGAAGCTGCGCGAGAAGCCCACGGATCTGCGCTCGCCGATCATCTTCCTGACGGCGCGTCGGGAGATCAGCGACAAGCTCCTGGGCTTCGAGAAGGGCGCCGCCGACTACATCACCAAGCCCTTCCACATCAAGGAACTGCTGGCGCGCGTCAAGGTGCACCTGGGAGAGCTTGGGCCGCCCAGGGGCGACGTCCCCAACCCGATGACCGACCGCGAGCTCGAAGTGCTGGGCCTGCTGGCCGGCGGCAAGACCTACAAGCAGGTCGCCAGGGCGCTCGATCTCAGCCAGAGCACGGTGCGCAACCACTTGCACAACGTGTATCACAAGCTCAACGTGGTGGACCGCGCCCAGGCCGTCATCGTGAGCCGGGAGAACGGCTGGATCTAGGGACGGCAGCGCTGGATCGTGCGACGAAGAGGGCCGGCGCCGCGCGCCGGCCCTTCGTGCCTGTGGTGATGGACGAACGTCAGGAGGCGGAGAACGGCATGTCCGGCAGCGACCACTCCGGGCCCTCACCGCGACGGTCGCCGCGGCGACGCTCGGTGAAGGGACCGGATCCGCTGACCCAGCGCGGGCGGCGGCGTTCGCCGGTGCGCCGGTCGACGACGACGCGCACGTCGTCGCGCCCCGCGAACGTGGCTGCAAGCCGTTCGTAGAAGAACCCCTCGAGCTGACGCGGGATCACGATCGTTCGCGGCTCGACGCTTTGCGTCGTCCCGGGCATACCAGACCTCCTCCGACACCCACAACGTACCACTTGAGATGCACAGTCATTCGCCGTTCGCGCGCGCTTCTCCTTGGCCGTGCCTGCACCGCGAGGCGCCGGCGTTGTCGGTATTGGCTACGAGCGGCTCCCGTGGCCGCCCGTAGACGGACTCCACCTCGACTGCGGGCGCGTTCTGCCGGAGGTACACTGGGCCACGCGTGATCCCTCTCAACGACGACATCCGTACGCGGCGCTTCCCGGCGGTGACGGTGGCGCTCATCGCCGCCAACGTCGCCGTCTTCATCGTCCAGCTTGCCCTGCCGCGTTGGGGCATCACGCTGCAGGGCTGGTACTACCTGCTGGGTGCGCGGCCCTTCGAGCTCACCCATCATCTGGATGTGCCCCCATTCGGCTGGTTCCCCTGGTGGGCGACGCTGTTCTCGTCCATGTTCGTGCACGGCGGTTGGCTGCACCTGATCTTCAACATGCTCTATCTCTGGATCTTCGGAAGCAGGGTGGAGGACGCCATGTCGCGGCCGCGATACCTGGCGTTCTACGTCATCTGCGGGATGCTGGCGACGACGGCGCAGGTGCTCGTCGCCCCCTCCAGTGACGTTCCGCTCATCGGCGCCAGCGGCGCCATCGCCGGCGTGCTCGGCGGGTACCTCGTGCTGTTCCCTCGCGCCCGAGTGGTGACCGTCGTGCCGCTCATCTTCGTCTTCCCGGTCTTCGAGGTACCGGCCTGGATCCTGCTCATCGTCTGGTTCGCGCTCCAGGGCGTCGGCGGCGCGTGGTCCTACGTCTCGGGGCAGCCCGGCGTCGCCTTCTTCGCCCACTTGGGCGGTTTCGTCGCCGGCATGCTGCTCGTGCTGCTCTTCGCGCGGCGCCGGCCCCCGCGCGCGCGACGTCGGGTGTAGGCTTGCGCGCACGGGATCGTGCCGACCACCCGGGGGCCACGCGCAAGATGTTCGCGGACTACCACATCCACACCGGGCTCTGCCCCCACGCGGAGGGTGAGCCGCGCGAGTACGTCGAGCGCGCCATTCGGCTCGGCATGACCGAGATGGGCTTCGCCGACCACCTGCCGTTCGTCGGCGGGTGGGCACCACGCTACGACCTCACCGACGACTGGGCGATGGCGCCGGAAGAGCTCGACGACTACGTCGCGCTCATCCAGGGGCTGGCCCGGGAGTACGCCGCCGACGTGCGCATCCTGCTGGGCATCGAGGCCGACTTCATCCCCGAGACGCTCGAGGACACGGCGGAGGTGCTGGCCGCCTATCCCTTCGAGTACGTGATCGGCTCGGTGCACGTCGTCGGCGACCGCTTCGGCTTCGACCACCCCGAGATGGAACCCCGGCTGGCCGCCTACGGACTCGATCGCATCTACCTCGAGAGCCTGGACCTTTCGAGGCAGGCCGCGGAGAGCGGTCTGTTCCACATCCTCGGCCACCTCGACCACGCCAAGAAGTTCGTGCGCCGGCTGGACGACGAGCAGGCCGTGGCCGCCGCCGCGTCGGCGGCGCTGCGCGCTGCCGCGGCGGCCGGCATGGCCATCGAGATCAACACCAGCGGACTGCGCAAGGCAGTCGCCGAGGCGTTCCCCGGCCCGGCGCTGCTCGCCGAGGCCGCTGCGCTCGGCATCCCGCTCGTCCTCGGCTCGGACGCGCACCGGCCCGGCCACGTGGGTCACGCGTTCGCGCGCGCCGCGGAGCTCGCCCGCGAAGCCGGGTACACGGCCGTCCTTCGGCTCTCGACGGACGCGCAAGAGGCGCTGACGTGATCCGGCCCGGCGACCGTATCGCCGCCATCTTCAACCCGCAGTCCGGCGGCGGGGGGTACCAGCGCGACGTGCCGCTCATCTTCGAGGCGCTTCGGGGGCTCGGGTACTCAGTCGCAGAGCTGGAGACCGGTGGGCCCGGTGATGCGACGCGGCTCGCGCGAGAAGCGGTAGCCGCCGGGTTCGACGTCGTCTGCGCCATCGGCGGCGACGGGACCGTCAACGAGACGGTCAACGGCCTTGCCGGCAGCGGGACGCCGCTGGCCATCGTTCCCACCGGCACCGTCAACGTCCTCGCCATGGAGCTTGGGATCCCGCTCGATCCACCGGATGCGGTCCGTCTCCTGGAGGCGCCCGTGGTCTCGTGGATCGACCTCGGCCTGGCCGGCGATCGGTACTTCGGGCTCATGGCTGGGGTCGGCATGGACGCGGCCGTCGTCGCCTCGCTCAACCCCACGATGAAGAAGGCGCTCAAGGAAGCGGCGTTCGCCGTACAAGGCCTGGCCAACTACCTCACGCGTGAGGAACCGTTGATCAGGGTGACCTCTGAGGAGCGCACCGTCGAGGGCTACTTCGCCGTCTTTGGCAACTCGTCGAACTACGGGGGCGCGTTCGGGATCACGCCCCTGGCCGACATGCGCGACGGGCTGCTCGACGTCTGCGTGCTCAAGGACAAGTCGTTTCTGAGCACGGTCTGGTACTGGACCGCCGCACTCATCAACGCTCACATCAAGCATCCCAAGGTCGAGTACTTCCGCACGGAGCGCGCGTCCATCGCCACCGTGGAGGAGGGCAAGGAAGTGCTCGTCCAGACCGACGGCGAGGTCGCCGGAAAGCTGCCGATGGAGTGCCGCGTCGTGCCCCGTGCCCTGCGCGTGGTCGTACCCTGACGGACTCCCTCTGCGGCCCTCGGGCCGGGAAGCAACACCGAGAATGCTCGCGCGCATCACGCCGCCCCCCGCATCAGAACTCGACGACATCCACGAGACGACGCTGCGCCTGCTGGTCGAGGTCGGGCGCCGTCGCCTTGGTCGAGGAGATCCTGGCGACACACCGTCCCAAGCCGTTGCCGGCCGGCGCGGACGAGCGCATCGCCGCCGTCATCGCGACCGCGGGCCGCGAGCTGGGCGGCGGTTGAGCGCGGACCTGCGACCGATAGCCAGGTCTCGAGGCCTGGCCTAGAGGCCCATCACCTGCGCGAGGGCGCGCAGGCGTTCGACGTACTCCTTGCGCGCCTTCGCGTCGCGCTCGCGCAGCTCCGCCGGCGCCGCGATCGGCACTACCTTGAACGACGGGTTGTCGAAGAGCTTGAGTTCGAGCGAATCGTCGGGCTCATAGGGCCGGTTCTTGAAGAACTTGCCGAGCAGGAAACGCGTCGTCTCCTCGCCTACGGTGATCACGTAGTGCGGGGTGGTGATCGTGAGTTCCTTGGAGAGATACGGATAGCAGGCCGTGAGCTCGTCGGCGGTGGGGCCGCGCTCGGCGGAGCCGCTGCGGGGGACGCACTTGACGAGGGTCGTCGCGTACACCTGATCGCGGCTCGTGGCGAGAGCCGGCATGAACTCGGCGAGCTCCGCAAGCGTGGTCTCGCCGGCCACTCCGCCTTCAGCCTCGTCGGCACGGGCCGGTGCGAGGGAGACGAGCATCACCGTGCAATGCGGGTGTCCACCGCCGGGTACGGCGCGGAGCCGGCTCGCCACGAGCTCGTCGCAGCGGGTGCATTCGCCGACGCTCCGCGCCAGATTGTCGAGCTGTTCGACCGCGTCTTCCATGAGTTCTCCTTGGTCACTACGGCCGGCTGCGCCGGCCGGACGGTCAGGCGCCGGGCTTGATGAGGCGGTACTCGCAGGCGAGGGCGCTGGACAGACCTACGAGCACGAGCATGAGCTCGCCGCCAAAGGGGGCGAGCACAACGTTGAGGTCGCCGAAGTCGACGGAGATGTACTTCGCCTCCGGCTGGGCGAGCTCGGCGGCGAGACGGGCGCCGATGTCGATGACGCCGGCCACCTGGGCCGCCACGGCTTCGGCCCTGAAGTCGGCGGCGGCGTCGGCGGCGACGACGAACCCGTCGCGTGAGATCAGCAGGGCAGCGAGGATCCCGGGCGTCTCCCGGTAAGGGGCGAGCTGTGCGGCGAGGATATCTGCCTGGTCGGTCATCGCGCCTCCAAGGCGGTCTCGAGTTGGCTGCGCACCGCGGCGGCGAAGGCCTGCGCGGCGGCGTCGTCGGTGAAGATCCGGGTGAGGCCCTCCCGCTTGCCGGCCAGTTCGCTGAGGAAGATGCCGGCGCGGGGGAGAGGTGACCCGTCAGTGTCGGGGAGCGATCCCTCGAGTGGGAGTTGGACCAGCGTGTCGCCGGTCACGAACAGTCTGCCGGTCTCGCGTCCGGAGAGCCGCACCACGACCTGCACGGCGATTCCCTCGGTGACCCGCTCGCTGGTGATGTCGATCTCCACAGCCGAAGACTAGCGAGGCGAATGGAGAGTGGCAAGGTGCGGGCCGCTGCGGCCCGCCCGATCACTGGGCCGCTGCGAGCGGGACGACGGTCCCGGCCACCTCCGCCGGTACGGCGCGAGGCAGCGCCTCGTCGCGGGCTGCCGCCAAGAGGTCGTCGATGCGGCGCACCGTGGGGAAGGAGGAGGCGCCGGTCGCAAGCGTCTGCCGGCGCCCGGCGATGAGGCTCCCGCTCACCTCGTGGGCGAGGTCGCAGGCTGTCTGCCGGGCCTCGGTGAGCGAGAGGCCGGGGAGGACGAGCACGAGACCGTCAGGTCGCACGCGGAAAGCGCGCCCGTCGGCGCAGAGCCGGCGTTCCGCGCGCCGGGCGACGCCGCGGACGAGCTCTTCGCTGCCCTCGGCGCCGAGGAAGTTGCGGCTGTCCTCGTACTGCTCCAGACGCACGTACACGACGCTGAGCGGCCGGTGTTCTGCGAGGGCCGCCGCCGTCGACCCGTCCAGGAAGCCGGGAAGGCAGGCGGCGGTCGAGAGTCCCGTGCTCACATCGACCTTGGGTGCGTGCGGCTGTCGCCTGCCGCCGGCCGGCCGGCGAGGGAGCCTGGTCGCCGCGACGCAGCCGCCGGCGACCAGCACCACGATCTTGGCGACGCCGCCCACGCGGCTGCCGCCCAGCGACGGGTCGGCGATGGCCAGGACGACGATCAGACCCAGGGCGGGTCCGACGAGATATGGCCACTCACCACGCGGCGCACCCGCGAGCTGCCCCATGGCGAGGAGTGGCACGGTGCCGAGCAGCCAGCTCTCCGCGCCGCCGGAGAGGACCAGAGCGAGGCCGAGGAGCAGCCAGTCGAGGACGACGAACGTGTGTGCGAGTTCGACGGGGCGCGTGCGCGCGACTCTGACGGAGTAGACGCCGATGAGGACACCGCCCAGCGCCGGCGCCGCCGCGGCGCGGTACCCGAGCGCCAGGGCGAGGACGGTGAGCAACAGGAAGAAGAGGGTCCGGTATCGTGCTCGCAGGAGCGCCGGGTCGCGGCGTCTGCGAGAGGGGCGGCTCACTCGAAGGCCGTCCGCGTCATGCGAGGCGTGAAGGGTGCGCGTTGCATGCAGGGACTATTCTGGCAGGGATCCACGAATCCTTCAAGGTCAAGTTCAGGGTTTGGGTTAAGGCCTCGAGAGCCGGCGATGGCGCACGGGCTGCGGGACCATGAACCGCGAAGCGGAGGGGTCTGGCGCCCCGGCGACCACACCCTCACCTCCGGCCTGCGCCATGCTTCGAGGAGCATCGGGGGGGCGACCGTGGAGCAGGAGAAGCCGAGGCGCCGACGCTCGACACGGCAGCCACCGCGCCGGTGCCGGCACCACCGGCACCACTAGCGGCACCACGAGCGGCATCACGCGCGCCACCGGCCGACGCCTCCAGCGGCACCGCTGCCGGAGCCATCCACGGTACCGCGCGGCATCGCTGGCGGCACCTCCGGCGGCACCGCGAGCGAGGCACAGCGTGGCGCCCTCACCGGCGGCGCCGGCGTGCGGTCGCGCCGGGTTCCGTCATCCGGACGGGGGAGGCTGGCGCGCGGCCGCGCCTCGGCTATAATCGGCCCCCTTGGAACGCCAGCTCTTCTTCTCCGGAAACGAGGCGATCGCCCACGGTGCTGCGCGCGCCGGGGCGGGTTTCGCCTGCGGGTACCCCGGCACTCCCTCCACGGAGATCATCGAGACCACCGCTGGGCTCGACGGCATCCACAGTGAGTGGTGCATCAACGAGAAGGTGGCTCTCGAGACCGCGGTCGGCGCATCGCTTGCCGGGGTGCGCAGCATCGTGACCATGAAGCACGTCGGCCTCAACGTGGCCGCCGACCCGTTGATGACGCTTTCCCTGACCGGCGTCAATGCCGGCCTGGTCGTCATCTGCGCCGACGACCCCGGCATGCACTCCTCACAGAACGAGCAGGACAACCGCAACTTCGCGAAGTTCGCGAAGGTGCCCATGCTGGAGCCTTCCGACAGCCAGGAGGCCTACGACTTCGTCGCCGAGGCCTTCGCCCTCTCGGAGGAGTTCGACACGCCCGTGCTGCTGCGGACTACCACCCGTATCTCGCACGGGCGCGGCCTGGTGCTGCCGCGCGTGCCGGTCGAGGTGCCGCCGCGCGAGTATGCGCGGGACATCACCAAGTACGTCATGGTCCCGCAGTACGCGCGGCAGCGGAACCGGCTCGTCCTCGAGCGCCTCGAACGGCTACGGCGGCGTGCCGAGGAGAGCCCGCTCAACGTGCTCGAGGCGGGCACGTCGGACTTCGGCATCATCGCATCCGGCGTCGCGTACGCCTACGCGCGCGAGGCGTTTCCCAAGGCGTGGTTTCTCAAGCTGGGCCTCTCGCACCCGTTTCCCTACGCCAAGATCACCCGCCTGTACGAGCACGTATCGCGCGTGGCCGTGGTGGAGGAGCTCGATCCGTTCTTCGAGATGCAGGTGCGGGCGCTCGGCCTGCCGGTGATCGGCAAGGCGGCCATCCCGATGGACGGTGAGCTGAACCAGGAGATCGTCTTCCGCGCGCTGGAGCCGTACGTGCTGCGCAAGCCCCCTCGGCGCCGGCGGCCGGTGCCTCCTCCGGCGCTGCGCATCTCGAGCCCGCCGCAGCCCGCCGCCGGGTTGCCGGTCCGCCCGCCGGTGCTCTGTCCGGGATGCTCGCATCGCACCGTGTACGCCGCCCTGCGGCGCCGCAAGCTCGCTCCGATGGGCGATATCGGCTGCTACACGCTCGGTGCGCTACCTCCGCTCCTGGCGCTGGACAGCTGCCTCTGCATGGGAGCCAGCATCGGCATGATGGCCGGCTTCAACAAGGCCCTGGGGCGTAAGGCGGCCGTCGCCGTGACCGGGGACTCGACCTTCTTCCATTCGGGCATCACACCGCTGATCGACGCCTTCTACAACGAGGTCGAGGGCATGGTGATGGTGCTGGACAACCGCACCACCGCGATGACCGGCCACCAGGGTCACCCGGGGACGGGTCTGCACCCGGACCTCAGCGAGGGCCCCGCCGTAGACATCCAGAAGCTCGTCGAGGGCATCGGCGTTCGCTGCGTCACCATCGACGCCGGCGACTACCCGGCGCTGGACGCCGCCATCAAGGCCGAGGCGAAGGCCGCCGGTCTCGGCGTCATCGTCGCCCGTGCGCCGTGCGTCCTCACCACGCGCGCGAAGCCGGGCGAGGTCACGGTCGACGAGGAACGCTGTGATCTGTGCGGCGTCTGCGTGGGCCTGGGCTGCCCGGCGCTGGCCCCGGGGGAACTCTCCGTGTCGATCACCGAGACCTGCGCGGCCTGTGGTCTGTGCGTCGAGGTCTGCCGTCGCGGCGCCCTGAGCTACGCCGCCTCCCGCGAGGACGCGCCGTGAACGGGACGACGACGGTCTCGCTCGTCGGGGTGGGCGGCCAGGGCATCCTGCTCGGCACGGCCATCCTCGCGGCGACCGCCGCCGGCGCCGGCCTCGAGGTGAAGTCCAGCGAGGTCAAAGGCATGGCGCAGCGCGGCGGCAGCGTGCTCAGCAGCGTCCGCTTCGGCGAGCATGTCTGGTCGCCGGTCGCACCACACGCCGACGTCGTCGTCGCCACAGAGCTCCTCGAGGGCTTCCGCGGCCTCGGTCTGCTCGGCGGGAACGGAACGCTCGTCTGCGCCGCCACCACGCGGATCACGCCGGGAAGCGTGCTGCGTCGCGAGGAGGAGTACCCGGGTGATCTCGCGGGCGCGGCCGCGCTGCGCGGCGTGCGCCTGCTCGCCCTCGACGCTGAGGCGATCGCCCGCGAGGCGGGTTCGCTGCGCGCCGTCAACGTCGCGCTGCTCGGCGCCGCCTCGACCGTCCTCCCGTTCGACGATGAGCAGTGGCACCGCGGCCTCGAGGCCGTGGTGCCGGCGAAGATCCTCGAAGTCAATCTGCGCGCGTTCGAGCTCGGGCGCGCCGCGATCGCCAGCCAGGAGGTCGAGTCGTGAAGGTCACGCAGCTCACCGTGTTTCTCGAGAACCGCAGCGGTCGTCTGGCGGAGGTCGCCGACATCATCGGCAGGGCCGGGATCAACATCCGCGGTTTCTCCACCACGGAGGCGGCCGAGTACGGCATCGTCCGCCTGATCGTCACCGACCCGGAGCGAGCGCGCACGCTGCTGCACGATGCCGGGTTCACGACGCACTTCTCCCGGGTCCTCTGCGTGAAGGTCGCAGACGAGCCCGGCGGGCTCGCCGAGGTGCTGGACCAGCTCGCGGCCGCGGGCGTCTCCATCGACTACCTCTACAGCATCTCGTTCTGGAACATCTGCTTTGCGGTGCGCGACATCGACCGCGCCGTCGAGCTCCTCGCCGACAAGGTGAAGCTGCTCACCGACGAGGAGGTGTGGGCCCTGTGAATACCCGCCGTAGGCAAGGTATCGAGCGGGGCGCCGAAGGGACACCGCTCTCCACCGCTCTCGAGGAACACCTCACCCCGGACGAGGCAGGCGGGCTCTACTGGCAGCCGGCCGCGGAGACCCTGGCCACGCCGCGGCTCGGCGAGCTGCAGATGGAGCGGCTCCGGGAGACGCTTGAGAACGCCTACGAGAACGTCCCGTTCTACCGCAAGAAGCTGGACGAGCTCGGCGTGATGCCCGGCGACGTGAGCAGTCACGGCGACGTCGCCGATCTGCCCTTCACGACCAAGATCGACCTCCGCGACCACTACCCCTTCGGCATGTTCGCCCGGCCGCGGGACCAGATCGTGCGCGTGCACGCCAGCTCCGGCACGACCGGCAACCCGACGACGGTCGGCTACACCCGTGGCGACATCGACGTCTGGAGCGACTTGATCGCCCGGACCCTCGCCGCCGGCGGCGTCAAGCCGGGCGACCTGCTGCAGAACGCCTTCGGCTACGGGCTCTTCACCGGCGGGCTCGGCCTGCACCTCGGGGCAGAGCGCCTCGGCTGCATCGTCGTGCCCATCTCCGGCGGCAACACTGAACGGCAGCTCAAGATCATGCGCGACTTCGGCGCGACGGCCCTGAGCTGCACGCCTTCGTACGCCATGTACCTGGCCGACGCCGCTCGCGACCGCGGCCTGCGCCCGGACGACCTGCCGCTGCGCGTCGGCTTCCACGGCGCCGAGCCTTGGACCAACGAGCTGCGCGCCCAGATCGAAGCGGGGCTCGGCGAGGACGCCCTGGACATCTACGGGCTCTCCGAGATGGGCGGCCCGGGGGTCGGCTACGAATGCCTCTGCAAGGCGGGCATGCACGTCAACGAGGATCACTACCTCGCCGAGATCATCGACCCGGAGACACTGCGGCCGCTGCCTGAGGGCGAGGTCGGTGAGCTCGTCTTCACGACCCTCACCCGCGCGGCCCAGCCGCTCATCCGCTATCGCACCCGCGACCTCTGCACGCTCACCTCCGAGCCGTGCGCCTGCGGCCGGACCTCGGTGCGCATGAGCAAACCGATCGGGCGCAGCGACGACATGCTCATCATCAGGGGCATCAACGTGTTCCCCAGTCAGATCGAAGAAGTGCTGATGAGCATCCCGGCCATCGAACCGCACTACCAGATCGTCGTCGACCGCAAGGGCTACCTTGACGTCATCGAGATCTGGGTCGAGGTCGGGGAGGACCTCTTCGCGGAGACCATGGGCGACCTCGAGCGCTTCCAGCGCGGCGTGCAGGCGCAGATCTACAACGTCCTGAACATCCAGGTCGCGGTCAAGCTCAAGGAGCCCAAGGCGATCCAGCGCTCCCAGGGCAAGGCGGTACGCGTCGTCGACCGGCGCAAGGCGCTGTAGGAGAGACGGACGAGACGGCGGCGGGACCGGCTGTTCTCAGCCAGGCCCGCCGCCGTCTATGCTTCGCGCCATGCCGTTCCCGCTGCAGACAGCGCGTCTGACGATCCGGCCGCTCACGGCGGCCGACGGCGCCGACGTGTACGCCGTCCTCGCCGCCCCGAGAGTCATGCACTTCTGGAACAGCGCGCCGCCGGCGGACCTCGCGGAGGCCGGCGAGTGGGCGGCGCTCCTCGCCGACATGCAGCGCCGCCTTGGCTTCGCGCAGTGGCATGTGAGCGAACGGGCCGGCGGACGCCTCGTCGGCATCGCCGGCCTGCAGCCACTGGACGGAGGATCCGAGGTCGAGATCACGTTCGCGCTCGAGCCGTCGGCGTGGGGGAGAGGCTACGCCACCGAAGCCGGCGCGGCAACGGTCAAGTACGGCTTCGAAGAGGCGGGGCTCGACCGCATCGTCGGCATCGCCCGTGAGGCGAACACCGCCTCGGTGACCGTGCTGCGCAAGCTCGGCATGCGCTCGTTGGGCGTCGCCGAGTACTGGGGCAGGCAGTGGGCCAAGTACGGGCTATCGGCGCGCGCCTGGCTCGCTGAGGATCGTGCCGCTACGCCGCCGCTGGTCACGGAGCGGCTCGAGCTACGCCGCTTCGCGGCGTCCGACCTCGAGCCTCTGCTCGGTGTGTTCGGCGACGCCGCGGTCATGCGCTTCGTCGGCGCCCAACGGCGCCCCCTCAGCGCCGGCGAGGTCAGCGCATCGCTCGCCGAGGCCGGCGAGCACTGGACCGCCCACGGCTTCGGCCCGCTCGCGGTCGTGGAACGCGCCTCCGGGCGTGTGGTCGGGGAGACCGGTCTCCAGCTGCTGGAGGCCGGTCCGGATGTGGAGTTGACGTATACGCTGGCCCGGGCCACCTGGGGTCAGGGATACGCAACTGAGGCTGCGCGGGCCGTCCTCCTCTGGGCCTTCGCCGGCTTGCGGCTGCCTCGAGTCGCCGCTGTCGTGGACCCGGCGAACACGACCTCGTTGCGCGTGCTCGAGAAGCTCGGCATGACCACGCTCGGTGAGCGTGACTGCTATGGGTCGCTGCTGGCCGAGCACGGGATGACCCTGGGCGAGTGGCGCGATCAGGCCGGACCCGCCGGGCTGCGTCTATAATCAACGGGTGACCTCGCCCCCCTCAACCCTGCGGCCCCTCCGCGGTCTGCGTCTCGACCTCTCCCGGCGGACGTGCAGCGAAGAGCAGCTGCCCGCCGACGTCGCCCGTGCCTATCTCGGCGGGCGCGGGCTCGGCGCGTACCTGGCGCTCCGCGAGCGGCTGTTCGACGTGGAGCCGTTCGCTCCCGAGAATCTGCTGATCTTCGCGCCGGGCCCGCTCACGGGGACCGGTGCTCCGGCGAGCGGCCGCTACAGCGTCACCAGTCGCTCGCCGCTCACCGGGACCGTCTTCGACGGCAACTCCGGCGGCAACTGGGGCAACGCATTGCGCCGCCTGGGCTGGGACTACCTGGTCGTCGGCGGCGCGCTCGACGCGCCCGGCTACGTGACCATCGGGCTGGACGGCGACGGCGACGCTCGGGTCGCCGGACCGGAGGCCGCTCAGTCCCTCGACGGCGACGGCGGCGCGGTGCTGCGCCCCGCCGCGGACCTCTGGGGTCTCGACGTGCCGGAGACGCTGGCGCGCGTGCGCGAGCTGCACCCGAAGTCCGAAGCCGCCGTGATCGGCCCGGCCGGCGAGCGCGGCGTGCTGTTCGGCAGCATCGTGAACAACCGCGGCCGGTCCATCGGACGTGGGGGCCTCGGGGCCGTGATGGGATCGAAGCGGCTCAAGGCGCTGGTCGTCAGCGGGCGCGGCGATCGCAAGCCGCCGGTGGCCGACCCCGAGCGCCTGGAGTTCATCGTCTACGAGGCCGAGAAACTGCTCAAGGCCAACCCGATCACCTCGACGGCGCTGCCCGAGTTCGGCACCTCGGTGCTCGTCAACGTGCTGGACCAGGCCGGAGCGCTGCCGACCCGCAACCACCGCGAGAGCCGGTTCGAGGGCGCCGCGGCCATCTCCGGGGAGGCGCTGAAGAAACACCACGTGCATCACCGCTCAGCCTGCCGCGGCTGCATCATCGGCTGCGCCCGGCGCACCACCGCCGGCAGCCAGAGCGGGGAGGGCCCCGAGTACGAGAGCATCTGGGCGTTCGGGGCCGAGTGCGGCGTGAGCGACCTCACGGCGATCGTGCAGGCCAATTACGCCTGCAACCGCGCCGGCATGGACACGATCACGATGGGCGTCACCATCGCCTGCGCCATGGACCTCGCCGAAGAGGGCTTGCTGCCCGGTGGCCCTCGGTTCGGCGACGCGAGGGCCATCATCGAGCTTGCCGAGGCCACAGCCACCGGCGAGGGCCTCGGGGCCGAACTCGGGCTCGGCTCGGCGCGTTTCGCCGCCCTCCACGGCCGTCCCGAGCTCTCGATGAGCGTCAAACGACTCGAGATGCCGGCCTACGACCCCCGCGGCATGAAGGCCCAGGGCCTCGCCTACGCGACCAGCAACCGCGGCGGCTGCCATCTGCGGGCCAACATGCTCGGCCCCGAGATACTCGGGATACCCAAGATGGTCGACCGCTTCGCCACGCTCGGCAAGGCGGGCCTGCTCATCAACATCCAGAACCTCAACGCGGTCCTCGATTCGCTGAGCGTGTGCAAGTTCACCGCTTTCGCGATGAAGGAGGACTACTACGCCCGCCAGCTCAGCGCCGTCTGGGGCGAGACCGTCGAGCCGCAGGAGCTGCTGCTGCTCGGCGAGCGCATCTGGAACACTGAGCACCTCTTCAATCTCGCCGCGGGCTTCACACGCGCCGACGACACACTGCCGCCCCGGCTCCTGCACGAACCCGTGCCGGCCGGGCCGTCTGCCGGTCAGGTAGTAGACTTGCCGCCGATGCTGGATGAGTACTACATCTCGCGCGGCTGGGACGCGGGCGGCGTGCCCTCCGCGGCCAAGCTGGAACGCCTCGGGCTGACTGCGACTGCGGCGGCCGCGGGCATCGCCGCCGCTTCGGCCGGCGCGCCGGACGAAGCGGCGCGCGCCGGCGCGGCTCCGGAGACCGGAACGACCAACCCGTGAGCTCGACCGTCCTCGAGCAGTTCCAGGCCGTCGGCCGCGATCTCTTCGTCGCCGGCGTCATCAGCTCGCACGGCGGCAACGTCAGCGTGCGCATGGGGGACCGCATCCTGATCACGCGGCGCGGGTCGATGCTCGCCCGTCTCGAGGAGCGCGACATCATCGAGACCGGGCTGGAGGAGAACGACGCGAACGTGATGCTCGCCAGCACCGAGATCAACGTCCATCGGGCCATCTACGAGGGAACGGCCGCGCAGGCGATCGTGCACGCACACCCGCCCTACGCGATCGCCCGCTCGCTCATGTGTGACGAGATCGTCCCCATCGACAGCGAGGGGTCGTACCTCCTGCACAAGGTCCCCGTTGTCCACACGGAGCTCACGGCGGGATCGAAGGAAGTCGCCGAACTGCTACCCAGGTGGCTCAAGGAATACGACGTCGTGATGCTCCGCGGCCACGGACCCTTCGCCATCGGCCACTTGCTCGAGGAGGCCTACCAGCTCACCAGCGTGCTCGAGATGGCCTGCCGCATCATGACCATCGCCGACGGCCTGGGAGAGCAGGTCAAGGAGTACCGCAAAGGATCGGACCGGTACGAGACCTGGTGAGGCGCGCCGCCGCTGCGCCGCCGAGCACCGGCCCCCTGGTCAGAGCCCGAGCAGGCCGGCGGCTGTCTAGCCGCCGGCAGCGGTCGGCGTAGTCGTCGGCGTCGGCGCAGGCGTCGTCGGCTTGGGCGTAGTCGGCGTGGGCTTGGGCGTCGTCGGCGTGGGCTTGGGCGTCGTCGGCTGCGGCTGCGGCGTGATGGTCTTGGTCGGGGTGGCGGTCGGCGACGCGCTATCGCTGGCCGACGGCGAAGCCGACGGCGAGGCCGACGTCTGCATCTTGCCCTCCCACGGGCTGAACGTCCACGGGTAGTCCTTGAAGCTCGGGTGCGATGCGCCCTTGAGCGCCGCGGCGAAGAACTTGGCCCACATCGGGGCCGAGTACGTGGCACCGTACGCGGGCATGGCAGAGCGCTCGTCGGCGTCGCCCATCCAGACGGCCCCCGCGAGCTGGGGCGTGTACCCCACGTACCAGAGGTCGGCTCCATCCTCGGTGGTCCCCGTCTTGCCGGCGCGCGGATACGGGAAGTACGAGCCCGTGGCCGAGCCGGTGCCCGACGAGGCCACGCGCTCGAGGCACTGTGTGACGACGCTGGCCACGCCGGCCGGGATGGCGCGCTTGCCCGCGGTCTTGGGCTTCCAGTCGACGCGCCCGCCGGGCATGACCACACGGACGATCGCCTGCGGCCTGTGGCGGATGCCGCCGGCGGCCAGTGTCGCGTAGGCGTCCGCCATCTCGAGCGGTGTGACTCCGGACGTGCCCAGGGTGATGGACGGTACGGCGTCGAGCGGGCTGGTGATGCCCATGCGGTGCGCCGTATCCACGCTGTTCTTGGGGCCGACGTCGACGCTGAGCTGCGCGAACACGACGTTGTCCGAGATCGTCGTCGCGGCGGAGACGCTCTCGGGGCCGCCGGGCCCGTCGCCGTTGACGACCCATGGCGCCGCGTAGGCGCCCATCGGGATGATGATGGGGCTCTTGGACGAGTAGTACGTCGTGTCGGGGTTCATGCCCTGCTCGACCGCGGCAGTGAGGACGAAGGGCTTCATCGCCGAGCCTGGCTGGCGCTTGCCCTGCCAGGCGAGGTTGAACTTCTGCGTCTCGTAGTCGAGGCCGCCGACCATGGTGCGGATGTAGCCGTTGGCCGGGTCGATGGCGACGAGCGCCGCCGACGGCTTGAAGCCGAAATCGAGCGGTGACATGGTGCTCTTGATGATCTTGATGGCCTCTTTCTGCCAGTCCATGTCGATGCTCGTGTACACGCGCAGGCCGCCCTCGAAGACGGTGCGCGAGCCGTAGCGCTTGGTGAGCACGCGCGTCACGTAGTCGACGAAGTAGTCGGCCATGCTGTTGTTGGTGCTGGGCGGGTGCTTGTACACGCCCAGCTTGCTCCTCATGAGCTTGTCGGCGCGCGCCTGGCTGACGTACCCCTGATCGGCCAGCAACTGGAGGACGATGTTGCGGCGCTTGAGGGCCTGCTTGGGGTCCACCGTGGGGCTGAAGGCGCTCGGCGCCTTGGGCAGCGCGGCGAGCAGTGCTGCCTCCTTGATGGTGATCTTCGACACCGGCTTGTGGAAGTACGTCTGGGCCGCGGCCTGGACACCGTAGGCGCCGGCGCCGTAGGGCACGGTGTTGAGGTACTCGGTGAGGATCTTGTCCTTGCTCCACTGGTCCTCGAGCTGCCACGCCAGCACGGCCTCGCGGATCTTGCGCGTGTACGATTGCTCGTTGCCCACGTAGGCGTTCTTGATGTACTGCTCGGTGATGGTGGAGCCGCCCTGGACGACGCCCCCGGCCTTCACGTTGAGGATCACCGCGCGGGCGACTGCCTGGTAATCCACGCCGTGGTGCTCGTAGAAACGCTCGTCCTCGACGGCCACGGTGGCCTGCTTCATGATGTCCGGGATCTTGCCGCTCTTGACGAGCTCGCGGTTCTCCGCCCCATGCAATTTGGCGATGACCGCGCCGTTCCGGTCGTAGATGACCGTGTTGACGGCTGTCGGGTTCTTCTCAAGCTCCTCGAGGGACGGCAGATCGCGGGAGAGGGCATACATGGCGCCGGCGGCGACGGCCAGTCCGGCGATCATCGAGAGCAGGACGACGACGACAAAGATCTTCACGAACAGCCATTTGCGGCTGCTCGCCTTGGAGCGCTTCTTCTTGCGCTCGCGCTGGCGCCGTGGGAGGTCCTCGGGCCCTACGGTGTATCTCGTGTATTCAGCCATGACTCATCATTGTACTCGACAGGGGACGCGTCGGCCCCCGGCCGCGTTCACGCAGGCGCGCGGCTGGGGGAGTCGTCGCCGTCGCCGGAGTCTCCCGTGGCGACTTGCGTCTCCTTCTTCGGCTGGACGAAGCGGGCGAGGACGATCGACACCTCGTAGAGGATGTAGAGCGGCAGGAACATCGCCAGCATGGAGAAGGCGTCCTGGCTGGGGGTGATGAAGGCGGCGGACACGGCGAGGATGATCACCGCCCAGCGGCGGTTCTTGCGCAGGAACTTGTCGTCGACCACGCCGACCTTGGCCAGGAGCACGAGGATCACGGGGAGCTCGAAGACCACGCCGAAGGCGAGGATGAAAAGCGCCATGAAGATGAAGTACTCGCTGGCGCGGAGCTGCACGTTGAAGTAGCCGGCGCTGAACGTCAGCAGGAACGCCAGGCCCTTGGGAAGGACCAGGAAGTAGCCCAGCGCCAATCCGGCGAAGAACAGCATGGACGAGGCGAAGACCACGGGGTAGAAGTAGCGTTTCTCGCCCTCGGTGAACGCGGGGGACAGGAACGCCCAGAGCTGCCAGATGAGGAACGGCGACGCCATGATGATGCCGCCGACGACCCACACCTTGAGGCTGACCATGAACGGCTCGGCCGGGCTGAACGTGGTGATCGTCTGCGCCGACTCGGGCAGACCGGGGACCTGGCGCAGAGGGTACAGCAGGATGTCGAACATGAAGTCGCTGAAGATCGCCGCGAGGAGCACGCCGACGGTCACGGCGATCATGGACAGGAACAGGCGACGGCGGAGCTCGTCGAGGTGTTCGAACAGCGTCAGACGATCCTCGGCGCTGAGGGCCACGCGGTCAGGCTCCCGTCGGGGGTCCGCCGGCCGTTCCGGCGCCGGCGGACACGGTGTCTTCGGGCGCCTCAGGCGCCTCGGGCGCCTCGGGCGCGACGGCGAGCGCCTCCGTCTCCGGCGTGACGGCAGGGGCCTCTGGACCCGGCGCCGTGGCGGGCGTCTCCGGCTCGGACGCGCCGGCGCCGGCGAGGCCGGCGGCCGCGGCCGCTCCGGACGCCGCCGCATCCTTGCCGGCGACCGGAGCCTCGATCGCCGACTTGAGGTCGACGCTCGACTTGAGGTCGCCGAAGGTGCCCTTGACCTCGTTGATCTGGTCTGTGACCTCGCTGAGGCCGAGCTCGGACTTGGCGGTCTCCGCCGCCTTGCGGAACTCGCGCACGCCCTTGCCCAGCGACCTGCCCATCTGCGGCAAGCGCTTGGGCCCGAAGACGAGCAGGGCGATGATGAGGACGACGATGATCTCGGTGGGACCTATGTTCACGTGGGGGGCACCTCTGACCGGGGGAATCGTGCCGCTCCATCGTACGAGCCGGAGGGCCGAAGTGCAACGCGGCCGCTTTCGGCAATCAAAGAAAGTGGCGCCGCACAGGCCGAATCGGCGGGGGATGTCGTGATTACCCTGCACAGAACGGATATTCCGGGGTACCCCCACCGGTTTGCGTGCAAGTTGCGTCCTGCAAACCGGCTTTGGTAGAGTACGCGGGCCGTCCGGCGGCTCCCAGGGGGGGAGCCCGGGCGTCGCAACCTATCGAATGACGAACGCATACCTCACTGACTGGTTGTATGTCTGGCTGTTCATCGTCGCCGGAGCGGGTCTGGTCGTCCTCATCCTGCTCTTCTCCAAGCTCATCAACCCGAGCCACCTCACAGCGGAGAAGCTGCAGCCGTACGAGTGCGGCATCCCGCCGGTCGGCAACCCGTGGCAGCCGTTCGCCGTACGGTACTTCGTGTTCGGACTCCTCTTCCTCGTCTTCGACGTGGAGGCGGCCTTCCTGTTCCCGTGGGCGATCGTCTTCCGCTCGCTGGGCGCAGCGGGGTTCATCGAGATGCTGTTGTTCATCGCGGTGCTCGCCTTCGGCCTGCTCTACGCGTGGCGCAAGGGGGCCCTCGAGTGGGCATGAGTGAGCGTGCCAAGACGATCCGCTACCCCAAGCTGGAGCATTTCAGCGAGCCGAACGTCATCACCACCACCGCCGATTTCATCTTCAGCTGGGCGCGCTCGCACTCGGTCTTCCCGTTCACCTACGGCCTCGCCTGCTGCGCCATCGAGATGCTCAGCTCCGGGTTCGCCCGCTACGACGTCGCCCGGTACGGCATGGAGGTCTTTCGCCCCACGCCCCGACAGTGCGATCTCATGATCGTGGCGGGCACCGTCAACGAGAAGATGGCTCCAGTCCTCAAGCGCCTGTACGACCAGATGTCGGAGCCCAAGTGGGTCATCAGCATGGGCGCCTGCGCCACCAGCGGCGGGCCGTTCTACGACGGCTACAACGTCGTCAACGGTGTCGACAAGATCGTGCCGGTCGACGTCTACATCCCCGGCTGCCCGCCGCGCCCCGAGGCGTTGTTCCAGGGCCTGCTGGAGTTGCAGGGCAAGATCCAGCAGCACAAGTTCGTCCCCGAGAAGCCGGCGGCGCCCGAGACGGCCGCCCCGGCCGTGGAGGCCTGAGCGCGTGGGCCTCACCGTCGGCAGCAACCCCATGAGCATGGACGCGATCGCCGAGCTGCTCGCCGAGCGCTTCGCCGGCGACCTCGCCGACGTGCGCATCCAGGAGCCGGACACCATCGTCGCCCGGGCGCCACGCGAGAAGCTCAAGGACCTCGCCGCGCGCCTCAAGGCGGACCCCGACGCCGGCTACGAGACGCTCAACTGGATCGCGGGCGTCGACCGTCAGACCGGGTTCGAGAGCGTCTACCACGTGTACTCGTGGAAGACGAACACCTACCTCGAGCTGCACGTCGACCTGCCGCGCGAGAGGCCGGAGGTCGACACGGTCACCGCTGTCTGGCCGGCGGCCGACTGGCACGAGCGCGAGTCGTGGGACATGGTCGGCATCGTCTACGTCGGCCACCCCGACCTGCGCCGCATCCTGCTCAAGGACGACTTCGTCGGCCACCCGCTGCGCAAAGACTACGTCGACCTCGCGGCGAACCACCCGCATGCCTGACCAGTTCGCCACCGCCGAGCCGGACGAAGCCGTGAAGCTCGCGCTGCGCCGTATCGAAGAGGCGACGGCGCGGGGCGAGGGCTCCGACGTCGACGGTCTCGCCTTCAACGAGGTCGTGGTCAACATGGGGCCGCAGCACCCCAGCACGCACGGCGTGCTGCGCCTGGTCGTGACTCTCGACGGCGAGCTCGTCAAGGACGTCATCCCGGTCATCGGCTACCTGCACCGCTGCAAGGAGAAGCTCGCCGAGCGGCGCACGTACTTCCAGTACATCCCGATCGTCGACCGCACCGAGTACGTCGCCAGCATCAACTGCGAGTGGGCGTACGTGATGGCGGTCGAGAAGCTCGCCGGCATCCAGGTGACGCGGCGGGCGGAGTTCATCCGCGTCATCACCGGCGAGCTCATGCGCATCGCCAGCCACCTGGTGGCGGTCGGCACCTTCACCGCCGACCTCTCGCCGCTGGGGACGGCCATGGTGTTCTACATGTTCCGCGAGCGCGAACAGATCCTCGACCTCATGGAGCAGCTCACGGGCGCGCGCATGATGTTCAACTACTTCCGCTTCGGCGGCGTGCGCTACGACCTGCCTGACGGCTGGGTCGAGCGGTGTCGCGACTTCCTCGCGAAGTTCCCGAAGCTCATCAAGGAGTACGAGGCCCTCGTCGACGACAACGCCATCTTCCTGCAGCGCACGCAGGGCAAAGGCGTCATCACGCAGCAGGACGTCGTCGACTACGGGATCACCGGTCCCAACGCGCGCGCGTCCGGCATCGACCTGGACCTGCGGCGCACGCGTCCGTACTCGGTGTATCCGGAGCTTGACTTCGCGCTCTGCACCGAGCAGCACGGCGACATCTTCGACCGCTACCGGGTGCGCATGGAAGAGATGCGCGAGAGCGTCAAGATCATCGAGCAGTGTCTGGATATGCTCCCGATGGGACCCGTGCAGGTTGGTTCGCTGCGCGCCCCGTACGTGATCACGCCGCCGCCCGGATCGTGCTACGTCGGCCAGGAGAACCCGCGCGGCGAGTACGGCACCTACATCGAGAGCGACGGGTCGCGGTATCCGTACCGTCTCAAGTTCCGCGACCCCTGCTTCTGCAACCTGCAGATCTTCCCGAAGCTCCTCAGCGGCAACAAGATCGCCGATGCCGTCGCCATCTCGGGCAGCATCGACCTCGTGCTGGGAGGGATCGACCGCTAAGGTGGATATCTTCCTCGGCATCCTCCGTGCCATCCTCTTCGTCGTCATCGCGTACGCTGTGGTGTTCGTGGCGGCGCTGGTGAACATCCTCTTCGAGCGTCGCGTCCTTGCGTTCATGCAGGACCGCCTCGGTCCCAATCGAACGGGCCCGCAGGGCGTGCTGCAGAGCGTCGCCGACGCGTTCAAGATGATGGGCAAGGAGGACTTCCGGCCGCTCCTCGCCGACCCGTTCCTCTTCACGCTCGCGCCGGTGACGGTCATGATCGGCGCCGTGGCCGTCCAGCTCGTCGTGCCGTACACCGGCGGGCTCATGGGGACGAGCCTCAACGTCGGCATCATCTTCCTCGTCGCGATCACGAGCTTCACGACCCTGTCGATCCTGCTCGGCGGCTGGTCGTCGCGCAACAAGTACTCGCTCGTCGGAGCGCTGCGCGCCGCCGCCCAGATGATCAGCTACGAGATCCCGATGATCCTCGGCCTGCTCGTGGTGGCGATGATCGTCGGCTCGCTGCGCGTCGACGTGGTCGTCGCCTTCCAGGCCGGCTACGAGTGGATCGGCTTGTACGCGCCGTTCACCTTCCTCATCTTCTACATCGCCTCCATCGCCGAGCTGAACCGCGGCCCCTTCGACCTTCCCGAGTCCGAGTCGGAGCTCGTGTCCGGCTACGGCACCGAGTACTCGGGCATGCGCTTCGGCATGTTCTTCCTGAACGAGTACGCCGGGATGACGATCATGTCCATGGTAGCCGTCACGCTGTTCTTCGGCGGCTGGATGGGGCCGGGCGCCGGCGCGATCCAGTTCTGGGGCGTCTCCTGGATCGGGCTGATCTGGTTCCTCGTCAAGACGTATGCGCTGGTCTTCGCGCTGGTCTGGATCAGGCTCTCGCTGCCGCGCCTCCAGGTCGACCAGCTCATGGCCTTCGCCTGGAAGATCCTCATCCCGCTCGGGCTCGTCAACATCCTCGCCACCGCGGCGATCATGCTGTGGGTGCCGAGCTGGAAGTGGGGCCTCGCGATCTTCAGCTGGGTCTCGTTCCTCGCCTTCGTCGGCCTCCTGGACCCCATCCTCAAGCGTCGCCTGCGCAAGCAGCGTGAGCGCCAGCCGGTGGTGACTGCCTGATGCTCGGCATGTTCAAGGCGATGCGCACGACGCTCAAGCATCTGCCCATGAAGAAGATCACGGTGCAGTACCCGGAGCAGCGGGAGGTACTGCCGGCGCGCAGCCGGGGTCTCTTCCGCGTGGTCATCGACCCCTCCAACGGCGAGCCCCGCTGCCGCTCGTGCACGCTGTGCGAGAGCAACTGCCCCGTCCAGGTGATCCGCGTGAACCACACGAGCAAGTACCTGCTGCCGGTGCCCAACGCGGCGCGCATCGCCGAGGCGCGCCTGGCCGCGCAGCAGGGCATCGAACTCAAGGACCTGCAGCCCGTGCTCGACGACTACTACGAGCACGGCACCGGCCTCATCGCCATGCTGCAGAACGCGCAGGAGGTCTACGGCTACCTGCCGCGCATCGCCCTCCAGGAGATCAGCCTGCAAACGGGCGTCTCGCTCAGCCAGCTCTACGGCGTCTCGAGCTTCTACAACCAGTTCCGGCTCTCACCGGTCGGCGAGTACATCATCGACGTCTGCCACGGCACCGCCTGCCACGTCGCGGGGGCGGTCCAGATCACCGAGGCCTTGGAGGAGGAGCTCGGGGTCGCCGACGGCAAGACGACCACCGACATGAAGTTCACGCTCTCGTCGGTCGCCTGCATGGGCGCCTGCTCGCAGGCGCCCGTCATGCGCATCGGCGACCAGACCTACGGCGGTCTCACCCCTGACCAGACACGCAAGATCATCCGCGACCTCATGGAAGAGGTCGGCGGTACGAAGGGGTGAGCAGAAGCACCATGACTGACGACATCACCACCCCGCGCCCCGACACCGAGGGCCGCAACGTCAGCGTCGCCGCGCGTCCGGGCGGAGGCTACAACGTCAAGGTCTGCGCCGGCACGGCCTGCTTGTTCGCCGGCTCGATGGCCGTGTACGACGCCTTCGTCCAGGAGGTCCAGACCGCCGGGCTCGGCGACAAGGTCGAGCTGAGCCTCATCGGCTGCCACGGCCTCTGTTCGATGAGCCCTGTCGTGGTGCTCAGCGACGACACGCTGTACGGCCACCTCAAGCCCAAGGACGTCGCCAAGGTCGTCGAGGAGCACCTGAAGGGCGGCCAGCCTGTCGAGCGCTTCCTCTACAAGGACGCGCAGACCGGCGAGCGCATCCGAAACTGGAAGGACATCGGGTTCTACAGGCTGCAGACGCGCATCGCGCTGCGCGACGTCGGCGTCATCAACCCGGAGACCATCGACGCCTATATCGCCGTCGGCGGCTACGAGGCCGCCAGGATGGCGCTCACCGAGAAGACGCCCGAGTGGATCATCGAGCACGTCACCGACTCGGGTATCCGCGGTCGCGGCGGCGCGGGGTTCCCGACCGGCGTCAAGTGGAAGTTCGCCAATCAGTCCAAGAGCGACGAGAAGTACCTCATCTGCAACGCCGACGAGGGCGACCCCGGGGCGTTCATGGACTGCTCGATCCTCGAGGGCGACCCGCACGTCGTCATCGAGGGCATGATCATCGGCAGCTACGCCATCGGCGCGCACGAGGGCTACGTGTACGTGCGCGCCGAGTACCCGACGGCCGTCAAGCGCCTCACCATGGCGGTCGCCGCCGCTGAGGAGCGCGGCTTCCTGGGCAAGGACGTCTTCGGCACCGGCTGGGAGTTCAACGTCCACCTCAAGCTCGGCGCCGGCGCGTTCGTCTGCGGTGAGGAGACGGCGCTCATCGCCTCCATCGAGGGCAAGCGCGGCATGCCGCGCACGCGGCCGCCGTTCCCTGCGGTCTCGGGCCTCTGGGGCAAGCCCACGAACATCAACAACGTCGAGACCTTCTCGAACATCCCGTGGATCATCAAGAACGGCGCCCAGGCCTACTCCGCGCTCGGCGCCGAGACCAGCCGCGGCACGAAGGCCTTCAGCCTCGCCGGCAAGGTGGTCAACGGCGGCCTCGTCGAGGTGCCCATGGGATCGAGCCTCCGGCATCTGATCTTCGACGTCGGCGGCGGCATCAAGGACGGCAAGAAGTTCAAGGCCGTGCAGCTCGGCGGCCCGTCCGGCGGGTGCGTGCCGGCGAGCCTGCTCGATACGCCGGTCGACTACGAGAGCCTGGCCGCGACCGGCGCCATCGTCGGCTCCGGCGGCATGGTCGTGGTCGACGAGGAGACCTGCATGGTCGACCTGGCGCGCTTCTTCCTCGACTTCACGCAGAAGGAGTCGTGCGGCAAGTGCGTCCCCTGCCGCCTCGGCACCAAGCGCATGCTCGAGACGCTCGACCGCATCAGGAAGGGCGATGGGCGCGAGGGAGACATCGAGCTGCTCGAGGAGATGGGCCACTACATCATCGAAGGCAGCCTGTGCGCCCTCGGCGGGACCGCCCCGAACCCCGTGCTCACCACGATCAAGTACTTCCGCGACGAGTACGAGGCCCACATCCGCGAGAAGCGGTGTCCGGCCGGCAAGTGCAAGGAGCTGATCACCTACTACATCGACGCCGAGGCCTGCACCGGCTGCACCCTGTGCGCCAAGAAGTGCCCCACCTTGTGCATCACCGGCGAGAAGAAGCAGCTGCACGTCATCGACGCGGCCGACTGCATCAAGTGCGACACCTGCCGCCAGGTCTGCAAGTTCGACGCCGTCAAGGTGCGCTCGGGCATCGAGCACGCAGTGGCCGGCGCCGGCGAAGGAGCTGAGGCCTGACCATGGCGACGACGGTGGAGAACGTGCCGCAGACCACGCCGCGCCCCGGCCAGATCACCCTGACCGTCGACGGTCAGGAGGTGATCTGCGAGCGCGGCGACACGATCCTCGACGCGGCGCAGCGCATCGGCATCCACATCCCGACGCTCTGCTACGAGCCGCGGCTGCCGGCGACGGCCGCCTGCCGCATGTGCATCGTCGAGGTCGAGGGCGCCCGCAAGATGATCCCGAGCTGCTCGGCCGCGGTCTCGGACGGCATGGTCGTGCGTACCGACACCGAGAAGGTCCGCGCCATGCGGCACCTCTACCTCGAGCTGCTGCTCAGCGACCACAACTCGTTTTGCACGCCGCCGTGCCGCGACGCCTGCCCGACGCACATCAAGATCCCGCAGTTCCTCGACTACATCGCGCACAAGGACTACAAGAACGGTGTGCGCAAGCTGCGCGAGGACCTGCCCTTCCCGGCCGTGCTCGGGCGCGTCTGCCCGCGGCCGTGCGAGGGCCCGTGCCGCCGGCAGCTCGTCGAGCATCCCATCACCATCTGCCAGCTGCACCGCTTCATGGCCGATCAGACCATCGACGAGGAGCAGACCGGCGAGCTGCTGCTGCCGGTCGAGCCGAAGGCCGACACCGGCAAGAAGATCGCCATCGTCGGCGGTGGGCCGGCCGGCCTAGCCGCCGCCTTCTATGCCCGGCTCGAGGGGCACTCGGTCAAGATCTTCGAGGCCCTGCCCAAGCCGGGCGGCATGCTGCGCTACGGCATCCCGAGCTACCGCCTGCCGCGCGACCTCCTGGACAAGGAGATCAACGTGCTGTGGCGCTTGGGCGTCGAGCTCCAGGTCAACAGCCGGCTCGGCGCCGACTACCAGCTCGAGGACCTCACGGCCGAGTACGACGCCGTGTTCCTCGCCCTCGGCGCCTTCAACAGCAACGACATGCGCATCCCCGGTGAGGACGCCGACGGCGTGGTCACGGCCGTCGACTTCCTCGGCGAGCTCGAAGTGACCGGGGCCGTGCACGTGGGCGACAAGGTCGCCGTGATCGGCGGCGGCTTCACCGCCATGGACGCCTGCCGCACCAGCATCCGCAAGGGCGCGAAAGAGGTCACGTGCCTCTACCGGCGCTCACGAAAAGAGATGCCGGCTCACGTCACCGAGGTCGACGAGGCCGAGGAGGAGGGCGTCAAGCTGGAGCTTCTCATCGCCCCGGTGCGCGTGCTCGCCGACGAGCAGAACAAGGTCACCGGCATCGAGATGCAGCGCATGGAGCTCGGCGAGCCTGATGCCTCCGGCCGCCGCCGGCCGGTACCGATCGAGGGCTCCGAGTTCATCATCGAGTGCGACCAGGTCATCGCCGCCGTCGGCCAGTTCCCCAAGCTCGACGGCACCAGCGAGGAGCAGGGCGTCAAGCGCACCAAGTGGCGCACCATCCAGGTCGACGACTGGACGTTCCAGACCGAGGACCCGCGCGTGTTCGCCGGCGGCGACGCCGTGCTCGGCGCGCAGACGGTGATCCAGGCGGTCGCCCAGGGCAAGAAGGCCGCCTGGAGCATGGATGCCTACTTACGCGGCGCCGACATGACCGAGGTCTCGCAGTCGCTCGCCGAGCTCAAGGCGACGCCGTTCTTCCACGCGCTGAGCGCCAAGACCGACCTCGACCCACGGATCTCCCGCATGGCCGAGCTCCCGCCGGTGTTCATCGACATGACCACGGACGTGACGCACCCGAGCCCGCCGGCCGAGATGCCCAAGCTCGGACCCGACGCCCGCACGACGAACTTCGAGCAGATCGAGCTCGGGTTCAGCGAGGCCGAGGCCGTACGCGGCGCCGAGCTCTGCCTGGATTGCTACTGTCCGGCCAGCGGCAAGTGCGACCTGCAGCGCTACGGCATCGAGTACGAGGTCTTCAAGAACCGCTTCCACGGCGGCGACGCCCACGACTACCCGGCCGACTTCCGCCACGACTTCATCATGCGCGAGCCCAACCGCTGCATCAATTGCGGCCGCTGCGTGCGCGTCTGCCGTATGGAGGTCGGATCGAGCTGCTACGACAACATGGACCGCGGTTTCGACACCATCGTGAGCACCGCCGACAACCTGCCGCTGCAGCTGGTCGGCTGCGTGAGCTGCGGCAAATGCGCCGAGACGTGCCCCACGGGTTCCATCGAGACCAACCCGCGCATCCTCGGCACTTACGACCTCGACGAGAGCCGCTGCATCTTCTGCGGCGAGTGCGTCGAGGTCTGCCCCTACGACGCGCTCGAGCAGTCAGACTTCTTCGAGCTCGCCGGCTACAGCCGCACGGCCATGGCGCGCGAGTCCCTGTACGTGCGCGAGCCGCGCCCCGTCGACCCGTTGCGCGAGACGGTCAAGGACCTCGTCCCGCACGTGCACGACGCCGAGCTCGGCCGCGGCTGGGTGTGGGAGCCCATGAAGGACGATCCCATCCCGCTCGACGACCCGGAGGACGTGAGCTGATGCCCGGCGGCGACTTCCATCCCTGGTTCTTCGTCGTCGTGGCTGCGTGGGTGCTCGTCTGCGCCCTCGGCGTCGTCCTGTTCAAGAAGATCATGTACTCCGCCGTCTCGATGGTGTTCTGCTTCCTCGGCGTCGCCTTCGCCTACGCGCTGCTCAACGCCCCCCTGGTGGCGGTCATCCAGATCCTCGTGTACGTCGGCGCCATCTCGGTCGTCATCATCTTCGCCATCATGCTCACCGAGGTCCAACACGGTGGGTACGAGCTGTTCTTCAACCGGCAGACGGCCGTCGCCGCGGCCGCGGCGCTCATCGGCGCCGCGGTGCTCGCGATCGTCTCTCTCTCCGCCGACATCGGCCCGATCGGCGACAAGTCGCTGACGCCGGGCCTCCGCCCGCTCTCCAAGCTCATCTTCGACCGCTACGTGCTCCCGTTCGAGCTGGTCTCGCTCGTGCTCGTGGCGGCGATGATCGGCGCGATCGTCCTGGCGACTCGCGAGAGGGAGCGCTGATGAACGCCCTTTACTGGTGGCTGCTGCTCGCCTTTCTGCTCTTCTGCATCGGCGCGTTCGGCGTGCTCGCGCGCCGCAACATCATCCTGGTCGTCATGAGCCTCGAGATCATGCTCAACGCGGTCAACATCGCCCTCGTCGCGATCGCCAACTTCCGCGGCGGCGCGCGCGGCGCCGGCACGCTGTTCGCCCTGTTCATCATCGTGCTGGCAGCCGCCGAAGTGACGGTGGGCCTCGCCATCGTGATCGCCAACTACCGCAACAGGAGCACCGTGCAGACCGACACCTACGACGAGCTCAAGGGCTAGCGAGGAAGCGCACGTGGAGGGGACCCAGTACATGAAGATCGCCGTGGCGCTGATCGTGCTGCTGCCGCTGGCCGGCTTCATCATCACACTGCTGCTCGGCAAGCGTTTCTTCCGCGCCAAGGCGCACATCCTGCCGGTCACCGTGGTCACCATCACGGCCGTGCTGTCGATCTATGCGTTCGAGTGGGTCTTCCGGCATCCGGAGGAGGCCTTCATCTGGAACGCGTTCACGTGGGTGGCCGCAGGCCGGTTCACGGTGGAGTGGGGTTTCCTCGTCGACCCGCTCACCGGGATCATGCTCCTCGTCGTCGGCATCATCGGCATGCTCGTGCACTACTATTCCATCGGCTATATGAAGGACGACCCCGGGTACTACCGGTTCTTCGCCTATCTGAACCTGTTCATGTTCGCGATGTTCGTGCTCATCCTCGCGAACAACTACCTGCTCCTCTTCCTCGGCTGGGAAGGAGTGGGCCTCTGCTCGTACCTGCTCATCTCGTTCTGGTTCCGCAAGAAGAGCGCCAGCCAGGCAGGCAAGAAGGCGTTCCTGGTCAACCGCGTCGGCGACTTCGGCTTCACGCTGGGCATGTTCCTGATCTTCGTCACCACCGGCACGCTGCAGTTCACCGGCGTCTTCGACAAGGCCGAGATGATCGGCTCGGGCACGCTGCTCTGGATCTGCCTGCTGCTCTTCACCGGCGCCGTGGGCAAGAGCGCCCAGTTCCCGCTGCACGTATGGCTGCCGGACGCCATGGAAGGCCCCACGCCGGTCAGCGCGCTCATCCACGCCGCCACCATGGTCAACGCCGGCGTCTACATGGTGGCGCGCTCGTACCCGCTGTTCCTTCACTCCGACGTGGCGATGCTCATCGTGATGATCGTCGGCACGTTCACCGCGATCTACTCCGCGTACATCGCCATCACCCAGAACGACATCAAGAAGGTGATCGCCTACTCCACCGTATCGTCACTCGGTTTCATGTTCCTGGCCCTCGGCGCCGGGGCGTGGGCGGCCGGCATCTTCTACCTCTTCGCGCACGGCTTCTTCAAGGGCCTCCTGTTCCTCTGCTCGGGCTCGGTGATCCACGCCATGAGCGGCGAACAGGACATGCGCCAGATGGGCGGGTTGCGCAAGAAGATCCCCATTACGTTCTGGACGATGCTCATCGGCGCCATCGCTCTCATCGGCGTCTTCCCCTTCGCCGGGTTCTGGGCCAAGGACGAGATCCTCGGCGGGGCCTTTGTCGGCGGGTACTACGTGGTGTGGGCGGTCGGCATCGTCACGGCCTTCCTGACGGCCGTGTTCGCCTTCCGCCTCATCTTCATGACGTTCTTCGGCGAGTCCCGCGCCTCCGAAGAGGTGCAGCACCACATCCACGAGTCCCCCAAGGTCATGACCATCCCGCTGGTGCTTCTGGCCATCCCGTCGGCGCTGTTGGGAGCCGTCGCCGGCTTCCCGCCGGAGAAGGGCTGGATCCACACGTTCCTCGAGCCGGTCTTCTACGATGTCGAGCACGAGGAGTTCTACTGGGTCGGCGAGGGCGGTGGCCTCATGCTGTTCTCGGTCGCCGTGGCCCTGCTGGGCGTCTACGTGGCCTACGTGCTGTACATCAGGCGTACCGAGGTGCCGGGGCGCATGGCGAAGCGTCTGCCGATCGCCTACAAGGCATCGCTCAACAAGATGTACATGGACCAGGTCTACGAAGTGGTGCCTATCCGCAGCACCTTGGCCCTCGCCAGTTGGCTGTGGACCTTCTTCGACGTGAAGATCATCGACGGCGCCGTCAACGGGCTCGCCTGGCTCTGGGGCTGGTTCGGCGACAAGCTGCGGCCCATCCAGACCGGCCACGTGCAGAACTACGTGATGTACGTGTTCGGCGGCATGATCGTGCTCGTCGTGGTCGTCTCCTGGGTGTGGGGGGGCTGACATGAGCGGTATGCCTACGTTGTCCCGCTCGTGTACGCCGGAAGAGGGAGCGTCATGAGCTGGAGCGACCAGATCGGCTTCCCGCTGCTCTCGATCATCACGTTCCTGCCTCTGGCGGGCGTGCTCCTCATCCTGCTCTTCGGCCGCGGCAAGCCGGCCGTCTACAAGGTCATCTCGCTCATCGTGACCCTGGCGGCCTTCGCTCTCTCGGTGTGGATGCTCTTCGCCTTCAAGATCAAGCTGCCCGGCATGCAGTTCGCGGAGAACGTCACCTGGATCAAGGCACTGAACATCAAGTACGGGATGGGCGTCGACGGCATCGCCGCGCTGCTCGTCTTCCTCACGACGCTGCTCGGCGTGATCGTCATCATCTCCAGCTGGAACTACGTGAAGGACCGCGAGATGGGCTTCTTCATCTCGCTGCTGCTGCTCGAGGTGGGCATGGTCGGCGTCTTCTGCGCCACCGACCTCTTCCTCTTCTACGTGTTCTGGGAGGCCATGCTCATCCCGATGTACTTCATCATCGGCATCTGGGGCGGCCCGCGGCGCGTCTACGCAGCGATCAAGTTCTTCCTGTTCACGCTCATCGGCAGCCTGCTCATGCTGATTGCGATCATCGTGGTCGTGTACTACGTCAGGGACACGACGGGGGCGATCACCTTCGACATCCAGGCGCTCAGCAAGATGGTGTACTCGTACCACCTGCAGTTCTGGGCCTTCCTCGCCTTCTTCGTGGCCTTCGCCATCAAGGTGCCGATGTTCCCGGTGCACACCTGGCTCCCGGATGCGCACGTCGAGGCCCCCACGGCGGGCTCGGTCATCCTGGCCGGCGTCCTCCTCAAGATGGGCGGCTACGGCATGCTGCGCTTCTGCCTGCCCTTCTTCCCGGACGCCGCCGTCACGTTCATCCCGTGGGTGGTCGGACTCTCGGTGGTCGCCATCGTGTACGGAGCGCTGGTGGCGATGATGCAGAAGGACCTCAAGAAGCTCGTCGCCTACTCGAGCGTGAGCCACATGGGCTTCGTCACCGCCGGCATCTTCGCCGGCATCGCTCTCGCCGGCAACGCCGCCGGCATCGAAGGCGCGATCCTCGTCATGCTGAGCCACGGCTTCCTCACGGGCGCCCTCTTCCTCATGGTCGGCTTCCTGTACGAGCGCACGCACACGCGGCAGATCGCCGACATGGGTTCGCTCGCGAAGCCGCTGCCGATCCTCGCCGGCTTCTTCCTGTTCTTCGCTTTCGGCTCCCTCGGTCTGCCCGGGCTGAGCGGCTTTGTCGGTGAGTTCCTCAGCCTCCTCGGCGTCTTCGAGTACTCGCGCTGGCTGGCGGCGATCGCCGCGCTCGGTGTCATCCTCGCGGCCGCGTACCTCCTCTGGATGTTCCAGCGCACGATGTTCAACGACCGCGGCGACGACGAGGTCAAGCCGGGCTTCCCGCTCAAGGATCTCGGCGCGCGCGAGATCGCGTCCCTCGCGCCGTTGGTCGTGTTCGTCATCTGGCTGGGCGTGTACCCTGAGACCTTCCTCCAGTTCCTGCACGTACCGGTGCAGGTGATCCTCGACCGAGTCCTACCGTCGCTGCAGGACGCGAGCGCGAGCGTCCACGGTCTGGCGCAGCTCTTCGACGTCACCAGGGGGCTGTTCTAGATGGGAGCCAACAACACGATCTCCGTGATCCTGCCGGGCGTCGTCATCGCCATCGCCGCGATCGTGGTCTTCACCGCCGATCTCTTCCTCAAGCGCAAGGGCGCGCTGGCGTGGATCGCCGTCGCCGGCCTGCTCGCCGGGGCCGCCGTCGCCATCGGCCAGTGGGGACAGTGGACCGCCGGCTTCGCCGTCTGGAAGGTGGTCGACGGCGGGCTCGCCTTTGGAGGCCGTGAGGCCGTCGCCGGTTTCGCCGGGATGATCGGAGACGACCGCTACGGGCTCTTCGCCGTCGTGCTGTTCGCGGCCATCGGCGTCCTCACCATCCTGCTGTCGGACGCCTATCTCGCGAAGCGGGGGGCGGCGCGCGGTGAGTTCTACGGCCTGCTGCTCCTCATCATCACCGGCATGATCGGCATGGTCCTCAGCACCGACATCATCGCCTTCTTCGTCTCGTTCGAGCTCATGTCGCTGCCGACGTACGTGCTCGCCGGCTACATCTGGCGCGACGAGAAGTCGACCGAGGCGTCGCTCAAGTATTTCGTGACCGGCGCGTTCTCGTCGGCGATCCTCGCCTTCGGCCTGGCGCTGGTCTACGGTGCGACCGGACAGACGAGCTACGGGGGCATCGCCGCCGGCCTCGCGGCTCTCCAACAAGGCGGCACGAGCCCGGACGGGTTTCTCATGGTCGCCTTCGTTCTCGTCGTGACCGGCTTCGGCTTCAAGATCTCGGCCGTGCCGTTCCACAGCTGGGCGCCGGACGTCTACGAGGGTGCGCCCACGCCGGTCACCGCCTTCATGGCCACCGGCGTCAAGGCCGCCGCCTTCATCGGTTTCGCCAAGCTCTTCTTCATGGCCGGGGGCGCCGACTGGGCCGACTGGGGCAACGCCGTGATCGTCCTCGCGGTGCTCACGATGGTGGTCGGGAACGTCCTCGCGCTGCCACAGCGCAATCTCAAGCGCATGCTCGCCTACTCGAGCATCGCCCACGCCGGCTACCTCACGCTCGGCATCATCGCCGCGGGCAAGAGCGGCGACAGGCTCGGCATGAGCGCGATCCTGTTCTACCTCGCCGCCTACGCGCTCATGAACCTCGGCGCGTTCGGCGTGCTCATCTGGATCCGCGCGCGCCGCAAGTACGACTACTCGCTCGAGGGCATCGCGGGCCTGGGCAGGCGCATGCCGTGGCCGGCCATCCTCATGGCGCTGTTCATGGTGTCGCTCACGGGCATCCCGCCGACCGTCGGCTTTTGGGGGAAGTTCAAGCTGTTTACCGTCGTCGTCCAGGCGGGCAGCACGTGGCTGGTCATCATCGCGGTCGTGATGAGCACCGTGTCGGCGTACTACTACCTGCGCGTCGTGTGGTACATGTACTTCCGTGAGGCGACGGAGGGCGTGGAGGTCGTGGCCGAGCCGGAGGCGTCCAACGCCGGCGTGATCACCGCCGTCACCATCGCCGCTCTCGGCGTCGTGCTCGTGGGCCTGTTCCCCGGGCCGCTGCTGGACGCCGCGCAAGGCGCCGTGCGCGTGCTGATCGGCGGCTGAGCCGCGCGGCTTGAACGCCGCATCATCGCCGCCGCGTCAGTCCTCTCCGTCCGGTTCGTCACTCGGCCGCGGCAGCGGGCAAGCCGCGCACTGCTGCTCCACCGCGGCTCGCGCGTCACCGAGTTCCAGGCGCATGCCGTGGAACGGATGCTCGCAATACCAGGTCACGATGACGCGGACCTCCGCCGGACTCGAAAGGTCGAGGCTCGTCCGGAAGGCCGTCTTCTGGCACGTGAGGTATGGGCAGGCGCGCTCCGTCATCGTACTCAACAGTATCCTCCAAGTGAGCGCAGCGGGCACGGGGGCGCCGTCACTTGCACGAGCGCCGTCGGGTAGACTGAGCCTGTGAATATCCTCTTCGTCGCCGACGTCTTCG
>DASRZL010000099.1:0-6332 GCA_035686425.1 Thermoleophilia bacterium
CCACACCGGGTGATACTGGTAGCCGTCGGGACCGGTGACCTTGCAGGTCTCGATCTCGCGCAGCCAGGTGATGTCCTCGTGCTGGGAGTGCACGCTCCAGCGCGGGTGGTTGGAGATCACGAGCAGCGGATACTTCTCGGAGCGCGTGGTGCCGAGGGTCTCCTCGTGGCTGATGCCCTGGGCGATCCACTTGGGGACCGGCGGCCGCTCGACGTCGTCCGGGAAGTTCTCCAGGAGGCCGCTGGCCTCGAACTCCAGCTTGCCGGTCGGCGTGCTGAGCGGGTACTTCTCCGGGTCCTTGTAGAAGTTGTAGAACCCGGCGGGCACGTCTTCCCAGCCCTCGGCCGTCGGCACCGCGTAGTAGCCCTTCTCGTTCAGCTCTTCCCAGCTGATGAGATCGTCGCAGCGCGACGTCTCGTAGCCGTGCCTGATGAGCTCGGGGATCGTCTTGCCGCCGGTGTACTCCTCCTTGAGGCCGAGGCGCTCGGCGATCATCACGGCGATCTCGTAGTCGCTGTAGCTTTCGCCGATGGGCTCGATGCACTTGTGCTCGGGGTAGAGGAGGTTGTACTGACCGCTGAAGATGTCGCCGGCGATGTCGTCTTCTTCCAGCTTGGTGTTCACAGGGAGGATGATGTCGGCCATCAGGCAGTCGTTCTCCAGCCACGGGTGCTGGGCGAACATGAACTCGATGTCGGGGTGCCGCATCGCCCTGACGTAGTCGTTGCCGCCGTTCCAGCAGGTGATCCAGCTCGGCGAGTCGGTCCAGACCATGTGGATCTTGGAGCAGCCGTCGGCCGGGTACTTGTAGTGCACGAACTGGTTGCTGCGCTCGGCCGTCTCGGACTCGCAGCCCCACCAGTCGCACTCGCCCTCGAGGATCCCTTTGGGCACGAAGGTCTTGGGGAGGAACGACGGGTGGTTGGTCTCGTCGGGATGGCCGCCCGTATAGGCGCTGCGCAGGTTGGGCACGCGCAGCGGCATCGGCTGGGCGTACTGGTCGGGCTTGTCGAACAGGCCCCACTCGATCATCTTGGCCTGGTTGACGCCCGGCTTGCCGAGACCCTGCATGGCGAGACAGATGCACTGCAGGCGGGCCGGCTCGGTGGCGTACGGGCCGCGGATGCCGGGGCCGCCGTTGCCGATGACCACGGTGGTGCGCTTGCTCGCCCACTCCTTGGCCAGAGCCCTGATCGTGCGCGCGGGCACGCCGCAGATCTCGGCTGCCCATTCCGGCGTCTTCTTCACGCCGTCTTCCTCGCCCGTGACGTAGGCCTCGAACTTGTCGACGCCGACCGCGTGCGTGGCGAGGTACTCCTTGTCGTAGGTGCCGTCCTTGAACCACTGCCAGCAGATGGCGAGGTAGAGGGCGGCGTCGGTGTTCGGCAGCACCGGGATCCAGCGGTCGGCGTGCACGGCGGCCGCGTAGTTGAGGTCCGGGCACACGTAGATCTGCTTGATGCCCAGTTCGCTCCACCAGTAGCTCAGGCGGCTGGGCAGCTGACCCTGCCAGCCCCACGGGGTGGTCTCCTGGTCGCAGCCCCAGAAGAGGAGCAGCTCGGCGTTCTTGGCGATGTCCCAGAGCAGGTTGCTCTGCATGCCCTGGCCGACGGGCTCGCAGCCCCAGAAGTGCTTGCTGCCCCACCACCAGCCTTCCCAGCTGTCCGGCTGGCGCATCTGCAGCGTGAATCCGCCCCACGCGCGGAGCAGCTTACGGCCGGCGCCGTGGCAGGCCTGCACGACCTTGTTCTCGCCGTGCTGGTCGCACTGATAGAGCAGCGAGGTCGGGCCGTACTTGTCCTTGATGCGGTTCATCTCGCTGGTGATGATGTCGAGCGCCTTGTCCCAGGAGATGCGCTTGAACTTGCTCACGCCACGGTTCTGCGGGTTACGCTCGCCGTCGGGGTCGAAGTCGACGCGCATCATCGGGTAGCGGATACGGGCCGGGGAGTACACACGCTTCTTGTACGCGAGGCTGTACGGCGGGATCAGGGTCTTCATGCTGGGTTCGAAGGTGCTCCCCCGAACCTCCATCTTCCAGGGGTTGAGGTCCGCCTTCTTGTACTTCCAGTCGTAGTGCATCGGACGGATGCGGACGATCTTGCCGTCCTTCACGTCCACCATCGATGCGTTGGAGCCGTTCTCCGGCACGCCGCAGAAGCTGATGTCCCTGATCAGCGTCTTCTCGCCGGAGGCTCCCGATGTCGTCCTGTCTTCCGCCATACTCTGACCTCCGCTCGTCGCTGGCCGGGCCGCCGCGGGGCCGGGACGGGGGCCTCCACGTGACGCTGTCCGCAATGCGGATTAGTACGACCGCATCACGGGCATGTTCCATCGCACGGAGCTCGGTGTCAAGTGTGCGCGGCGCGGCCGGCGGCGGGCGCTTTCGGCGCCGTCACGCCGGCTCCGGGGCCTGCGGTGGTGGGGGAGGGGAGTCGTCCTCGAGCCCCAGCAGGTAGTCGCCTGGACGGCTGCCCACCACCAGGCGCATCGCCTCCCGTCCGTCGCGCCAGATCACGCGTTCCAGCGCGCCGTAGGCACGGACCCTCTGGCCGAGCCGCGCCTGCTCGGCGAAGCGTCCGCGATACGAGATCACTTCACGTACGTCCTCGGCGCGGGCGCGGTCGAGCGACCGCACCTCATCGAGCGAGTAGCGGCAGGGGGTGAACAGCGCGTCGCGGTCGTCGGTCACTCGCGCCTCCACCAGCGCCATGCCTGCCGGCGCGAAGCGTGGGTCGCCGTAGCGCTCGGGCACCTCGGCCGGCAGCTTGACGAAACGGATGAAGTAGGGCCGGCCGGCGAAGCGACCCTCGTTGACCTTGCGCGCCTGCAGCCGGGCGAAATCGGCGGCGGAGAGCGGCGTGTCTTCGCGGTGTACCGCGTGGATCTCCTCGAGCTCCTCGTCCCGGGGGCGCGCCAGCCCGGACGAGGGATCCTCCAGCAGGCGCGTGAGCGCCGCGTGCACCCTGCGGGCGTCCTGGTCGCCGTACACGACGAGGTCGATGTCCGATGCCGGCGCGTGGAGGCCGAAGAGCAGAGAGCCCGTCAGGCCGAAGGCGGTCGGCGACGCACCGGCAGCATCGCGCAGCGACTCAGCGAGCGCGAGGGCGTCCTTCTCGAGCGGGTCGCCGGGCCCGCACGAACGAAGGCGGCGCAGCCGCTCGCGTGGGTCGAAGACGCGCACGATCTCCTTCCACGGCACGGCGTCCACGGGGATGCCGAGCTCAGGATCGTCGACACGGTAGGAGAGGCTGCGCGCGCGCAGCGCTTCCTGCTGATCCACGGGGCTGTAGACCCTGCGAAAGCGGGTCCCTCCGCGCGCGCGCTCGCCGTGGGGGTCGGGCACGTAGCGCAGGTAGGCGACGACGCGGTCGGGCGGGTGCACCACCCCCTTGACGGTGAACACCAGGCCGTCGGCGGTCTCGACCGCGGCGCCTTCCACCGCCGATCCACGCCACTTCTCGTTCACGGGCATCCTCGGCTCCCCGCTTGTGTGGCCGCCCGGGGCGCATGTACGCTGGCGGGCGTCGAAGAGAGGCGAGGGACGGTCGGCATGGAGCTACTCATCAGCGTGATCGACGAGGCCGAAGTCCGTCCCGCCGTGGCCGGCGGCGCGGACATCGTGGATGTGAAGAACCCAAGGGAAGGCTCGCTCGGCGCCAACTTCCCGCATGTGATCCGGCGCATCCGCGTGCTTACCCCGGCCGCCGTCCCGGTGAGCGTCGCCATCGGGGACTTCCCCAACCTGCCCGGGACGGCCGCTCTGGCCGCGGCGGGGGCCGCCGCTTGTGGCGTGCAGTACGTCAAAGTCGGGCTCCTGGGACCGCAGGACCACGAAGAGGCCTTCGCCGTGCTCTCCGCGGTCTGCCGCGCCGTGCGCGACGAGGCTGCCGGCGTGCGCGTCATGGCGGCCGCCTACGCAGACGCGCGCGCGACCGGATCGCTTGCGCCCGGGGAACTGCCGGCCGTCGCCGCGGCGGCGGGGGCTGACGGCTGCATGATCGACACGCTCAGCAAGGGGAAGGTGACGCTGTTCACCGAGCTTGCCGCGGCCGAGCTCGACCGGTTCGTGACCGGCTGCCGGGAGGCGAAGCTCCTGTGTGCCCTGGCCGGCTCCCTGAGAGCTTCCGACGTGCCGCGGCTCCGCGAGCTCGCGCCGGACATCGTCGGCGTGCGCGGCGCCGTCTGTGACGGCGGTCGCCGCGACGGCAAGCTCGATGGCGAGGCCGTGCTGCGTCTCAAGGAGCTCGTGGCGCAAGCCTGACCCCCTTCGTGTCCCCGGTCTCGAGCAGCTCAGTGAGCCGTTCCGGATGATCGCCGTCGATCGCCCAGAAGTCGAACGGCGCATCGCCGAGCAACTCGGCCAGGTGACCATCGACGCCGCGGGACGCTGCGATCTCGGCGAGCGTCACGACGTCTGCGAGCCCATCCGCAGCCGCGGCCACCAGGCCCGCCATGCCGTGGCGATCCTTCAGGAGCACGAGAAGGCGCCCGTGCAGCTTCCGCGTCAGCCACGCCGCGATGGAATCCGAGGTCACCGACCAGCTGTGGGGCAGGGGATCGGCCTGCCGCAGCGGCTCGGACGGGAGGAGGACGACGGCGCCACTGCCGTGATCGAGGCGTTCGCGTGCCTCGTCGAGGGTGCGCGCAACCTCGGCGCCGGGCGTCAGATCGGCCAGGAGGAGCCCGTACTGGTCCATGGCGAGGATGGCCATCCAGTGGGCGGCATCCGGCTGGAGCCCGAACCGCTCGTCGAGATCGCGCACGACGTCAGCGGAGGCTCCGCCGCCCGGCACGACCAGAAGGCCACGCTCACGGCCCGCCGAGGCCAGGCACGCGCACACACTCCGCAGGGACGCGGTCCGGGCCAGGCTTCCCCCCACCTTGACGACCGCGTCGATCACGGTGGCGCGCCTTGCGGGCCCGGCCCGCCGACGGGGTTCGATCCGGCCGCCAGAGCCGCCCCCAGAAGGCGGGCGACGGCGGCGGCCGGCAGGGCGGCGCCCTCCGCCCCCCACAGGGTGCCCGAGGGCAGCACATCGAGGCCGAGGCGACCCGCGATCTCCGCCGCCAGAAAGGCGCCGGCGCCGGCGGGGGCGACGGGGACCGTGGCGGGCTCCCCCCAGCGCGACAGGACCTGGAGAAGCCCGTCGCCGATCACCTGCAGCTGTCGTTCGCTCACGTAGCGCGCGAGCGCGACGATCTCTCCCTCACTCAGCATCTCGCGATCGGCGCAGACGAGGCGCGCCAGCCGCTCGGCGGACGCGGTCCGCGAGACGGCTCGTCCGTCGGGCGTGGGACAGGCGTAGTCTTCGGCGGCGATCCGCCCCAGCAGCAGGTAGGCGTCCGCCATCACCGCGAACTGCTCCGCCGCGAGACGGCACGGACGACCGCGGATGGGCACGGTGGCCGTGAGCGTGTTGGGGTTCGTGCGCAGGACGCCGGTGTAGACGAGCTCGCCGGCGATGAGACGGTCGAGGTCCGTGCGTCCCTCGCAGGCGAGACGACCCTCCCGGATCGGGACGATGTCGGTGGTCGTGCTCCCCACGTCCATGAGGATGCACGCGTCGACGCGCGAGGCGGCAAGCAGGGCCGAGGCGACCCAGTTCGTGGCCGCGAACGCGAGCGGGTGCGCGTGCGCCGCGGGCAGCGGGGTGAGTCGGCCGTCACAGTCGAGCGCGAAGATGCGGCTCCCGGGGAAGGCGTCGACGAGCCTGTCCATCACGAACAGCACCCCTTCACGCTTGTCCCGGAACGCGTCCGAGAGCTCGGCCGTCATCGTCAGCGCGTGCGGTGTGGAACTGTCGATGGCGAGCTCCTCCGCCAGATCCTTCAGGACGCCGGGGAGGCGGTCGCGTCCGCGCCACATCTCGAGAGGGCGCACGGCGGTCCGCACGACGGGGGGACCGCCGGCCCGTGACTCCACCCGGGCGGCTTTGACCTGCACGCCACCCACGTCCCAGCCGACGGTGACGAGGGACTCAGGGTCCATCGCTCCACCCCTTTCCGAACTCCGCCGAGGGCGGCGTCGCCACAGCTGTCGGCAGGATGCCCTCTCGGCAAGCGTCCCACACCGCCGCCGCCATGTTGAGGTCGATCACGCGGCGCAGTCCGACATACGCCGTCGTCGGCCGCGGGTTGACCTCGAGCAGCCAGCACGCCTCCTCGCCGAGTACCAGGTCGACCCCCACGTACCCGCACAGGCCGGGAATCAGTGCGACGGCCCGTCGCGCGAGCGCACACGCCTCCGTGCTCCGCGGGTGAGGCAGCGAGGCGACTCCGCCATCGTACGCGAACGGCACCCCCGCTCGCACCCGCTGGCTGTTCAGGCT
>DASRZL010000100.1:0-4676 GCA_035686425.1 Thermoleophilia bacterium
ACGCAAGGGCAGGATGGAGGGCAAGGTCGCGCTCATCACGGGCGTGGCGAAGCAGGACGGCATCGGCTTCGCGACGGCGAAGGTCTTCGCGGAGGAGGGCGCGCTGCTCGCCATCTGCGATATCGCGGACGCAGTACACGACTGCGCCGCGCAGCTGCGCGAGACGGGCGCCACCGTGAGCTCGCACACCGCCGACCTTATGCAGATGGACGAGGTCAGGGCGATGGTGGCGGAGGCGACGGAGTGCCACGGCCGCATCGACGTGCTGGTGAACAACGCCGGCATGGTCGTCTTCGGCCAGGACGAAGACTTCACCGCCTTCCAGGACCTCAGCGAGGACGACTGGGACTTCGGCATCGCCATCAATCTCAAGACACAGTTCAATGTGACGCGGAGCGTCGTCACGGGCATGATCGAGCGCGGCTACGGGCGCATCGTGAACATGAGCTCGGTCACCGGTCCGGTGGTCGCCAACCCGGAGGAGGCCGCGTACTGCGCCGCCAAAGCCGGCGTGCTCGGCCTCACACGTGGGCTGGCGCTGGACGTGGCCAAGCACGGCATCACCGTGAACGCCGTCGGCCCGGGCTGGATCGCCACGGGCTCCCAGGTCGAGGGCGAGGACGTTGGCGGCCTGAACACGCCGATGGGCCGCTCGGCCTTCCCCGAGGAGGTCGCCAAGCTGGTCTGCTTCCTCGGCAGCGACGACGCCAGCTACATCACCGGGCAGCTTGTCGTGGTCGACGGCGGCAACACGATCCAGGAGTACAAGGGGCCGAGCGACCTCTACTACTGACCCATGGCCAGCCCGTCGGAGGAGCGGTATGCTACGCGGACAGTGAACGGTCATTCAGCGTTTGACGAAGTCCCTTCTTCGTCTGCCACAGGGGGAGGCGTATGACGTCCGACATCAGCGGCAGGACGGTGGTCGTGACGGGAGCAGCCGGCGGAGTCGGCGCCGCGACCGCACGTCGGTTCGCCGAGGCCGGAGCGACGTTGGTCCTCGGCGATCTCAACGCGGTCGCCCTCGAGGACCTGTGCGGCCGGCTCGCCGCGCTCGCCGAGGTGCACGGCGTCGCCTGCGACATGACCAGCGTCGCCGACATCGAGAACCTCATGGCCGAGGCCGTGGAGGCGACGGGGCGCATCGACGTGCTCGTCAACGCCGCCGGCCTCTGGGTCGAGGGTCCGACCGAGACCATGACCGAGGCCGACTGGGACCGGGTCGTCGACGTGAACCTCAAGGGCACGTTCTTCGCCTGCAGTCGCGCGATCCCCGAGCTCAAGAAGACGCAGGGCTGCATCATCAACCTGAGCTCGGATGCCGGCCTTGTGGGCACGCCCGAGACGGCCGTCTACACGGCGTCCAAAGGTGGAGTGAGCGTGATGACCAAGGCGCTGGCCATCGAGCTGGCGCCGGACCTCGTCCGCGTCAACGCCATCTGCCCGGCCGACATCATGACGCCCATGCTCCAGTATCAGGCGGACAAGTATGGCGGCGGCGACCCCGAGGGCTACTTCAAGCGGCTGCTCACCGGCTACTTCCAGGGTGACAAGGCTCGCTTCATCACGCCGGAGGAGGTCGCGGAGCTCGTCTTCTTCCTCGCCTCGCCGCCGGCGGCGCCGATCACCGGCGCCAACATCTCGATCGATTTCGGCACGTCGGCGGGGTACGGCTACGCCTGAGGCACGCAGTGCCTCCGCTGACCACCGTCACCCATCTCGCGCAAGGGAAGGAGCGCCTCACACACCATGGCTGAGAAACCGTTCGTCCACCCCTACATCCCGAACTCGGTACCGGCCGTCAAGCAGGCCATGCTCGAGGAGCTCGAGCTGAGCAGCGTCGAGGAGATCTACGCCGAGATCCCCGACCGCCTGCGTTTCCGGGGGACGCTGGACATCCCGCCGGCGATCCTCTCAGAGCGGGAGCTGCGCAAGCACGTGCAGGGCCTGCTCGACAAGAACGCGTCGTCCGTCGACTTCCTCAACTTCTGCGGCGCCGGCTGCTGGCAGCACCACGTGCCGTCGGTCGTCGACGAGATCATCAACCGGGCGGAATTCGTGAGCGCCTACTGCGGCGGCGACTACAGCGACCTCGGCAAGTACCTCACGCGCTACGAGTTCAACAGCATGCTCGGCGAGCTGCTGGACCTCGATGGCGTCGCCAATCCCATCTACGACTGGGGCGACGTCGCCGGGCGCTCGTTCCGCATGGCCCGGCGCATCACCGGCCGCGACAAGGTGCTCGTGCCGGCGCACATGAGCCCGATGCGGCTCATGGAAGCTCGCACCCTGTGCCAGCCGGAGGCGATGCCGAACAGCACCAAGATCCGCTTCTACGAGTGGGACTGCGAGACCGGCATGGCCGACCTCGAGGACCTCAAGGCCAAGCTCGACGACTCCTACGCCGCCGTGTATTGGGAGAGCCCCGGCTACCTGGGCACGATCGAGGCCAACGGCGCCGAGATCGTGAGGCTCGCCCACGCCGTGGGCGCGCTCGCCATCAACGGCGTCGACCCGATCACGCTGGGCGTGCTCGCGCCGCCCGGCGCTCTCGGCGCCGACATCGCCTGCGGCGATATCCAGCCGCTCGGCATGCACATGCACGCCGGAGGCGGCTGCTCTGGCTTCATCGCCTTCAAGGACGACGACCCGATCTTCGCTCAGGAGTGCCCGCTCGAGCTCTACACCGTCATGGAGACCGCGACCCCCGGCCAGTACGCGGTCGGCGAGGCGATGGCCGAGCGCACCAGCTACGGCATGCGCGATCAGGGCAAGGACTGGGTCGGCACGGCCTCGGGTCTGTGGACCATCGCCGCCGCCGTGTACATGGCGCTCATGGGCCCGCAGGGCTTCAGGGAGGTCGGCGAGACCTGCATCGCCCGCTCGCACTACGCGGCCAAGAGGCTCGGCGAGCTTCCGGGCGTCGAGATCAAGCTCTCGCCGAGCTTCTTCAAGGAGTTCATCGTGAACTTCGACGGCACGGGAAAGGGCGTGGCCGAGATCAACAAGGCCCTGCTCGGCCACGAGATCTTCGGCGGCAAGGACGTCTCGGCCGAGTTCCCCGAGCTTGGCCAGAGCGCGCTCTACTGCGTCACCGAGTACTACGACCAGGCCGACATCGACAAGCTAGTCTCGGCCGTCAAGGAGGTGACGGCATGAATAGCGACCGTAGCCAGGCTATCGAGGGGGGCGCCGAAGGTGCACCGCTCCACGCGCGTGAGACGCCGCAGGAGAAGGTCGCCCGTCTCGCCAAGCTCCGCCGCGACGGCGGCGTGCTGCGCGACTACCGGGCCCCCCGCTGGGACGAGCCGTTCATCATGGAGCAGGGGACGCCCGGCGAGCGCGGCATCTTCGTGCCGCTCGCCGAGGAGGGCGTCACCGCCGAAGTGGGCGCGGCGGCGGACTACATCCCCGAGGGGATGGCCCGCGCCGCCGCCCCCGATCTGCCGGAGATGGCCCAGTACCAGGTCATGCGCCACTACCTCCGGTACTCGCAGATGACGCTGGGCATGGACTTCGGCAGCGACATCAGCGAGGGCACCTGCACGATGAAGTACTCGCCCAAGATGCACGAGGAGCTCATCCGCGGGCACAGAGCTGCGGACGTGCACCCCTGGCAGGACGAGGACACCATGCAGGGGCTGCTCGAGATCGTCTACCAGACCGGGCAGTACCTGAAGTCGATCAGTGGCATGGACGCCTTCACGCTGCAGCCCGGCGGAGGCTCGCACGCGGTCTACACGAACGCGTGCGTCATGCGCCGCTACTTCGAGGCCAGGGGCGAGCTCGACCAGCGCACCGAGATGATCACGACGATCTTCTCGCACCCCTGCGATGCCGCCACACCCATGGTCGCCGGCTTCAAGGTCATCACCGTGATGCCCGACGAGAACGGCTACCCGGACCTCGAGGCGTTCCGCGCCGCCGTCAGCGAGAAGACCGTGGGCTGCATGATCACCAACCCCGAGGACACCGGCATCTACAACCCGCAGATCGACAAGTACGTGGAGATCCTGCACGACGCCGGCGCCCTCGCCTTCACCGACCAGGCCAACGCCAACGGCATCCTCGGCTTCGCGCGGGCGCGCGACGCGGGGTTCGACGCGTGCCATTTCAACCTGCACAAGACGTTCTCGAGCCCGCACGGCTGCGAGGGACCGGCCACCGGCGCCTATCTGTGCTCCGAGAAGCTGGCGCCGTACCTGCCCGTGCCGCTCGTGGTCAAGGACGGCGACCGCTACCACCTCGACTACGACCGCCCCGAGAGCATCGGCCGCGTGCGCGGCTTCCTCGGCAACTGGATGGGCGTCATCCGCGCCTACGCCTGGATCCGCAACATGGGTCCCGACGGCCTCAAGGAGGTCGCCGAGATCTCGGTGCTCAACAACAACTACCTCGACAACCTGCTGATGGCGATCGACGGCGTGAGCCGGCCGTACGCCGAAGGCCACCGCCGGCTCGATCAGGTGCGCTACAGCCTGGAGAAGCTCAAGGAGGACACGGGCGTCGGTACCGAAGCGCTGCGCGACCGCATGGTCGACTTCGGCATCCAGAGTTACTGGATGAGCCATCACCCGTGGGTGGTCCCGGAGCCGTTCACGCCGGAACCATGCGAGACCTACAGCAAGGCCGACCTCGACGAGTGGGCGGCGGTCATCAAGAAGGGCAGCGACGAG
>DASRZL010000101.1:0-17055 GCA_035686425.1 Thermoleophilia bacterium
AGCTACGGCCGTGCGCCCCTCGTCGCCAGAGCGTATGTTGCCAGAGCTGGCGACGCTTGTTCACGGCCCATTTCGAGCCCTTCCGCGCTTGCCGGTCGTCGGCGCGCGCGTAACGACAGTCTGCCTCTTGATCCGGAGTGCGGGAAGGGAACGTTCGTCTACTTGGGCCGGCCGGCGGCCGCAGGCGGCCCGGCCGCGACTATTGCTGGAGTCGCTGGAGGTCCGTCAGAGCCTGCTCCAGCGCATCGATGCGGAGGCCGTACTCGGCGAAGTCGCCGGCCTGTAACGCCCGCTGGGCGGCGTTGAACTCGCTGTTCGCGCGCGCGATGAGGTCGCGTGCCTCGGCGCTCAGGCCGCCGGTCGTGCCGCCGCCCGGACTAGGAGTCGCTCCGGTGTCCGCAGGCGTATCCCCGGAGGAGCTGCCGGTGTCGAACGACTCGCCGAAGGCGGCGATCAGCGCCTCGCCGAGCGTCGGCCGCATGGCCACGACCTGCACGGCGTTGTCCTCGCTGCCCGCCAGCTCGGGGGAGCGGTAGAAGACGATCACGCGCTTGAGCTGCGGCAGCTGGGTCTGGTCGCTCTGCAGGTAGAGCGGCTGGACGTAGAGCAGGGAGTCCTCGATCGGCACCACGAGCAGGTTGCCGAGGATCACCTGGGATCCCTGCTGCCCCCAGAGCGTGCGCTGCGCGGAGATCTCCGGGTCCTGGTTGATCGCCGACTCGACCTGGTTGGGGCCGTAGACAGTGGTGCTCCGCGAGAACAGGATGTTGAGCCGGCTGCCGTACTGAGGCTCGTCGCTGCGCGCGGCCAGCCAGCTGATCATGTTCTTCCTGCCGTTGGGCACGAAGGGGAGCATCTGCAGGAACTCCTCATCCTGCTCGCCCGGCAGGCGCATGATCACGTAGTAGGAATCCATGCGGCCCATCTCGGTGGTCGAGACGTTCTCGGGGATCGCCCACTGGTCACCCTTGTTGTAGAGGATCTCCGGTCCGTCGACGTGATAGGTCGTCCAGGTCTCGGCCTGGATGTTGAAGAGAGCCTCGGGATAACGCACGTGATCGAGCAGGCTCTTGGGCACCTCGCTGCGCGGAATGAAGAGGTCCGGGTAGATGGAGCGCCACGCCGCGAGCAGAGGATCTTCCTCATCCCAGACGTAGAAGACCATGGAGCCGTTGTAGGCGTCGATGACGATCTTCACTGAGTTGCGCAGGTAGTTCAGGTCTCCCTGCGGCGTCGCGTAGGGGTAGCGGTCGGTGACGGTGTAGGCGTCCTGGATCCACCACAGGCGACCGTCGGCGATCACCATGTACGGGTCGGGGTCCAGCTCGAGGAAGGGCGCCGTCGCCTGCACCCGCTCGCGGATGTTGTTGCGGAAGATCAGGCGGCTGTCACCCTCGAGCGCCGACGTCGTGAAGAACTTGATGGTGCCGTACTTGACGGAGAACGCGAGGCGGTTGAGGACCGGGGAGATGGGCACGCCGCCGCTGCCCGAGTAGCCGTCGGTGTAGACGTCACCGTCCGCCGCCGGATAGTCGAACTCGGCTTCCGTCGTGTTGACCAGAGTGTAGTCGGTGCCGCGCTCGCCGTAGTAAATGCGCGGCTGCTCGATCTCGAGTCCGGGCGCGCTCACCGGCGGCACGTCCTGGACCAGGAAGTCCGGCGAGCCGTCGGCCGTCACCTGGTTTACGGCGCTCATGGCGACGCCGAAGCCGTGGGTGTAGGTGATGTGCTGGTTGACCCAGGTCTGGGCCTGCGACGGTAGCCCCTCGATGTTGAGCTCCCGCGCCGAGAGCATGGTCTGGCGGTAGACGCCGTTCACCGTGTACCTGTCCACGTCGGCGTCGAGGAAGATGTAGTACGGCCGCAGCTCCTGGAGCTGACCATAGCTGGTGACCAGCGTCCTGGGGTCCCACAGGCGGATGTTGCGCAGCGTCGGCTGGTTGTCCTCGAGCTTCTGCGGAGCGAGCACCTCCTTGGGGGCCAGCGGCTTCTGCTCGATGCCCTTGAGGTCGTAGGCCTGTTTGGTGGCCTCGAGGTTGCGCGCGATGTACTCCCGCTCCTTGCTGAGCTGATTCGGGTTCACGACAAGCGACTGGTAGGCGGCCGGGACGACGCCGCGCAGGAGCACGAGCACGACGACCCAGACGGCGATGGCGAGCGGCCACCACTGGTGGCGCCGCCACATGTTCCACACCAGCACGGCGGCGAGCAGCAGGGCGACCGCCATGGTGACGTAGGTCAACGGGAGCCGGACGTGGACGTCGGTGTAGGCGGCGCCGTAGATGGCCCCCGCCGTGGAATACAGCAGGTCCCAGCCCTTGAAGAGCTGGCCGACGGCGACGACGACGAAGATGGCCGCGAGCAGGCCGGAGAGGTGAGCGACGGCGCGGCCGCCGAGCTTGATGTCGAACTCCGGGAGCTGTGGCGCGGCGGCGCGCTGGGCGCGGGTGAACGGCGAGGCTTGTCCGGCCTCTCCGGCGTCGCCTGCACCACCGGTTCCGGCGCCGCCGGAGGCGCCGCGCCCGGGCTTCTGTTTGAGCTCGATGCCGCCCATGATGAGGTGGACGACGGCGGTGAGGACGAGCGCGGCGATGAGGGCGGCCAGCGCGAAGTCGAGGACGCTCCGCCACATCGGCATCGAGAACACGTAGAACGAGACGTCGCGGCCGAAGACCGGGTCGTTCTCCCCGAACGGGGCCTGATTGAAATAGAGGAGGAAGCGCTGCCAGGTGCCTGAAGCGGCGACGCCGGCCATGAAGGCGACGATGACGCAAACGACCGCTGCGCCGATGCCGACCCACCGGCGCACGGCCGGGCTGCGCGGCTCGAGCAGCGTTCCGTCCACGTCGGCGCGGAAGTCCGGCGCCAGCCGCCGCGCCAGTTCGACGTTGGCCCAGATGATGACGAAGAAGGCGACAAAGGCGACGACGCCCACCAGGAGCCGCGTCCAGATTCCCGTCCAGAAGACGCTGCGGAAGCCGACCTCGCCGAACCAGAGCCAGTCCACGTAGAGGCCGAGCACCCGGCTGCCGAAGGCCAGGACGAGGACGACGATGGCGACGACGACCGCGAGGATGACACGTCGTCGCGTCTGCCGGTCGCGGCGTTTTGGCGCAGGCTTCTTCTTCGGGCGGAGCGGGCGGACGTTGTCCATGACTGCAGTATGGCAGATTCCCGGCGTCGGGAACCAGCCCAGACGGACAAATGCGGTCTAGTTGTGCTCGGCCTTGTCGGCGCGGAGCATCGCTGCGAACCGCTGCACCATCTTCGGGTCCAGCTCGTGCGCCGCGCGGTCGCGCAGGTCGGCGACGCTGTCGCCGTTGTGCGCGGCCGGGTCGAACCGGCGGCAGACGGCGAAGGCGCGGGCGACGCGAGGGATCTCGCTCCCGCGCCGTCCCTCCGGGTAGCCGGCGCCGTCCCAGCGCTCGTTGCCGTACACGAGCGCCTCGACGGCGTTCTGCCGTACTTCGCTGGGCTTGGCGTCGGCGTCGGTGCCGGAGCCCAGGATGACCTGCACTTCGTCTTGCACCGTCGCACCCGTCTCGTGGACCGCCAGAGCGGTGACCAGACCGGCCGTCTCGGCTTCGCTCAGCCCGATGAAATCGGCGAAGCGGCGGCCAACGGCCGCAAGGTCACCCTCGAACTCGGCGGTCGCGCCGGCGACCGCGTCCGTGTACAGGCAGACGCGGTTGCGGCCGGCGCCCTTGGCGTGCAGCAGCGCCGCGTCCGCGGCGCCCAGCACGCCGTCGCTGTCCTTGGCCGACTCGGGGTAGGCCGAGATGCCGATCGACATGGTCACGTGCAGGTCGGGATGGCCGGGATCGAGCGCGGCGACCGAGACGCGGACGCGCTCGGCCAGCGTCTTGGCCTCTTCCAAGGTGGTCCGGGGCAGGATCATGGCGAACTCTTCGCCGCCGTAGCGGGCGAGATAGTCCGACTCGCGGGAGCAGCTGCGCAACACACCTGAGACCGCGCGCAGTACGTCGTCGCCCTTCTGGTGGCCGATGGTGTCGTTGACCGCCTTGAAGTGGTCAAGGTCCATCATCAGCAGGCAGAAGTGGTCGCCGTACCGGCCGGCGCGCCTGACCTCAGCCTTGAGCGACTCGTGGAAGTGGCGGTGGTTGTGGATGCCGGTGAGTCCGTCGCTGATCGCCTGCCGCTCCATCTCCTCGTAGGTGCGCGCGTTCTGGATGGCGATCGCCGCCAGGTTGGCGAACAGGATCGCCGGCTCCAGCTCGTGCTGCTCGAAGGTGCGGCCGCCGAGGCGGTCGAGACAGAGCACGCCCGTGACCTTGCCGAGGACGTTGAGCGGCACGATGATGCTGGCCTGCGGCTCGTCCTCCTCTGTGCCCGGGATCTGCACGATGCGCGGATCGTGCAGCATGTCGTTCACCAGCTGGGCCTCGTTGTGGCGCACGACCCAGCCGCTGACGCCCTCGTCGATGGACATGCGGAACTGTTCCATCTGCTCGGCGTTGAGGTCACGCGAGTAGATGCACACGAGCTCGCGTGACACCTCGTCGAGGAGGCGGATGTCCATGGCGTCGTAGTCGACGATGTCCTTGAGCATGGTCGTGATGCGCGAGAAGACCTCGTGCTGGTCGAGCGAGGTCAGCAGCATCGTGCTGATGTCCATGAGCTGGTGCTGCATCTCCAGCTGGTTCTCGAGCTGCGCCGACGTGTGCTCAAGCTCGTCGTACCGGCGAGCATTGCTGATGGCGAGGGCGGCCAGGTTGGCGAACAGCCGTGCCGGCTCGAGCTCGTGCTGCTCGAACGTCCTGCCGCCCAGCCGGTCCATCGTCATGACGCCGATGACCTCGTCCCCCACCGAGAGCGGCAGGAGGATGCACGCCTGCTGCTCCTCCCACGCGGTGCCGGGGATGTGCACGGCGCGGGGATCCTTGTCCATGGCGTTGATCAGCTGGGCCTCGTTGTGGCGCACGACCCAGCCGCTGATGCCCTCGTCCATCGAGATCGCGAAGTCGAAGATCTCCTGTTCGTCCTGCTCGTCGCGAGCATAGACGGCCACGAGCTGACGGCGCTCCGCATCCGCCAGGCGGACGTCCATCGTGTCGTAGTCGACGATCTGCTTGAGCGTATCGGCGATATGCTCGAGGACTTCGTTCTGCTCGAGCGACGAGAGCACGGCGCCGCTGGCGCTCAGCAATTCGTGGCTGAGCGCCAGTTGCTCCTCGAGACGCTTCGAGGCCCGCTCTGCCTCCTCGTACTGCCGGGCGTTGTGGATGGCGATGGCGGCGAGGTTGGCGAACAGGGTGACGGGCTCGAGTTCGTTCTCGGTGAAGGTGCGCTCGCCCAGCCGGTCGAGCGCAAGAACGCCGATCACCGTCTCGCCGAGCGTCAAGGGCGCGATGATGCTCGCCCGCGCCTCCTCCTCCGCGCCGGGCACGGGCGTGCCGCGCGGGTCGTTCCTCATGTCGTTGACCAGCTGGGCCTCGTTGTGGCGCACGACCCAGCCGCTGACGCCCTCGTCGATGGAGCTGCGCCGGCATTGCGCCTGCTCCTGGTCCTGGCCGTAGGCGTAGCACCGGTCGAGTTCGCTGGTCTCCGCGTCGACCAGCCGGATCTCGAGCTCGTCGTAGTCGACGATCTCCTTGAGCAGTGTCGCGATACGAGCGAAGACCTCGTGCGGCTCGAGCGTCGCGAGGAGCGCGCCGCTGAGCTCGAGGATCGCGTGGCGCAGGGCCAGCTGCGCCTGCAGCTGCGCCGACGCCTCCTCGAGCGCCTCGTACTGGCGCGCATTCTCGATCGCGACCGCTGCGTGCGTGGCGAACACCTCGAGCGACTTGACCAGCTCGAGCGTGGGCAGCGCCCGATCGGAGGGATCGTAGAGATCGAGCACGCCCATGAGCTGGCGGTCCTGGTCGTACAGCGGGACGAAGAGGTCGTCGTTCTTGTGCCACTCGCCCTCGCGGCGCGGGCCGAGGTCCAGTTCCGGCAGGTAGTAGAGCTGCTCGTCGGTCCACCCGTGGCGGCGGTGATCGACGAAGAACGAGGAGCCGATCTGGTGCTTCTCGAGGAAGAGCTGATCCCAGATGCGCTGCGGGACCGGCCGCTCGAAGAGCACGCGGTCAAAGTCGGGGAACTCGCCGACGGTGGCATGCACCGAGAAGTCGCCGCCGGCCTCGCGCAAGTAGACGCTCGCCTCGCGGAAGCCGAAGGTCTCGCTCAACGCCGTGGCGATGACGTGGACGATTGCGTCGAGTGTGAGGCTCGACTGCAGCTGGTTCGCCAGCCGGATGAGGCCGCGCAGGAGCTCGAGCTCTCCCCGCTCAGTCTTGCGATTCTTGGTGTGGAACGCCATGGGCTCCCCCGCTGGCCACGGCCGGTTCGAAGGGTACCCTTTAGTGTACGCCCGCAGGGTTGCCCGCGACATGGCCCGCGCTCGCCTCGCCTACGACCATCGTGTCGGCAGAGTCACCGCATTGCTTGAGGGGAACAAACACCCAGACCGGAGCCTGGCAAGGCGATGTGCGGGAGGGCCGCCGAAGGCCCGCCCGCCCGGATCGTCCGGTCTCAGCCCGCGTACTCGCCGAGCTTGAGGATCTGCCGCGCCTCGTCGGGGGTCGCGCAGGGGCGGTCCCACTCGTGCGCGAGGCGCGCGACGCGGCCGACGAGCTCGGCGTTCTCCTTCGCGAGCACGCCCCTGTGCAGGAAGATGTTGTCCTCGAACCCGAGGCGCACGTTGCCGCCCAAGGCTAGCGCGGTCATCGTCACCGGCATGTGCCAGCGGCCGATGCCGGTGCAGGTCCAGGTCGACCCCTCGGGGATGCGGTCGACCAGGAACATGAGGTTCCTCGGCTCGCCGCTCATGCTGCCCGGCACGCCCAGCACGAAGTCCCAGTGCAGCAGCGGGCCGGCCGGGCCGTGCTTCTTGACCAGCTTCATGGCGTTGTCGATCTGCCCGGCCTCGAAGATCTCGAACTCCGGCCGGACGCCCGTCTCCTGCATGCGCCGGTAGAACTCGCTCATCAACGCCGAATCGTTGAAGAAGACTTCGTCGCCGAAGTTGGCGGTCCCCGTCGTCAGCGACGCCATCTCCGGACCGAGCTCGAGCGGCTGCAGCCGCTCCTCGGCGGCCATGCCCATGGCGCCGCCGGTGCTCGTCTGGATGACGATGTCGGTGCGCTCGTGGATCGCCGCGATCGCCGCAGCGAACGCCTCCTTGGCCTGCGTCGGGTTGGCCTCGGCGTCGCGCACGTGCAGGTGGTACATCGCGGCGCCGGCCTCGCGGCAGCGCGCCGCGTCGGCGCCGATCTCCGCCGCCGTCACCGGCAGGCCGGGCTGCGCGTCCCTGGTGGTCTCGGCGCCGACGCCGGCCACGGTGATGATGAGCTTCTCCATCGTCTCCCCCTGCTCCGTCGCCGGCCCGCTACTTCGAGCACGGGAACTGCTGGTTCACGAACGCCAGGCTCTCCTCCACCACTTCCAGCGCCCGGCTCAGGTCGCGCTCGGTGTGGCGGTAGCAGATGTACCAGTGATGATACGGCTGCACGAAGAGGCCGCGGCGGATGCACTGCGTGTAGAACTCCGTGCGCCGCTCCCGGTAGTGGTCGTCCACTGGGTCGAAGGTGAGGAACGGCATCGGCGGGATGCCGCTCTTCGTCACCGGCACACCGCTCTTGTCGACGATCTCGCCGAGGGCGTCGAGGAAGCGCGTGCCGCGCTCCCAGATCGCGTCCTGCACCTTCTCGCGCTCGAGGATGTCGAGGCACTTCATGCTGGCGGCCATCTCCAGGCTGTTGGGGAAGTAGGTGGAGCTGAGGAAGGCGTCCTTGACGTAGACCTCCATGAACTCGCGCTTGCCGACCAGCGCGGCGATCGAGTAGCCGTTGGCCATCGCCTTGCCGACCGTCGTGAGGTCGGGAGTCACCCCGTAGCGCTCGCTGGCGCCGCCCATGGCGACGCGGAAGCCGGTGCGGATCTCGTCGAAGGTGACGACCGCCCCCTCCTTATGACAGAGGTCGACGACCGCCTGCAGGTAGCCGTCCGGCGGCGCGATGAGCGGCTTGGCCATCGGGTGGCCGACCGGGGTGATGATGACGCCGCCGATCTCGCCCGGGTTCTCCGCGAAGACGCGCTCGAGGTCGGCGAGGTCGCCGTACTCGAACTCCTTGGTGAGGTCGGTCACGGCCTGCGGAACGCCACCGTGATGCTCGACGCACCAGTCGCCCCAGCCGTGATAGCCGCAGCGGGCGATCTTGTCGCGGCCGGTGAAGGCGCGCATGGCGCGGACGGCCGCGTTGGTGGCGTCCGAGCCGGTCTTGACGAGGATGGTCTGCTCGCCGCACGGCATGATGTCGGCGAGCCGCTCCTCCAGTTCATTCTGGAGCGGCTGCACGAGGCTGAAGCAGAAGCCCTTGTCCATCTGCGCCTTGGCGGCGTCGTTGATCTCGTCCTCGACGTAGCCGAGGATGATCGGCCCGTAGGCGCAGAGCATGTCGATGTACTCATTGCCGTCGACGTCGACGATGTGGCCGCCGTGGCCGTGGGTGATGAAGACGGGATACTCGCCGACGACGAAGTTGTAGGCGCGGCGGATGCCGCCGACGCCGCCGGGCGTGAGCCGCTGGGCATCCTCGAGCATGGTCATGGACTGGATGAGTTCGAGCTTGGGCGCGCTCTCGACGGGTTTCGTCATCTGGGCTCCTTTCGGCCGGATGAGAAGAGGCGGACGGCGGCGGGGCCGCGAGCGGTCGGCGGTCCCGAGTCGTCCGCCTGAGGATTCACGGTAGGCGGGTGCGACGGCCCGGTCTCACCCCGGGTCCGGCCAGAGTCGGCTGTAGATGAGGAGGATGGTCACGCTGGGCTCCCTCCCGAGCCGTCGGGCTCACGGGCGACGTTCGCCTCGAGCCCACGAGCCGGCGGCGGTGTCCGCCCCCGAGCCCGCCGCCAGAGCGTATCGGATACGCCGCACCTTGGCATCCCCCGCGCGTTTTCGCGCGAGAGAAGCCGGACGCGACGCCTCGCCACGATGTCCAGCCGCGGTCCAGCGGCGAGCGCGTGCGCAGCCCCAGCCCAGCCGGACTCGATCGGTGACGCTTCCCGAAATCGGACATCGGGTGTGGAGGGGTCCGAACCCATAGAGGGACAGCGTGCGTCAGGTCGCGCCTCCCAGACGACCGGCGGTGGATACGCCGTGGCGGCACCCGGCCCGCGGGCGCTCACGGCGCAGGCTCCAACGACGTCGCGCCCTCTTCCTCGTGCTCGCCGAGCAGCACCACCAGCAGCCCGGCGAGGACGATGAGGGCGCCGCCGATCACCGTCCAGATCGAGATCCCCTGGCCGAGCAGAAGCAACGCGTACAGCGGCGCCGAGACCGGCTCGAGGTAGCCAAGTATGGAGCTGTGCTGGACCTTGATCAGGCCCATGCCGTGCGTCCACATCAAGTAGGCGACTGCCGTGCACAGAACGCCGAGAGTGGCACTGGCGACCAGATCGCGGGCGGTGAGGTGATAGCCGGCGGCGACCGTCTGCCACAGGGCCAGCGGCAGGAGGATGAGTGTATCGAGCCAGACCTCGGTGAAGACGATCGTCACTGCGGAGACGCGCCCGGTGAGGTCCTTGACCACGAGCTGGAAGGCGGCGTAGCCAAAGCCTGCGAGGATGCCCGCCGTGACTCCCCAGGCGGAGAGGCGGACGCCCTCGCCGAGCAGAGGCGGCGTCAGGATAACGGCCAGTCCGACGAGGGCGATCGCCAGCGCGGGGTAGACGATGCCCTCGGTCCGGATGCGGAAGACGCGCGGTGCGATCAGCGCCACCCAGACCGGCGCGAGGAACTGGAGGAACATGCCGATGGCGACGCTGGTCCCGCGGATGGCGGCGAAGAAGAGCAGGAGCATGAGGGCGTCGATCGCCGCCATCAGGAGGAGGCGCGGCCAGACAGAGCGGGCGGCGGCGCCGGCGAGCGGACGGCGGCGGGCGAAGACCACGCCGAGCACGAGCCCTGCCGTCGCGAACCGCAAGACCAGCAGGGCGCTCTCCGGCGCCGTGGCCCATTCCACGAGAGCGCCGATGAGCCCCATGATGAGGAAGGAGCCCGCGACGAGCAGGTAGCCGCGCACGGTGCGACTCTTCATCGGACGCGCGCCGTCACAGCGGCTCCGGCTCGGCAGCCGCGGCGATCGAGGCCTCGCCCTCGCCGCGCCCGAAGATCACCACCAGCAGACCGGCGCCGAGAATCAGCGCGCCGCCGATGACGGTCCAGGCGGTCGGCAGCTGCCCTACCAGGAAGACGGCGTACAGAGGCCCGGCCACGGGCTCGATGTAGCCGAGGACGGTGACGTGCTCAACGCGCACGCGCTTCGTGCCCTCGATCCAGAGCGTGTACGCGATGGCCGTACAGAACACGCCCATGACGACGGCCGCGATCCAGACGCGGCCGTCCGGCTGATACCCCGTGCTGCCGAGCTGCCAGAGCGCCAGCGGCAGGACCAGCAGGGCGTCCCCGCCGGCCTCCGCCGTCGAGATGGTCGACGGAGAGACGATCTTCGTCAGCCCTTTCACCGAGACCGCGTACGTCGCGTAGCCGAAGCCGGTGAAGAGGGCGGCCAGCAGGCCGGCGACGGAGATCTGGACCTCCTCGCCGACGAGATCGGGGACGAGGATCACGGTCAGGCCGGCGAGAGCGAGGGCAAGTGCGGGCCACACGATCGGCTCGCGTGGCGATTTGAAGACCCGGGGCGCCGCGAGCGCCACCCACACCGGCATCAAGAAGAGCAGGAACATGGCGATGGCGACGCTGGTGTGACGCACGGCGTAGAAGAAGAGAAGCAGGGTCAGCGACGACATCGCCGCCATGAGGATGAGCCGCCAGGCGGCGCCCGGACGGCGCCAGTCGGCGATCATCGGGCGCCGCAGGAAGACGGCGCCGAGCGCCAGCGCCGCGAACACCATGCGCAGGCAGAGGATGATCGCCTCGGGCGCGTCGGCCCACGCGACCAGCGGCGCGCTGCCGGCCATGCCGAGGTACGAGATCAGGACGATCGCATAGCCGAGCAGGTCGCGACGCGGAGCGACGCTCACAGCGGCGGCTCCAGACTCGGCTCGCCGCTGCCGTAGACCACGACCAGCGCGCCCGCGAACAGGATGAGGGCGCCGCCGGCGATCGTCCAGGCGGCGATGCCCTGCCCGAGAAAGACGAACGCATAGATCGGCGCCGCGACGGGCGTGATCAGCCCCAGGATGGAACTGTGCTGCACGCGGATGCGCGCCACGCCTTCCACCCACATCGTGTACGCGAGTGCGGTGGTGACAAGACCCATGGCCACGGCCGTCACCCAGTCGCGACAGGTGAGCCCTTGACCCGCGTCCGCGAACTGCCAGAGGGCGAGCGGCAAGAGGAAGGCCGCATCGAGGACGCTCTGGACGATGACCAGCGTCACGCTCGAGACCTCGCGGGTCAGCTGTTTCACGAACAGCTGGAAGAAGGCGTAGGACCACCCGGCGGCGAGACACGCGGCCAGACCGAGGACCGAGAGGCTCACCGCGTCGTCGGCGAACGAGGGCAGCAGGATGAGTGCCATGCCGGCGCCGGCGATCACCAGTGCAAAGTACACGAGACGCTCCGTGGCCGCGTGCAGGAAGCGGGGCGCGATGAGCGCCACCCAGACAGGCTGCAGGAAGAGGAAGAACGTGGCGATGGCCACGCCGACTGTGCGGACGGCGAAGAAGTAGGCGATCACACAGAACGCGTCGAGCGCCCCCATCGCGAGCAGGCGCTGCCAGTTCCCGGGCTTGAAGACACCGGCGAGAGGCTGGCGGCGGGCGAAGACCACCAGGAGGACAAGCGCCGCGAGCACGAAGCGGATCACCATCAGCACGCTCGCCGGTGCGTCGGCCCAGGTGACCAGCGTCGCACTGAGACCGAAGAGGAGGTAGGAGCCGATGACGAGCGCGTAGCCGGCGGGATCGCGGCCGCTCGACGACGGCGTGGAGGCCGTGGTCTGGCAAGCTCCGTCGCTCATACGGGAGGCTCCAGCTCGAGATCCCCCTGCCCGCGCAACACCACGAGGATGCCGGCGGCCAGGATGAGAGCGCCACCGGCCACCGTCCACGCGGTGATGCTCTGGCCCAGGAAGATGAGAGCGTAGATGGGCGCCGCCACCGGCGTCAGGAAACCGAGCACCGCGCTGTGCTGGACGCGCACCCAGCGCATACCCTCCATCCACAGCGTGTACCCCACCGCCGTGACCACGAGCCCCAGCAGGAGAGCGACGATCAGGTCTCGACTCGTGAGCCTGTAGCCGGTGCCCAGAGTCTGCCAGAGCGCCAGCGGCAGAAGGAAGAGTCCGTCCAGCGCGCACTCGGCAAGGACCATGGCGATGCTCTCCATGCGCCGGGTCAGTCCTTTCGTCACGAGGGCGAACCCGGCGTACGAGAGGCCGCAGCCGAATCCGGCCACGAGGCCGAGGATCGATACGTGGACGCTGTCTCCGAGCGCCGCGGGGACCAGGAGGATCGCCAGCCCACAAAGGGCGAGGCCGATGGCGACGAAGACGAAGCGTTGCGTGGAGCTACCCAGGAGACGCGGGGCGAGCAGCGCGATCCACACCGGCTGGATGAAGAGAAAGAAGGTGCCGACGGCCACGCCGGTCTCCCGGATAGCGACGAAGAAGAGCAGCAGCGCCGCGGCGTCGAGAGCGCCCATGAGCAAGAGTCGAGGCCAGAGGCCGCGGTCCAGCAAGCTGACGAGGCGCCGGCGGCGCCCGAACACCACGCCGATGGCGAGGGTGGCGATGACGAACCGCAGGACGAGGAGCACGCTTCCGGGAGCCGTCGCCCACGTCACAAGCGTGCCCGACAGACCGATGAGCAGGTAGGAGGCCGCCACCATGGCGTACGCCCGTGCCGTGCGGCCGCTCATCCCAGCGGCTCCAACTCGGGCTCTCCGCGGGCGTAGAGCACCACCAGGATGCCCGCGGCGACGATCAGCGCCCCGCCGGCGATCGTCCACACGCTCGGCCGCTGGCCGAGCAGAACGAGCGCGTAGAGCGGGGCGCTCACTGGCTCGACGTAGGCGATGATGCCGGCGTGCTGGACGCGGATGTAGTGCAGACCGTGCATGAAGAGACTGAAGCTGAAGGCGGTGGTGAGGAGGCCGAGCAGAGCCGCCATCAACAGGTCGACGCCCGCGTACTGGTACTGGGCGGCGCTCACCGCGAGTAGTCCGGGGGCGAGCATCACCGCGGCGGTGAACACGCTCTGCGTGAACACCACCGCCGTGCTGCGCACGTGCAGGCCGCGCAGGCTCTTGGCGAAGAGCAGGTAGACCGCGTACATCGCGCCGGCACCCAACGCGCACGACAGCCCGGCGGGCGAGAGCTTCACGCCCTCGAGCAGCAGGCCCGGCACGAGGATCAACGCCATGCCCGAGAGGCCCACCGCAAGGGCCGCGTAGACGATGGGCTCGGTCTTCTCCTTCAGAATCAGCGGCGCGATGAAGGCAAGGTACACAGGCGCAAGGTAACTCAGGAAGATCGCCACGGCCACACCTGTGTAGCGGATGGCGAGGAAGTACAGGATCAGGTTCAGCGCCAGCGCGACGCTGATCCCCAGCATGCGGATGGGCGCGCCCGGCGTACGCAGGTCGCGCCAGCTGCCGGTGGCGAGAACGACGCCGCCGAGCGCGGCGGCCGCGAACGCCATGCGCAGGCAGAGGAGCATCGTCGCCGGCATGTCGGCGTACGTGACCATGACGCCGATGGAGCCGTTGGCGAGGCTGGCGAGGCCGACCTCGAGGTAGCCGCGGAGGCGCTCCGGAGGCTGGGTGGCGGCGGCGGTGGTGCCCTCGATGCCGGCGGGGGCGGTCTGGGCGAGTGTCATGTGTGCGCCGGCGGCGCCGTCTGTGGCGCCGCCGGTGATGCCGTCCGTGGCGCCGGCCTCGCAACGGGCACGAGCCCCCCCGGCGACGCCAAGGTGGCGGACCCCGGGGTGGCCATCGACGCGCGCGCTGGTCTCGCAGCGACGGGTGCCGCTGGTCCGCCGCGGACCGCGGGCAACGCGCCCCGATGCCGCGCGCGCGGTGCCATCACGTCAGCGGCTCCACAAGCGGCTCCGCCTCACCCTTGCCGAAGACGATCGCGAGGACGCCGGCGGCCACGATGAGGGCACCGCCGGCGTATGTCGTCCAGTGCGGCTTCTCGCCGATGAGCAGAAACGCCCACAGCGGCGACGTGACCGGCTCCAGGTACCCGATGATGCCGGCGTGCTCAACGCGCACGAAGCGGATGCCGTCCGTGAAGAGACTGAAGCAGAGCGCCGTGTAGATCAGGCCGCTGATCACGACGATCCACACGTCAGTCGCGGTCAGCTGGTAGCCGGTGGTCAGCGTCTCCCAGACGGCGAGCGGCGTGAGCAGCACCACGCTGCCCAGACAGAAGAACAGCGCGAACGTCGAGCCGCGCACACCCGTTCCCATGCTCTTGATGAGCATCATCGCCGCCGCGAACATCAGCCCCGCGAGCAGCCCGAAGATGACGCCGGGGATGCTCGTGGCGCCCTCGCCAAGGGCCAGTCCGGGCAGGACGAGGAGCGCCATGCCGCCGACGGCGATGGCCACCGCGACCAGGTCCGTGCCCTGGCGCCGTGTGCGCAGCACCCACGGCGCCAGGAGCGCCACCCAGACCGGGGCCATGTACTCGAGCGAGACCCCGACGGTGACGTTGGCCAGGCGGACGGAGGCGAAGTAGAAGACCAGCTCGAGCGCGACGACGAAGCCCACGATGACCATCCGGCGGAAGTGCCCCGAGCTGCGGACCTCCTGCACTCCGCCCGTCGCCAGGAAGAGGATCCCGAGGGCGATCCCGGCCAGCGCCATACGCAGGACGATCAGCAGTCCGGCCGGCATCGTCGCGATCTGGATGGTCGTCGCCGAGGTGCCGAGGATCAGCGACGCGGCGCCGATCTCGGCGTAGCCGCGAAGCCGCCGATCAGGGCGGGGTGCGCTCAAGATCTCCCCCCTCGCCGATTCAGGCATGCCGCTCAACGAGGGGTGCGGCGCCGCCACACCCCTCGTTGAGCCCGCTGTGTAGCTCAGTCGCCGGCGAAGCCGAGGCGACCGGCGAAGACATCCAGGAAGCGCTTGTCGGTGGCGAGGTCGAGGAACTCGATGCGGTCGCGCAGCCGCGCCATGCGCCTTCTCGCACGCACGTCGATGAGGGCCATCTGGGCGCCGACGCCGGCGGCGTTGCCGACGAACGCGACGCGCCGTGTCGCGACCGGCGGGAACAAGCCGAGGTACTGCGCCGCGGCCAGATCCAGGTAATTGCCGAAGGCGCCGGCGATGTAGACGGTGGCGAGCTCGTCGAGCGAGACGCCGAGGCCATCCATGAGCAGCTCCCAGCCGGAGTGGATGGCGCCCTTGGCGAGCTGCAGGCTGCGCACGTCGTGCTGGGTGAACACGATGTTGCCGTGTGGCCCGGTGGTGAGCAGGTACTCACTGCCTTCCTCGCCTTTGCTCACCCGCGGGTGGTCCTTCTGCATGCGGCCGCCCTTGTCGATGACGCCGGCGTGGACGAGGCCGGCGAGCAGGTCCACGACGCCCGAGCCGCAGATGCCGATGGGTTCGGCGCCGGCGATGGTCACGATCTCGACGGGGTCGCCCTCGGGCGTGATCTTCACGCGCTCGATGGCGCCGGCCACGGCCTTCATGCCGTTGCGGATCTGGTACCCCTCGAAAGCGGGGCCGGAGGCACAGCTGGTCACGGTGATGCGGCCGTCGTGGGCGAGCGCGATCTCGGTGTTGGTGCCGATGTCGATCGCCATCGACGGCCGCTTCTTGTTCGCGAGATGCGTCGCGGCCACCACGGCGAGCGCGTCGGAGCCGACGAACCCGGCGATGGGCGGCGGGAAGTGCACGCCCCCGTCGGGGTTCATATTGAGGCCGAGCTCACTCGCGCGCAGCGTGAGCGGCTCGGCCGCAGCCGGAGCGAACGGCGCCTGGCCCAGTCCCACCGGCGACAGGCCCAGGGCGAGGTGATGCATCGCCGTGTTGCCGACCACGGTCATGTCGCAGACGTGGTTGGGATGGACCTCCTGGCGCTCGTACAGCGCGGCCAGGTTCGCGTTGATGCCCTCGCGCACGGCGGCCGCGAGCGTCGCCGTGTCGTTGTGCTGCGATGCGTGCGCGATACGGCTGATGACGTCCTCGCCGTAGCGCATCTGCGGGTTCTCAACGGCCTCCTGGTCGATGAGCGTGCCGCGATTCAGGTCGAAGAGGTAGGCGATGACCTTGGACGTGCCGACGTCGACGGCGACGCCGTAGAGCTCGCGCTCGCCCTCGCCTGGGTGCACATCGATGACACGCTTGCCGTAGCACGTCGCGGTGACCTTCCACTTGCCGTCGCGCAGCTTGGCCGGCAGGCACTCGAGGACGTGAAGCGGCACGTCGACGCCGCCGAGGCCGTCGTCGAAGCGCTCCAGGTCGGAGCGCTTGTCGGTCAGCGTCGGCGGCTCCAGCTGCACGGAGACCGTACGCACCGCCGGGCGGGAGGCGCCGTGCGTCAGCTTCGAGGTCGTCAGGATGCGGCGCTGTCCGGCGGTGCCCCGCACCTCGATGCTGACGCGCGCCGAGCGAGGGTACGCCTGGCAAGCCAGGCGCCAGCCCTCGGCGCGCAGCTTCTCGGGGATCCGCTTGATCTCGCGCTCGGTCGGCGCTGTGAGCTCGCCCGAGCCGAGGCGCATGAGGCACTTACCGCAGGTGCCACGGCCCGCGCAGTCGGTGGGGATGTCGATCTGGGCGCGCACGAGGCCGTCGAGCAGGTTCTCCTGCTCGTCCACTGTGAGCGTGAGTCCGATGGGCTCGACGAAGACTTTCGGCACGATCTCTCCTTGCGTTCCGTGAGGACAAGCGAGCGGGTCCGACCCCCTCGACTCCCTCCTCAGACCTTGACCGGGCCGAAGATGTCGGCCATGCGGTTCTTGCGGTCGACCACCTTCTGCATGCGCGCGTCCCACACCTCGCTGAGCGTCGGGACGTGGCTCTCTTCGAACATGCCGGCCACGCCGAGGCGCTCGCTATCGGGCTCGCAGTCCTCG
>DASRZL010000102.1:0-30470 GCA_035686425.1 Thermoleophilia bacterium
GCGCTGTGCCGGGCCCTCGGCATCGGCCGAGTCCGTGAGATCGACCCGTTGAACGTGGCGGAGACCGAGAAGGTCCTGCGAGAGGAGCTGGAGTCACGCGAGCCGTCGGTGGTGATCGCGACGTCACCCTGCGTGCTGGAGTACAAGGTGCGGCGGCCACCGTGGAGCGTCGATCCCGACATCTGCACGGGCTGCAAGGCGTGTCTGCGCGCCGGCTGTACGGCCCATAGCCTGATCGACAACGGCCCGAAGGACCGGCGCGTCGAGATCGACCCGACCGTGTGCAACGGCTGCGGGGTGTGCGCCCAACTCTGCAAGTACGGCGCCATCACCGGTCCTCAGGTCGACGACGGAAAGGATGCCCGATGACGCCGCACCCGGCCTTCAACATCCTGATCAGCGGCGTCGGCGGCCAGGGCGTCGTCCTCGCGAGCTACGTGCTCAGCCAGACCGCCCTGGCCGAGGGCTTCGACGTCAAGCAGAGCGAGGTCCACGGCATGGCGCAGCGCGGCGGGTGCGTCACCGGTCACCTGCGCTTGGGCGAGCGCGTCTACTCCTCGCTCATCACGCCCGGCACCGCCGACGTGCTGCTCGCCTTCGAGTCGGTCGAGGCGGCGCGCTACCTGCACTGGCTGCGCCCCGGCGGCGTGGTCGTCTACAACACCGTGCACCTCAATTCGAGCACGGTGTCGGCGGGTCTCGACACCTACCCGGAGGACATCGACGCGCGCATCGCCGAGGACTGGCCCAATGTGCGCGCGCTCGACGCCAGCGCCCTGGCCGCCCAGGCGGGGACCGTCAAGGCGGTCAACGTGGTCATGCTCGGAGCGGTGTCGTCGGCGCTGCCCTTCGGGGCCGACGCCATGGAGGCGGTCATCCGCCGCTCGGTGCCTCCGAAGACCATCGACGTCAATCTCGAGGCCTTCCGCCTCGGGCGCGTGGTCGAAGTGCCCGCGTAAGCCTATGCTGTCAGCTGCCGACGACGAAAGGACCTGAGAGCGATGAAGAGCACCACCTGGCAGGACGACCACCCTTGGACGCATATCGACTGGGAGCTCGACGACGTCACCCCGTACCAGCTGAACTGGTTCTGGGCGAACATGGAGAAGGCCGACTACCTGTGGCACCCCAACCAGCACAAAGGCTTCGAGTGGTGGGTGAGCCTGCAGGAGGCCGGCGGTCCGCTCGGGAGCATCCACGTCGCGCCGCAGACCTGGGGCGACGGCGTCAAGATCCGGCCGTACATCCGCATGGAGAAGCTCGAAGACGTGGCCGACGAGATCAAGGACCTCGTCAAGTACGACCACGCGGTCATCGTGGGCGCGATCAGCATCCTCGGCGACAACGTGAAGCGCGATGATCCGGTGCTCGGCTACCGCGTGCACCAGTGGCAGAAGAGCGACAGCGGCTGCGTAGGGATGTCGTCGGCCGTCGAGGCGCGCGAGAACGCGGCCGACGACGGCCTCGTCTGGGCGGCTCACGCCAACGAAGAGGTCGGGAACTGGGAGGTCTTCCTGCCCGACCTGGTCCGGCTCTACCGGGTCATCACCGACCCGGAGATCTGCCCGTACTACTCGTTCAAGGTCGAGGGCAGCGGCCGGGACCTCCGGTATCTGGATCTCTGAGGAGACGCCGGCCGCGGGTCTCAGCCCGGCGAGGTGACGTCAAATGGACACACCCCTTGCGTTTCCGACGACCCGTAACTATAGTTTATGACACTCTAACTAGAGTTGTGAAGTAGCTGATTCGAGTAAGACTAGTGGTGTCGTTTCTGTCAGGGGAACGGATGCGGGCACTGACCATTGGGGATCTCGAAACCGAATCGGGCACGGTGCGCAGCACGATCTACTACTACGTGCGCGCCGGCCTCCTCCCGCCGCCGCAGAAGTCCAGTCCGACCCGGGCGCTCTATACCGACGTGCACGTCGAGCTGCTTCGCGACATCCGTCGGCTGAAGGGCGAGGGTCTGGATCTGGAGACCGTCCGCAGACGCCTGGAGCCTCAGATCAGCGCCGCCAGTCGAAACGGCGAGGATCTGGTCAAACGGCAGGGCGAAGCGACGCGACGCGCCATCCTCGAGACCGCCGCGAGAGAGTTCGCGGCCAAAGGCTATCGCCAGACGCGTATCGCCGACATCCTCTCAGAGCTCGGAATCACTCCGCAGGTGCTCTACAGCTACTTCCCGACGAAGCGTGACCTGTTCGCCGCCTCCTACCGCGCCTGCCTCGACGCGTCCATGAGCATCATCGAGCCGCGCGTGGAGGCGGAGACGGACCCTGCCGTCCACCTCATCTGGCGCATGCTCGGCGACTACAGTCTGCGGGCGCTCAACCCGGACCTGCTCTACCTCGCGCGCCGGGCCGCCTACGACGACCCCGAGACGACGCGCGAGCTGCGCAAGGCGCACGAGCACATCCTCGGTAATCAAGAGCGCGACCTGGCCCGTCTTCGCCCGGGGCCTGACGACCCGCCGCTCTCCGACGAGCTCATGTCCTACGGGCTGTTCGGCGCCTTCCAGACCATGCGCATGCGCGCCTCCTGGGACGGGCGCTTCTCCCGCAGCGACGTCATGTGGAACAACATCGCCCTCTTCCTCGCCGTGCTCGCGCTCTACGACGGCACGCTGGACGTCGAGGGACTACGGCGCAAGTACGCGCACCTGATCGACGAGGTGGCTTCCATGCCGCCACCTTCGATCCCCGGATTCGATCAACGACCAAAAGGTCGGAAAGGGAGCCGATGAACACGATCCAGATCGACCGCGACGCCTGCAGCGGGTGCCAGACCTGCTTTGAGGCCTGCTTCGTCGACGTCTTCCGCTGGGATGGCGGCGAGGACAAGCCGATCGTCGCGTACCCGGAAGACTGCGTCGAGTGCAACAAGTGCGAGCTCGAATGCCCCGAGGAGTGCATCAAGGTCGTGCCCGACTACCTTGGCAAGTACTGGCCGGAGGTGGTGTGAGATGGCGACCCTGGAGAGCCTCGGCACGGTCCTGCAGGCGGACGTCCTGATCGTCGGCGGCGGCATGGCGGGCCTCGCCTGCGCTATCGCCGCCAAGGGGACCGACCCCGACATCGACGTCCTCATCGTCGACAAGGTCGTCACCGGTTGGGGCGGCAAGGCCAACAAGGGCGGCGGCAACATCGTCTTCATGGACCCCGCCGATGGATTCGAGAATGTCCTCGACTTCCACGTGCACAACGTCGGCGATTTCCTCGAGGACCAGGAGCTCCTCATGGACTTCGTGAGGGAGTCGCGGTCCAATTTAGAGAAGCTCGAGAGCTGGGGCGTCCACATCTATCGCGACGACGCCGGAGAGCCCAAATACGTGCGCTGGCTGCCCGAGCACCCGTGGCGCATGGCGGTGCTCGACCAGGACCTGACGCTGAACATGGCCAGGCACGCCCGCAAGCTCGGCGTGCGCATCGAAGACCGCGTCGAGATCGTCGATCTGCTCAAGGACGGCGATCAGGTCTGCGGCGCCATCGGCTTCGGGATGATCGACGGCGAGTGCGTCATCGCCCAGGCCCGCGCCGTCGTGCTCGCCAACGGCAACCAGTGCTACAAGCTCATGCCGCGCTGGGCAAGCGCCGGCGGCGAGGGCATCGCCGCCGCCTATCGCGCCGGAGCGGCGATGCGCGGCGCCGAGTTCGGCAACTTCATCAACTGGGTCTTCGCCGACACCAAAGAAGTCTGCCAGGGCGCCGAGGACGTGCTCTACAACAACAAGGGCGAGAACATCTCCAAACGCGTGCGCCCGACGCTCGAGTCGGACGTCCATTCCAAGGAGGTCGTGGAGTGGTGGAGGGAGATGAAGGCCGGCAATGGTCCCATCTGCGCCAACATGGCCGAGAACTACGTGAACAACGAGATCGTGCCGGCCTTCCATGCGGACGCGCTGGCGGTCCGGCCGGTCTCGATGAAGTTCTGGGGGCTGACCATCGGCAAGGCCATGGCTGCCTCCACCGTTCACAGTCCGATGCAGCCGGTCATGCCGGGCCTCAACGCCGAGCTCGCCCCGGTCAAGGTCGACCACCAGATGGCGACGACCGTTCCCGGCCTGTTCGCCATCGGCGATACCTGCTACGCGGGAACCTGCCTCGCCGGCGCCGTGCCGGCTCCCCCCGGCCGCATGCGCGGCTCGGGCCTCGGCTTCGCCACCTTCTCCGGCGCGCGCTGCGCGCCGGCGGCGGTCGCCGCGGCCCGGGCCGCCTCCGGTCGTCCGGACGCGGCGCAGGCGGAGGCGCTCAAGGCTCGCGTCTTCGCGCCGCTCGGGCGGAACGGCATGGCGGCGCCCGAGATGGTGCGCGCCGTCCAGGACGTCATGGCACCGGTCGGCTACAGCATCTACAAGCATGCCGACCGGATGAACGAGGCCCTCGACACGGTGCTGGCGCTCAAGGCGCAGGTGCCTTCGCTGACCGCCGCCGACCCGCACTACCTGGCGGCGTGCCACGTCGCCGAGTCGATGGTCCTGGGCGCCGAGATGTTCTACCGCGCGTCCCTGGCCCGCGAGGAATCCCGCGGCTGGCACCTGCGCGAGGACTTCCCGGAGCCCGATGATGCGAACTTCCTGAAGTGGATCGAACTGCGCGACGACGGCGGTGAGATGGCGGTATCGCTTCGTGATGTGCCGCTCGACCGGTACCCGATCCAGCCGTGATCGCCCAGGCGGGACAAGCGCGGGAAGCGCCGCCGTGATCAAGTTCATGCTGGTGTCGCGGCGCAAGCCCGGCGATACGCAGGAGAAGTACTTCTACGAGTGGGGAGTCGTCCACGTCGCCCTCATGATCACGACGCCCTCGGTGATGCGCACGTTCCACCGGTACGCGCAGCACTTCACCGTCAGCGGGGTGGCCGAGGGCGACCTGCTGTTCCCGCTGTCCGCCATGGCCTGGGACAACTTCGCCGATCACTGGCTCGAGAGGGCTGAGGACAACCTCGTGCCGTTCCGCTCGGCCGACTACATGCAGCGCATGCATCCGCACAGCTTCGGCGACTCCAACTTCATCATCGAGTACGCGCGGGAGACGCTCAGGGACGAGCAGCCGGGATTCGCCGCTGCTGGAGTCAAGCTGGTGCACGTCGTCAGGCGTCGGCCCGAGCTGTCGGCGGACGAGTTCGAGCGGGCTTGGGGCGAGCAGCATGTCCGCGCTTTGCTCACCGCCGGCGCGACGCGCCCGGGCCGGCTGGTGCAGAGCCTCCACGCGGAGGTCGACAAATCCGACTTCGCGGGCACGCTGTTCGAGTTGGCAGGCGTCGGCGGCTACGCCGGCATCGAGGAGCTCTGGTTCGGCGACCTGCCCGATCTGCTGCGGTTCACCGGCGACACTTCCGTGCGCGCCGCCGTCCTCGGGCCGGATTCGCCGATCGACGCCGACGGGTCGTTCTCGATGGTCGTCACGGAGCGTGTGATCTACGACTACACGCGCGGGGCCGACAGCAGCCCGGGGCCTGCCGTGCTCGATCCGGACAGTCTCGAGGCCGCGATCGACCGCCAGGGCTATCGCGGCTGGAACGTGCCGGGATGGGAGCGCCGCGAGGAGGGGTCCGCGTGACGCGGAGGCGCCTACGTGGAGGGCTGAGGCCCCGCCACCGGCGGGCCCGCCTCGACCAGCCGGTCGATGAGCGGCAGGTACGTCTTGAGCCGATCCCCGGCGTCGTTCCGGCCCGTGTACGCCGCCTCCACGGAGAGGTACGTGAAGAGGTGCGCGATCATGATGTCGCGCCAGGAGTACGTGTCGTCCCAGGAGGCGCGCATGACGATTTCTTCGGTCGCGCCGAACATGCTGTAGGCCATGAGCTCGTCGGAAACGGGCGGGGTGCCCGGGCCGCGGCGGAGCGCCGCGAAGTCGCGGGTCGGACCGCCGGTGATGAGGCCGAGGGCCTCCTGCACGGCGGCGCGCGTCTCCGCGTCCTCCTGCAGGGCCTCGGCGCGCGCCAGGCCGAGCAGGTCCGGACTCAGACGCTGCAGGCCCCAGTACGCGTACAGGCGCATGATCAGGTGGACCGCCGGGTCGGGCTCGTCGGCCAGCGGAGGCTCGATGAGAGCGCTCATCCAGTGCACGAACACGTTGAACGACTCGATGAAGAGCTGGCGCTTCGTGGCGAAGTGCGCGTAGAACAGCGGCGGCGTCACGCCCGCCTCCCGGATGATGTCGCCGATGCGCACGCGCTTGTACCCGTTTCGTGCGAACTGCAGCGCCGCGGCCTGCAGGATGGCGTCCCTCGTCTGCTGGGTGCGAAGGGCGACGAGATCCGGCTCGTCCGCCCGTCGCCGTTCCGCCAGCGGGCGAACGCACTTGCGGATCTTCTCGAGCGGTACCCCCTCGTGCTTGAGCCGACGGATCTCCCGAAGGATCTCCACATGCACGTCGCTGTAGACTCCGCGGCTCGCCGCCGCCTTCTGTGCCGCGGGGAGGAGGCCGTCACGGACGTAGTAGTAGATCGTGCTCCGGGGTGTGGAGGTGGCTCGTTCGAGCTCGGAGATCGTCAGCGATCGGATCTCCACATCGGGGCCACTTTCGTTTCGACTGGTCACGACAGACATGGATTCACACGCGCCCGTCTCTCGTCAAGCTCGGCGTTGACAGGACCTGATGCTGACTCTACTATGCTACACCACGATTCGCAGTACTATAGTGCCATAGTGGCACGGAGCGGCCGCGGTGTCTGCCGTTGCCTTCCTGGGGGGGCGGGATGAATCTCAGCCAGTGGCTGCAGCTCGTGATCTCGGGCATCGTGGCCGGGTCCATCTACGCACTCGTGGGACTCGGCTACGTGACCATCTACCGCACTTCTCGAGTCGTGAACTTCGCCCAGGGCTCGTTCGTCATGCTCGGTGCATTGATCACCTACTCGCTGCTGACCGAGCGCGGTCTGCCGTTCTGGCTGGCCGGTATCCTGTCCGTCATCAGCGTCGTGGCGATCGCGGTGGCGATGTACTTCCTCGTCATCGCACCCATCATGAAAGTCTCGCTCGTCTCGATGATCCTCGTGACCATCGGCGTCAGCCTTTTGCTCGAGAACCTGGCCTTGGTCAAGTGGGGCGGCTATGGTCTCGGGATCCCGGCATTCCCCGGCGATCGTACGCTCCACCTCTGGAGGCTCACCTTCGAGGTGCAGAGCATCTGGGTCATCGGGGTCGCGCTCCTTCTGTTCCTGGGTCTCTACCTGCTGTCGAATCGCACTCGGGTGGGCAAGCAGATGACGGCGACGGCCAGCGACCCGCTTTCGGCCAGCCTCTCCGGTATCTCGACCACGAGGATGGTCGTGCTGGCGTTCGCGATCAGCGCGGCCATCGGCGCCATCGGTGGCATCTGCGTGGGCTCGATCAGCGCGATGAGCTACGCGTCGGGTGGCGTCCTCGGGCTGGCCGGGTTCATCGCCGCCATCGTCGGCGGCTGGGGCAAGAGCAGCGGGGCCATCGTCGGAGGGCTGACGGTGGGGATCGCCGAGTCGCTGGCGTCCGGTATCCTGCCCGGCGGCTACCGCAGCGCCGTCGCCTACGTGCTCCTCATCATCATCCTGTACTTCAGGCCCTCGGGTATTCTGGGCACGGGGGCCGCGGAGGCCGATGGATGAGCGCCCGTGTCGAGCAGCCCGCAGCTCAGGCTCCGCCGCGACGGGAGAACCGCTTCGTGTCTGCAGCGCTTGTCGCGAAGCTCGCCGTCATCGCGGTGCTGGCTGTGTGGCCGTTCTTCTACAGCGACCTCTACACGCTCAGCTGGATGACCTTCGCCGGCCTGTCGCTGATGGTCGTGGTCAGCGTCTACCTCATCATCGCGCAGGCCGGTCAACTCTCATTCGGTCACGCCGCCTTCTACGGGGTCGGCGCCTATACGGCGGCGATCCTGTCGATGAAGTACAACGTTCCCACGTTCGTGGCGCTACTGGCCGGCGCGGCGCTCGCCGGTGTGATCGCGGTCGTCGTCGGCCGCCCCGTCCTTCGCCTTCGTTACTTCTACCTGGCGCTGGCGACGATCGGCCTCGGCATCATCTTCAGCGCCCTCATCGTCGAGGCGCGCGGCGTGACCGGTGGGACTCTCGGACTCGCGCCGGTGCCACCGCTCGACCTCTTCGGGTTCAAGGTGGACACGTACATGCGCCAGTACTACGTCGTGTGGATCGTAGCCTTGCTCATCCTGCTGTTCACGGAGCGCGCTCTCGGCATGCGCGTGGGGCGCGCCCTGCGTGCGGTGGCGACGAGCGAGATCGCGGCCCAGACCCTTGGCGTGCGCACCGCGAACTGGAAGCTCGTCGCGTTCGTCGCCAGCGCCATCTTCTGCGCCATCGCCGGCGCGCTGTACGCCTTCACGCTGGCGGCGATCACGCCTGGGGCGTTTGCGTTCGGGGCGGCTATCCTGCCCATCATCATGATGCTGATCGGCGGTGGCGGGTCCATCTGGGGCGGGCTGGTCGGCGCGGTGCTGATGACGTGGCTCTCCAACTCACTCTCGGGCACCCAGCAGTGGAGTGGGGTCATCTACGCGGCGATCATGATCCTCCTGCTCCTGTTCCTGCCCATGGGTATCACCGGTCTGTTCACGAAGCGGCGCCTGGTCAGCGTGAAGAACGCATTCAGGCCGCAGAGCCGCGCCGAGACGCTCGAGTGCGCCGCGGAGGCGGAAGCAGACGGCTCCACTGAAGCGTGCGCGACGCAGATGTCGCTGCCGGGCTACGTGCCCGAGCACGTCAGCCCCGCCCTCGACGCCGGCGCGCCGGGCGCCCTGTTCGACGACCTCCGGGATGCGTCGGGGACCGAGGGAGAAGAGCTGCTCAAGATCCGCGACGTCTCCGTCGACTTCGGCGGGCTGCGGGCTGTCAACGAGGTCTCCCTCGAGGTGAGCGCGGGCCAGATCGTCGCCCTCATCGGGCCGAACGGCGCCGGCAAAACGACGTTGTTCAACGTCGTCAGCAGGCTGCAGCGCGCCTCGGGCGGGCAGGTCTGGCTCGGCGGTGAGGACATCACTCGCCTGTCGCCGGCGGACAGCGCTCGACTGGGCATGGCCCGCACCTTTCAGAACCTGCGCATCTTCGAGAACATGGACGTCCTCGAGAACGTCCTCGTCGGGTGTCACCGGCACGAAAAGGCGGGTCTGATCGCGGGAGGCCTCGGCCTCCCGAAGCAGCGTCGGGAGGAGAAGGCATCCCGGGCCCGTGCCCTGGACGCGCTGCGGCTCGTCGGCCTCGACGCGTTCGCTCATCAGCCCGCAGCGAGTCTTCCCTACGGACAGCAGAGGCTGGTCGAGATCGCCCGGGCGCTGGCGTCGGAGCCACGTCTGCTCCTGCTCGACGAGCCGGCCGCCGGCATGAACGCCGCCGAGCGCGAGTACCTCGTCGACCGCATCCGCCGCATCCGCGACGCCGGCGTGACCGTCCTCCTGGTCGAGCACGACATCGAACTCGTGATGGGCCTGTGCGACTGGGTCACGGTCCTCGACTACGGCAAGCTGATCGCGTCCGGGGTGCCGGCCGACGTGAAGAACGACCCGTCCGTCATCGATGCGTACCTCGGCGTGGGCCACGAAGGCGCCGGCGACGAGTGCGGCGACCTCAGCGCGACGCAGGCCGCCGTCACGGCGACGTCCGAGGCGCCCGTCGCCGAGAGCCTTCTGGAGGTCCGGGACCTGTCGACGCGCTACGGCGCCATCCACGCGCTTCGCGATGTGTCGCTGGATGTGTCCAAGGGTGAGATCGTCGCCGTCCTCGGCGCCAACGGTGCCGGCAAGACCACGCTGCTCCACACCATCTCCGGCGTGCTGCGCTCTAGCGCCGGTTCCATCATCTACTCGGGAGCGACCATCACCAAGCTCGCTCCCTCGAAGATCGTCGGCCGCGGCGTCTGCCAGGTACCCGAGGGGCGGCGGCTCTTCCCGTCGCTCTCCGTGGAGGACAACCTGCTGCTCGGTAGCTCCGGTCGCCGCTCGCGAGAAGGTGTTCCCGACGACCTCGCCTACGTATACGAGCTGTTCCCGGCGCTGGCGGAGCGTCGCGCGCAGTCTGCGGGGACGCTCTCCGGCGGCGAGCAACAGATGGTCGCGATCGGGAGGGCGCTGATGGGAAAGCCCGATCTGCTCTTGCTCGATGAGCCGTCCATGGGGCTCGCGCCGCTGGCTGTGGAGCGGATCTTCGAGGCGCTCAAGTCCCTGAACGATGACGGCCTCACCATGCTGATGGTGGAGCAGAACGCGGAGATGGCGTTTTCAGTGGCCGATCGTGCCGTCGTGCTGCAGACCGGGTCGGTGGCCCTCACGGGTCTCACCTCCGATCTGCGCCAGGACGAGCGCGTGAGGGAGTGCTACCTGGGTCAGGCCTGACCCTCAGTTTCTGTCAGTGAGCAAGGAAGCAACAAAAGGGGGAGCGATGAGTAAGCGCAAATGGATGGCGGTGGCGCTCGTGGCGCTGACCGTGCTGGTCGGGGCGGCGATCGTGCTCGGCGGTTGCGGCAGCTCGGACGACGGGTCGGACAGTTCGGCATCGCCGGCGGCCGACGGTGCCACAAGCATTAAGGTGGGCTTTGTCAACTCGGCGACCGGCGTGAGCGCGGCGCCCAACGCGTCCATCGTCGGGTCGACCGAGGGCGCCGTCGGCCAGATCAACGGCGCCGGCGGCATCGACGGCAAGATCATGATCGAGCTCATCAGCAAGGACGACGGGTCGGACGTGGCCAAGGCGTCCGCGGCGGTCACCCAGCTGATCCAGCAGGACAAGGTGGACTTCATCCTCCAGCCGTGGGTCGACTTCATCGCCCCGGTCGCGCGCGGTATCGAGGAGAAGGCCGGTATGCCGGGCGTTCTCTCCTACTCTCCCCAGAAGGGGAAGGAGACCGAGGCGTTCAAGTGGACCTTCGCCAACGCCCAGGGCGCCAAGGACAACGCAGACGCGCTGGTCAAGGTCTTCGCCGACATGGGCTGGAAGAACGTGGTCGGGGCCGCCGACGTCCTCACCATCCAGCAGGAGACGCTCGACTACGTCGACGAGATGGCCCCCGGCGCGGGCATCACGTTCACCAGGCTCAAGGATCAGTGGCCGCTCGACCAGACGGACTTCAGCGGTGTCGCGTCCAAGGTCGTTGCAGCCTGTGACAACGCCAACGCAGACGCGCTCTGCCTGATGGTGACCGCGCCGCAGGCGGATGCGTTCATGAAGGCCCTCAAGGGCGCCGGGCTGGACATCCCGGTCATCGGTGGTCCCCCGCTCGCGTCGGCCATCCCGCTCTTCGCCCAAGGTACGAAGAACGTCGACGGCATGTACCTGCTCTCAACCGCCGTCACGGCCGGGCCTCAGCTTCCGGACAGCTACCCCGCCAAGCCGATGGTCGCCGGAATGTACGAGGCCGTCGTGGCTGAGACCGGGGCCCCGCCGGACACCTTCGCCGGCTGGGCCGCCGACGCGGTCAACCTGATGGCCGAGGCCGTGAAGATGGCCGGCAGCACTGACAAAGCCGCCGTGCGAGACGCCTTCGAGTCGATCACGGACTTCCCGGGCTTCTCCGGCATGTACAGCTACTCCGCTACCGATCATGTGGGCATCCACGGCCAGATGTGGTTGTTCCAGATCACGAACGGCGAGTACGTCCTTCAGGGCGACGCAGCCGTCAACTGAGAGCAAGGCTGCGCTTCGGGCTCCGGGAGGGTGCCACGCACCCTCCCGGAGCCCTTCGTCTCTCGCCGCGTCCTGAGCGTGTGTGCGCCAATCGATTGACAGAGCTGCGGTTCGACTCTAGGATTTTGGTTTGACTGTCCAAGTCCTATAGTGAAGCGAACGTCGACCGCTCGAGGGAGCCCCCGAGTGAGGCGCTCGAGCGAGGGAGGTCGGGTCCGGGATGAACGCCGTTGTGATCGACTTCGACGCCTGTAGCGGCTGCAAGATCTGCTACCTGGCCTGCTTCGCGGACGTGATCCGCTGGGACGCCGAGGGCAAGCGCCCGATCGTCGCGTATCCGGAGGATTGCGTCCGCTGCAACGTCTGCGAGATCAACTGCAAGGACGAGGCGATCAAGGTCGTCGCCGACTGGGACATGGACTTCCCGCCGGTCATCGAGCGCGGCTTCCCGTACACGGTGGGAGGCAAGCGATGACGGCCCTGGAGGACCTCGGCCGGGTCGAGTCCGCCGATGTGCTCGTCATCGGCGGCGGCATCGGCGGCCTCGCCGCCGCCGTGGCCGCCAAGGAGAAGAACACCGACGCGGACGTGCTGGTCGTGGAGAAGGCGACCTCCGGCTGGGCCGGCCAGGCCAACAAGGGCGCTGGCATCTGGTGGTACCTGGCGCCTGAGGACGACGTGGACCGCTTCGTACAGTTCCACTGCGACCATATCGGCCACTATATCGAGGACCAGGAGCTGCTCGCCGACTTCGGCCGCGAGAGCCGCGAGACGCTCGAGCGGATGGACGGCTGGACCGGCAAGTTCCAGCGGCGTGAGGACGGCCAGTTCATCCACAAGCGCTTCAAGCCCTTCCTTCCTTGGAGTCTCACCGGCGCGGATCTCGACCTCACCTGGGTGCTCAAGCGTACGGCCCGCAAGCTGGGGGTGCGCTTCATCGACAAGACGTCGCTGACCGACCTGCTGACCGACGGCGGTCGCGTCGCCGGCGCCGTCGGCTTCAGCCTCCTCGACGGCTCGCCCATCCTGGTCAAGGCTCCGGCGGCGATAATCGCCACCGGCGGCCAGAGCTACCGGATCATGGGCATGTGGAGCTGCCAGCGCGGCGACGGGCTGGGCATGGCCTGGCGCGCCGGTGCGCAGATGCGCAACGCGGAGTGGGGCCCGTTCGCGCAACTCGCCGGCAAGCGTGGCAAGGAACCCCTCATCGGCTCCGAGGACGCCCTCTACAACGCTTGGCACGAGAAGCTCTCGCCGCGGTTCCGCGGCGAGGTCGAGGCCGATGTCTGCGGGATGACCAGCGCCGTCTGGTACCAGCAGATGATGGCCGGCAACGGGCCACTTGTGACCTTCCATCCTGAGAACTGGATGCTCGCCAACACCACGGAGGACGTGGAGGGCGGCACCGTGTGGGACCGCCCCGTCGCCGTGAAGTTCTGGACGACGCTCATCAGCCGGGTGCGCGCCGCCGACGCGCCGGGCGCCTTCCTCGAGGTGTTTCCGGCCGTGCTTGGCGAGCTCTCGCCGATTAAGGTGGACCATCAGATGGCGACCACGGTGCCGGGTCTCTTCGCCTGCGGCAACGCCTGCTACAACGGCTCCGGGCTGCCGGGCGCCGTGCCGGCCTCGCCGGGGCGCATGCGCGGGGCGGGGCTCTACGGCGCCACCTGGATGGGCATCCGCGCCGGCGAGGCGGCGGCTTCCGCGGTCCCCGTCGCCGCGAGGCCCAAGGTCGATGTCGCGCAGGCCGAGGCGCTCGTCCGCGACGCGCTCGCTCCGCTCGAGCGCGCGGACGGAGTCCCCGCGATGGATCTCGTTCGCAGCGTCCAGGACGCCGTGAACCCGGTCGGCTACTCGATCTACAAGCGCGAAGAGCGCATGACCGAGGCGCTCGGCATGGTGCTCGACGTCAAGGAGCGCCTGCCGCAGGTCGCGGCGACCGACCCCCACTACCTGGTGGCCGCCCACGACGCGCGCAACATGACGCTGAGCGCCGAGCTGTTCTACCGCACGGCGCTCACGCGCAAGGAGTCGCGCGGCTGGTTCATCCGCGAGGACTACCCCGAGCGTGACGACGCCGGGTGGCTCAAGTGGGTCTGTGCGGAGCCGGACGGCGAGGCGATGCGCATCTGGACCGAGGACGTCCCCGTCGCCGACTACAAGTTCCAGCCGGCTGCCCCCGAGAGGAGCTGATCCGATGGCCGCCACGATGGAGCGCCAGCCTCGTCCCCTCACCCCTGACGAGCAGGCCAAGCCCTACGCCAAGTTCTACACGATGGAGTTCCCCGGGCCGGATCCGGCGACGGTGGCGCTGATGGCGCGCGATCGCCAGGTCCTCCGTGAGCAGATGCTCATGCCGGAGGACCTCAACAAGCTGCTCGACCCCGGCAACTTCGAGACCGAAGTCGGCTGGGGCATGATGGACAACGGCGCCGGCTACATCGCCATGCGCCACGAGATGCCCGGCGTCACCACCGACATGGTCGACTGGTGGTTCGCGTGGCACCCCATCGAGGGTCTGCGCTACCGCATCTGGTACCCGCCCTTCCACCTGGGCGTCCACGTGGACGAGTGGGCGCAGCCCCGGCTGCTCGACCCGGATGTCCCCGTGCGTGACAAGTGCGAGAAGGTGGTCCACCACGTCACCGAAGACACTGGCATGGGCACCGAGTTCATCGACATCCACTTCCTCACGCCGGAGCAGATGGGCTTCGACATGAGCCGCTGGCACAAGCCGAATGTGGGCACGTTCGTCGGCGGCTTCGGCTTCAGCCTGAGCGAGCATCAGCCGCCGGAGATCCCCGCCGCGCCGGCCATCATGGTCCACTTCATCCGCGAGATCGACGGTGGCGTCGAGTGGCGCACGCGTTTCTGGATGGGCTACACGATCATGAACGGCCACCCGGTCTGCATGCTTCCGCCGGGTGTCCGCATACCCGAGGGTGCGGTGTACGGCCTCGCCAACCACAACATCTACGAGTACACGCGGCTCAAGTCGCTGCTGCCCCTGGTCTACGCGGAGCTCGGTGGCACCTACGCCTGAGGAGGGACTGTGCTCAAGAGCATCGTGATGATGGACCTGCCCATCGACGACATCGCCGAGATGGAGCGCTGGTACTACGAGGCGCACTCGTCGGAGATCTCGCGCCGCTACGGTCCGTTCCTGCAGCGCCACGAGAGCTACGTGGCGCTGGACGCGCCGGAGGACGCGCGCGAGTTCGGGTTCTACAACTGGCGCGTCACCGAGACCTTCTGGCGGGAGATGCCGGAGGCCGGGGCCAAAGGCGCCTACTGCTTCACGCCGGCCCCGGTCTGGAACCCGGTCGCCACCTGTACGGTCAAACCGCAGCCGGACGACGACTTCTTCGGCTGGGACGGATTCTCCACGGACGGCCCCAGCATCCGCTGGTACATCCTCTTCCGCTACCCGCTCGGCGTCCGGCTCAGGGACGGTGAGGACTGGTTCGTCAACGTCCACGCCCCGGAGGTGTGCAAGCAGCCAGGGCTCAGGCGCTTCTTCAGCTACAAGTGCGAGCAGGCGGCGATCCCGCTCCCCGGCATGTGGCACCCCGATGCCACGCCGCCGCAGGACATGATGATGGTCCAGTGGGACCGCGTCGTGGAGCTCTGGTACCCAAACTTCAGCGCCTGGCGCAAGGCTGTCCTCGAGGAGCCTCCGGAGTACACGCCCCCCGAGTGGGCGACGGACGACTTCTACAAGGACGGCCATCGCACGTATCCGTTCTTCAAGCCGGGCGTCGACTTCGTCAGCACGTTCCTGCTGGAGCGTCCCGCCGACGAGTTCCTCCGCGACACCCGCTACTACCGCCCGTGAACGCCAAGGCACTGCTCCCCATCCGCCGGAGGTTCTCCTGATGGCCGTGCGCCAGCTCACGCCCGAGGAAGAGGCGAAGCCCTACGCCAAGTACTACCACCGGCCGGTCACGCAGCCGGATGCGGACATGATCGCCCTGATCCAGCCGGACGCACCCATCGACCCTGCCGTGGCCCTGCCGCCGGAGCGCATCAGCGACCTGCTTGACCCGGGCTATCAGGAGGTCGAGACCGGGTGGTGCATCATGCCCAACGGCAGCGGCTACCTGGCCGTGCACAACACGATGCCCGGCGTCACCGTCGAGATGCTGGACTGGTGGTTCTGGTGGCACTCCATGGCCAGCGTGCGCTACGGCCTCTGGTACCCGCCGGGTCACTACGGCATCTCGATCAGCAAGAAGTCGCGCGCCAGACTGAGCGACCCGCACTTTCCGGCCAAGGACAAGATCTACGGCCGCACCGACCACGTGGTCGAGGACATTGGGACGGGCGCGGAAGACATCTACATCAGCTTCTGCGCCCCCGAGGAGCTCGGCTTCGACATGAGCCGCTTCCACGCCCCGAACGTCGCCGCCGTGTACGGCGGTTTCGGCTTCGACCAGGGGCAGGACGCCAAGCCGAGCGACATCCGGGCACCCGCTATCATGTGCCACTTCATCCGCGAGCTTCCGGACGACGACGGCATCGAGTTCCGTTCCCGATTCTGGATGGGCTACAAGCTCATCGACGGCAAACCCGTACTCTCGATCCCGCCGGGCGAATTCGTGCCGGCCGAGGTGCCGTTCGGCCTCGCCGACCACAACATCAAGGAGTACTGCAACCTCAAGTCGCTGCTGCCCGAGATCTGGGCCGAGTTCAAGGACACGGACCCGGCGCTGTGAGCGCCGCGCCGTACCACCCGCGGCGGCGCCTCGCGCCGCTCGACAAGGAGGCCTGACGTGCCCAAAGTGATCGCCTGCTCGCGCCGGAGGCCCGGGCTCACGCGGGCAGACTACTTCCGCTACCTGCAGTTCGTGCACGGCACCATCTCCCACAAGTTCGCGCGTGAAGAGATGGGCTGGTACATCCAGAACCACGTAGTCGACGGCGCGTTCGGCACGACCGCCGAAGACACGCACCACCAGCTCTCCGACCGCGACGCCGCGGTGGAGCTCTCGTTCACCAGCTTCCCCAACCTCTTCGCCACCTTCGAGCACCCGGACGTCAAGGAGTGGGTGGCGTCGGACGGCAAGTTCTTCGCCGACGAGCGGCACACCATCTTCATGATCACCGAGGAGTGCGAGAAGCCGGTGCCCAACCCCATCGACCCGTTCAATCCCGGCTACGAACTCGCGCCAGGCGTCGGCGCCGGCAAGGTGATGCAGTTCCTCATGCGCGCCGACGGCGTGTACCGCGAGGACTACTACGACTACTGGAACGAGGCGCACGAGGCGGCGATGGAGGCTTCGCCCTTCTTCAAGGAGAACGTGCGCCGCATCGTCCAGAGCCACCGCCTGGACCAGAGCGACAACGTCAAGGGCCACTTCGGCGCCGGCGAGATCCCCATCTACGACGGCGTCGCCAGCTACTGGTTCGACACGTCCGACTACTACGGCGCCTTCCGCCAGTACAACGACGAGCTCATGAAGTTCGCCAAGCCGTGGGTGGACTGGTCGCGCTCGTTCTACCTGTACGTCAAGGAGATCCCGATCCACCACAAGGAACGCTGACGCGGCGCGCCGCCGCGCTTGAGGAGGCGACCGACATGCCGACCATCAAGGTCAAGCTCGACCACGCGTACAAGGACCCGACCGTGGAGGAGAAGATCGCCGTGTGGGAGACCGGCGACCTCTCCGACGTGGAGAAGGCACGGCCGTACGCGAAGTACTTCTACAAGGACCTCAACCCGCCGGAGCCCGAGGTCCTGGCCGCGTTCGAAGGGCAGTGCGACCCTGACAAGATCATCTGGCCGGAGATGATCAGCGATCTGCTTGACCCGGGCTACCTCGACGTCGAGATCGGCTGGTGCATCATGCCCAACGGCGCCGGGTTCATCGCCAACATGACGACGATGCCCGGCGTCACCGCCAGGATGGTCGAGTGGTGGTTCACCTGGTTCACGCTGAACGACCAGCGCTACAAGATCTGGTACAAGCCGAGCCACATCGGCCACTACATCAGCCCCGAGCGGCGGCGGATCATCCTCGACCCCAAGAGCCGCATCCCCGAGGACACCATCTGGGGCGCGACGCATCACGCGGTGGAGGATGTCGGCGTGGGCCCGGAGCTCATCGACATCCACTTCAAGAGCCCGGCGGAGATGGGCTTCGACATGGACCGTTTCCACCAGCCCAACGTGGCGACGGTGATCGGCGGCTACGGTGACGAGCTGGTGTTGCACGACCCCGATGCGCCTCGCGGATGCGCCTTCATGGTGCATTTCATCCGCGACGTCGAGGGCGGCATCGAGTGGCGCACGCGCTTCTGGATGGGCTACCGCCTGCAGAACGGCAAGGCCGACTGCACGATCCCGCCTGGAGAGGCTGTGCCCGAGGAGGCCGTCAAGGGACTCGCCGTGCACAACGCGCACGAGTACGCCAATTTCAAGGTCATGCTGCCGGCCGTGTACGCCGAGTTCGGCGACCGGCCCATCTTCGAGGACTGATGGGAATGACGAATCTGATCGATGGGCTCGCCGCGCTCGTCGGCCGCGACAACGTCGCGGCCGACCCGGCGAGCCTCGAAGAGTACGCGCAAGACGAGAGCTTTGTGCCGCGCCTGACGCCGTGGGCGGTCGTCCGGCCCGGCTCCGCCGAAGAGGTCCAGCGGGTCGTGGCCCGGGCCAACGAGACGGCCACGCCGCTGGTGCCCGTCAGCTCTGGAGGGCCGCACTTCCATGGCGACACCGTGCCGAGCGTCCCCGGCGCCGTCGTGCTCGATCTGCGTCGGCTGAACAAGATACTGCGCATCGACCGGCGCAACCGCATGGCCGTCATCGAGCCGGGCGTGACGTATCCGCAGCTGCAGGCCGCTCTGGCCGAGGAAGGCATGCGCGTCACGCCGCCGCTGCTGCCGCGTGCGAACAAGTCGGTGGTCGCGAGCCTGCTCGAGCGGCAGCCAACGCTGATCCCGCGCTACAACTTCCACCTGCCGGAGCCGCTGCGCAGCTGCGGCGTGGTCTGGGGAAGCGGCGAGACCATGTTCACCGGCGAGGCCGGCACTGGGCCTGAATCGCTCGAGGCGCAGTGGCAGGCCGGCGGCGTACAGGCCGACCCCAAGGGCCCTGCGCAGACCGATTTCTTCCGCCTGCTCACCGGCGCGCAGGGCACGATGGGCGTGGTGACCTGGGCGGCGGTGAAGTGCGAACTGCTGCCCGCCGCACACGAGTTCCTGTTCGCCACCGCAGCCGAACTCGGGGAGCTGGTCGACTTCACCTATCGGCTCGACCGCGTTCGGCTCGGCGACGAAGCCCTCATCGTCAACGACGCGTACCTGGCGCGGCTGCTGGCTGCGTCCGGAGCCGCGCTGCATCCCGACGAGCTGCCGACCTGGGCGCTCGTACTCGGCCTCGGTGGCCGCGAGCACTACGCCGCCGAGCGGGTCGCGGTCCAGAAGAAGGATGTCACGGCGCTGGCCGGCGAGTACGGCCTGACGCTGCGGCCGTCCATCGCCGGCACGTCGACCGGCGAGATCTCGGCGGCCCTGGTCGGCTGCTGCGAGACGCCGTGGAAGCTGGCTGCCGAGGGCGCCTGCGCAGACGTGTTCTTCGTCTCCACGCTCGAGGAGGCGCCCGCCTTTGTCGAGATCGCGCACATCGTCGCCGACGGCCACGGCTATGCCGCGCAGGACGTCGGGGTGTACATCCAACCGCAGCACCAGGGCGTGACGCATCACGTCGAGTTCAGCCTGCCGTTCGACGCCTCGGTCGCCGGGATCCGGGAGGACATGAAGGACCTAGCCGACGACCTGGCCGCCAACCTCATGGCTGCAGGGGCCTACTTCAGTCGCCCCTACGGCTCTTGGGCGCAGCCCGTCTACAACCGCGACGCCGCCGCGCGCGATGCATTGCGCAAGGTCAAGGCGATCTTCGACCCGGCCGGCATCCTCAACCCCGGCAAACTCTGCTTCGGAGCACCCAAGGCTCCCGCGGCCCTCGTCGGAAAGGAGGTCTGATGGCCCTCACCGACTACCGTGCCGACGCGATGCGCTGCACGCGCTGCAGCTACTGCAAGTGGATCCCGTTCGACCTGGTGAAGAGTCACCAGTTCGCCAAGGGCTGCCCATCGATCGAGGCCGGCAAGTTCCACGCCTACTCGGCCGGCGGAAAGCTCGTCACCGCCCTCAGCCTGATGGACGCACGCAGCGAGGTCACAGACCAGGTCGTCGACGTCGCCTTCAAGTGCCAGCTCTGCGGCAACTGCGACGTGGCCTGCAAGATGTGCCGCTACGACATGGAGCCGATCCTCGCGCTGCGCGAGCTCCGCGCCCACCTCGTCGAGATGGACCGCGTGCCCGAGTCGTACCGCCCGCTCATCGAGCGGAAGCGGGCGGCCCTCGCCGGCAAGGGTCCGAAGACCCCTGCCGACCGGAATGCGTGGGCTGAAGGGCTCGGCCTCAAGGACCCGGCCGTCGAGCCCGTCGACGTCGTGTTCTACGCGGGCTGCAAGTACTCGCTGGAGGAGAGCCTGCGTGAGACGGTGCGCACGCAGGTCCGCTTGCTCCAGCTCGCCGGCCTCACCGTCGGCTTGTTCGAGAACGGCTGCTGCGGAGGCCTCGCCGACAAGATGGGCTATCGCGACGAGGCCGCGGAGGCCGGGGCGAGGATGCTGAAGCAGTGGGCGGACGCCGGCGTCAAGACCGTCGTCACGCCGTGCGCCGACTGTCGCCACACCTTCACGCGCGTCTACCCCGGCCTCGACGGCGCGCCCGCCGATCTCCCGGAGATACTGCACACCGTCGAGCTCACCGACCGGCTGGTCAAGGACGGGCGCCTCGAGCTCACTACGCCCGTCCCTCTGACGGTCACCTACCACGATCCGTGCAATCTCGGGCGGCAGGGCGAGCCCTACCAGGTCTGGGAGGGCGTCGAGAAGAAGATCTACGGCCAGGCCGTGGTGTACGACCCGCCGCGGCCGCGGCACAACGGCGCGAACGGGGTCTACGCCGCGCCGCGCGACCTGCTCGCCGCCATCCCCGGCGTCGAGCTCGTCGAGATGGAGCGCAGCCGCGAGGCAACCTGGTGCTGCGGCGCCGGCGGCGCCTGCCGCGAGGCGTTTCCCGAGTACTCCGCGGCGACGGCGGCCGAGCGCGTCGAGGAGGCGGCCTCCACTGGCGCCGAGGCGCTCGTCTCCGCCTGCTCGCGCTGCGAGCTGAACTTCGCGGAGGCGGTGGCCGCCGATGCTGCGTCGGGCGGCCCGGCGGCCGGCATGCAAGTGCACGACGTGCTGGAGCTCGTCGCGCTGTCGACCGGCCTGAGAGAGGAGGCGTCATGAACCCGAGCTACGCCAAGCCCACGACGCCGGCCGCGATGGCTACGCAGTCGGCCCAGCTCTCCGAGGAGGCCTATCGCGCGCTCGAGGACATCGTCGGCGCCGCCAACGTCTCGCGTGACGCCGCCGTGCTCGACACCTACGCCTTCCAGTGGCTGGCGGAGCTCGTGCGCCCGGACCAGAGTCACTACATGCCGCGTCCGGCCGCCGTCGTGCTGCCGGGCTCGACCGAGGAGGTCCAGGCGATCGTCCGTCTTGCCAACAAGTACGGCCTCAAGGTGAAGCCGCACGGGACCGGCTGGTATCACTGGTCCGGTCCCATCAAGGACGAGGACGCGACGCTCCAGCTCGACATGCGGCGCATGGACGCCATCGTCGAGATCGACGAGCAGAACATGTACGCCGTCGTCGAGCCCTACGTGATCGCGGCCCAGCTGCAGGCAGAGATCCTCCCCCTGGGCCTCAACCTCAACATCCCCGGCGTCGGCTGCTCCAGCTCGATCGTCGCCAGCGCCTGTGCCTACCACGGAGCCGGCCCCGACACGTACTACATGGGCGGCAACGCCGAGAACGTGCTCGGCATGGAGTGGGTAACGCCCGAGGGCGAGATCATCCGCACCGGCTCGCTCGGCTCCGGCGACGGCTGGTTCTGCAGCGAGGGCCCCGGCCCGTCCGTGCGCGGCATCTGCCGGGGCACGCTCGGCAGCCGCGGCGGCCTTGGCGTCTACACGAAGTGTGCGGTCAAGCTCGCCCCGCACTTCGGCCAGACCGAGTGGAACGTCGAGGGTACGCTGCCCGCGTACCGTCTGCCCGTGCACGAGAACCTGCGCGTCTACACGCTCGCCGTCGCCGACTGGGACGCCTGGGCCGAGATCTACTACAAGATCTACGACAACGAGATCGGCTACATCTTTCACCGCCAGTTCAACCTGGCCGGCGCCGACCTCTCCCCCGCCTTCTGGCTCATGCACAACGACGCGTCCAAGACGCTGTCGGACGTGCCCGAGTTCGTCGCCGACCCGAAGATCGCCGAGCTCACGGAGGAGCTGCGCATCAGCTTCCAGCTCATCCTCGCCGGGCGCTCCAGGGACGACATCGAGTTGCAGGACAAGATCCTGGAAGCGATCCTTGACGAGGTCGGCGGCTGGAAGGTCGAGCGGTTCTGCGAGCAGGACATGGCCGAGTTCACCAACGTGTACCTGCAGCGGCTCGGCCACAAGCACATCAACTTCGTCTGGGCCGGCGGCTACATCGGCAGCTGGATGCAGTTCGGCACGCCGGACTGGGTCAAGGGCTACGTCCCGACGGCCGCCGCGGGCCTCGAGCGGGACGCCGCCGCCGGCAAGCTCGTGCAGTGCGGCGGCGACGCGATGATGGGCTCCGGCTCCGGCATTCCGTTGGGCGGCGCCACCGGCCTCGAGCAGTTCGTCAGCTACGACCCGGACGACTACGAGTCCACGGTGGCCGGCATCATGCACATGGAGGACGCTGTCAAGGACGCCGCCTCCATCAGCTACCCCCCGGGCAAAGAGTTCCTCTACCTGCAGATCGGCTGGACCGACGAGCAGATCTGGGACGCGCTCGCGCACGCCAAGCAGCCGCAGGCGTTCCACTACCAGCGCCAGATCAAGGAAGCGTTCGACCCGAACGACATCGGCGACCGCATGTACCCGACGCTGCCGGAGGGCTACGAGGCCGGCAGCTGACCAGGTCCCCCAACGGAGCGGGGCGGCCCTTCACCGCCTCCCGGGCCGCCCCGCCTCCGCCGATCCGATGACTTCGACCCCGAAGGAGCGCACATGTCCAACGAGCTCGCCGACGCCATCCTCGCCATGGACGAGGACGGCGCACTCAAGATCGTGAAGGACCGCCTGGACGCGGGCGAAGCCCCGGAGGCGGTCCTCGACGACGCTCGCTCGGCGATGACCACCCTCGGCGACAGGTTCGCCTGCGAGGAGGTCTTCATCCCCGAGCTCATCATGGGCGGCGAGATCATGAAGGGCATCGCCGCCGAGCTGAAGCCGCGCCTGACAGCGGATGACGCGGCGGAGAAGCGCGGCACGGTCGTCGTCGGCACCGTCCACGGCGACATCCACGACATCGGCAAAGACGTCGTCGTGATGATGCTCGAGGTCTCCGGCTACGACGTCCACGACCTGGGCATCGACGTGCCCGTCGAGACCTTCGTTGCCGCCGTCAAGGAGAAGTCGCCGGCGGTCGTCGCCCTCTCCGGCCTGCTCACCCTCGCCTTCGACTCGATGAAGGACACCGTCGAGGGCATCGCCGCCGCGGGCCTGCGCGACCAAGTCAAGATCATGATCGGTGGCTCGCCGGTGGACCAGCAGGTCTGCGCCTACTCCGGCGCCGACGGTTGGGGCCGCGACGCCACCGCAGCCCTTGCCTTTGCGGCGGAGTGGACGACGGGTGGTGCGGCATGACCCCGACACCCGAGGAGCTCTACGCGCAGCGCGAACAGCGCTTCAACGACATCGTCGCGCTCAAGAAGCCGGACAAGATCCCCCTCATGCCGCTGATGATGCACTACTTCCCCAACAAGATCGCCGGCGTGAGCAACGCTGCCGTGGAGGCCGACCACTTCCTCAGGACCAAGCTGATGAAGGAAGCCACGCTCAAGTTCGGCTTCGAGTGGGCGGCGGCCGTCGGCGTGCCGCCCGCCAAGTCGTGCGAGGCGCTGCAGCTGAAGCAGATGCGCTGGCCCGGCGGCGACCTGCCTGACGACGCTCCGTTCCAGTGGGTCGAGGACGAATACATCAGGGCCGACGAGGTGGACCAGTTCCTCGCCGATCCCAACGGGTTCGCGATGCGCACCATCCTGCCGCGCGTCGCCGGCATCTTCCAGCCCCTGAGCTTCATCCAGTTTCCGCCCATGTACTGGCTGGCGAACGCCTACTCCACCATCCTGCTTGCCCCCTTCCTCTCCGCACCGGGCATGAAGGAGATGTTCGAGGGCATGGCGGCCTTCTGCGAGGACGCGCAGAACTTCATGGCCGCGGAGGGCGGGTACTTTGGCGAGATGGCGGCCATGGGCTACCCGCGGCCCTTCGTCGGCGTCGGGTTCCCGGCGTTCGACCTCGTGAGTGACTACTTCCGCAGCCTGCGCGGCAGCACGCTGGATATGTTCCGCCAGCCCGACAAGCTGCTGGCCATGATCGACGCCATGGTGCCGCCGTCGATCAACCTCATCATCGGCGCCTGCAAGGCGACCAACACGACGCGCGCCTTCATCCCCATGCACCGCGGGGCCGGCGGGTTCATGAGCGACGAGCAGTTCGAGAAGTTCTACTGGCCGTCGTTCAGCGCGCTCATCTACGCCTGCATCGAGAACGGCATCACGCCGATGCCTCTCTTCGAGGGCGACTACACGCCGCGCCTCAAGTACCTGGCGACGCTGCCGCCGGGCAAGGTCGCGGCCCACATGGACAAGATCGACCGCAAGAAGTTCAAGGAGATGTGCGGCGACGTCATGTGCTTCTGGGGCAACGTCCCGCCGTCGCTTCTGGCTACGGGCACGCCGCAGCAGGTCAAGGACGACGTCAAGGAGCTGATCGACCTCTTCGGCGACACGGGCACGCTCATCATCGACAGCACCGTGGGCATCCCGGACGAGTCCAGGCCGGAGAACATCCTGGCGCTCAAGGAGGCCGTGGACGAATATGGCGTGCTCTGACGCCACAGAGGGGGCCGGCGCGGCTGCGCCGGCCCCCGGTTCCTCTGCCGGCGCGGCGTCGGGTCGACCGCCGGTGCCGTCCCCCAGCCCGGAGTTCCTGGCGCGCGAGAAGCGCTTCAACGACGTCGTCGCCTTGAAGCGTCCCGACCGCGTACCCGTCGTCCCGCTGGTCACTCAGTACTTCCCGACGCGCATCCAGGGCGTCTCCAACCGCGACGCCGGCTACGATCACGCTGCCCGCTTCCGATGCCTGAAGGAGGCGATCCTCCGCTTCGATTGGGACGTCGCCCCGATGACCGGCGTGCTGCCCTCACCCTCGCTTGAGGCGCTCGGCGCGACTCAAGTGCGCTGGCCCGGCGGTAACCTGCCCGACGACGCGCCCTTCCAGTGGGTGGAGGGCGAGTACATGAAGGCCGACGAGGTCGATGCCTTCCTGGACGACCCCGACGACTTCACGGTGCGCACGCTCTTCCCACGTATCGCCTCGCGCTTCGGCATCCTCGAACAGCTGCCTCTGCCGCCGGTCTGGTGGCTCGCCAACATGTACTTCCCGCTCGCCTGGGCGCCGGTCCTGGCCGCGCCTCCCTTGCGCGACCTCTTCCGCGCACTTGCGCAGGTCGGCGATGATGCAGAGGCCCTCATGGCCGCGATGGGCGGCTACATGGGCGAGATGGCCGCGATGGGCTACCCGACGATCTATGTCGGCGTCGTCATCCCGCCGTTCGACTGCGTTTCGGACTACTACCGCAGCCTGCGCGGCAGCACGATGGACATGTTCCGCCAGCCCGACAAGCTCGTGGCCATGGCAGACATGATCCTGCCGACGCTGATCGCCCAGGCGGTGGGCGCCGCGCGGGCGTCCGGGAATCCCAGAGTCTTCATCCCGATGCATCGCGGCGCCGGCGGCTTCATGAGCAACGAGCAGTACGCCAAGTTCTACTGGCCATCGTTCAAAGCCCTCATCCTGGGGTTGATCGATGAAGGCATCACTCCTCTGCCGCTCTTCGAGGGGGACTACACGCCGCGCCTTGAGTTCCTGGCGGAATTGCCGCCGGGCAAGGTCGCGGCGCACTTCGACCGCATCGACCGCGCGAGGTTCAAGGAGACCTGTGGCGATGTTCTGTGCTTCTGGGGCGATGTCCCGGGGTCGATGCTGGTGACGGGTACGCCGCAGCAGGTCAAGGACGAGGTGAGGAGGCTCATCGACCTCTTCGGTGACACCGGCGCCCTCATGATCGACGGCAGCAACACGGTGCCCGACGAGGCGAAGCCCGAGAACGTCATGGCCATGACTGAGGCGGTGCACGAGTACGGCGTCTTCTAGATCGGATGCCTTCGTGGCCACCGGCTGTTGAGGCGCAGCGAGCCTGGCAAGCTCATCGGACCAGCCGGTTTCTTGACGGTGTGTTCGTTCCGGACATATTGTCCGTCTATGCCTGTGAAGTCCCCGGTCCCGAATTGGCTCGAGCCGCACCTCCCCGTGTGCGAGGCGATCGTCGCCTTGCTCCAGCCGTTCGCCGAGGTCGCGGTGCACGACATCCGGCGCGACCGCATCGTCGGCATCTGGAACCCGATCTCCGAGCGCCGGATCGGTGATCGCTCACTCATCGACGAGCTGCCTCCGTACGCGGAGGACGCACGCGTGATCGGGCCGTACCCGAAGGTGCTGGCAGACGGGCGCGCGGTCACGTCGGTCAGCGTCGTCCTCCTCAACGCCAAGGGCTCACGGCGCGGGTTGCTCTGCATCAACCTCGACCGCTCGCCGTTCGACGGCATGATCGACGTGCTCGTGCGCTTTGCGGCGCCGGTCGAGGACCGGCCGCCCGAGCTCTTCGAGCGCGACTGGCGCGAGCAGATCCTCCTCGTCGTCGACGAGGTGTGCCGCTCTCGCCGCCTGCGCCGCGATCGCCTGACGCGGGAGCAGCGGCTTGACCTCATCCGCGTCCTCGACGAACGTGGACTCTTCTCCACCCGAAATGCTGCGCCTCACGCCGCGCGCGCCCTGGGCGTGTCGCGTACCACCGTCTACGCCTTGCTGAAGGAGGCCCGCTCATGAAGGAGCTGCGCACGTTCCGTCTCGAGGAGTTCCTTGGGAGATGGGAGTTCACGGTCCGCCATCACCTCACGGCCTCCGACGCGCAGAGCATGGCGCTCGAGGAATTGCTGGCGCTGGGTACGGAGGCCGAACGCGACGGCTTCATGAAGCTGCCCCTCACCTACATCGACTCGTGGGGCAGCGCGAACCTGAGAGAGGCGGTCGCCGGGACCTACGAGCGCGTTGGCGCCGAGCACGTGCTCTCCTTCACGGGCGCAGAGGAAGCCCTCTTCCTGGTGATGCAGGAGCTGGTCGGGCCCGGCGACCACGCCGTCGTGACCGTGCCCTGCTACCAGTCGATGGAGACGGTGCCCCTCGCGACCGGCGCCGACGTGAGCCCGCTGGTCATGCGGCCCGAGAACGGCTGGGCGCTCGACCTGGACGAACTCCGCGGCCTGCTGCGTCCGAACACGAAGCTGGTCGCCGTGAACTACCCGAACAACCCCACGGGTCACGTGGCGGACGAGGCCACCTTCTGCGAGCTCGCGGCGATGTGCGACGTGCGCGGCATCCGCCTCTTCTGCGACGAGGTGTACCGCGGCATCGAGCTCGACACGTCGCGGACGCTCACCCAGGCCGCCGACCTCTCTGAGACGGCCGTCTCGCTCAACGTAGCCTCCAAGTCCTACGGTCTGCCCGGACTGCGCATCGGCTGGCTCGCCTGCCGCGACCGCGCCCTGTTGGAGCGAGTCGAGAAGCGCAAGCACTACACCACGATCTGCAACGCCGGCCCGACGGAGTATCTGACGGCGATCGCCCTGCGCAACCGCGAGCGGATCTGGGACCGCAACCGCGGCATTCTCGCTGCCAACCTGACGTTGTTCGATGACTTCTTCGCCCGCTGGGAAGATCTCTTCGACTGGGAGCCGCCGATGGGCGGCTGCGTCTGCTTCCCGCGGTACAAGGGCGGCGACGTGGAGGACTTCTGCCACCAGCTCCTTGTGAAGGAAGGCGTGCTGGTGCTGCCGGCGAGCATCTACTACTCGGAGATCGCCGAGACGCCGGCCGACCACTTCAGGGTCGGTCTTGGCCGGCTCGGTCTGGAGCCCGGTCTGGAGGCGTTCGACCGTTTCCTGCGCCACGAGCGCTGACTTTCCCTGCTCTCACGGCATTCCGGACCGCCGCCGTCCGTTACTTGCTGCACCTGCCGTTGCGCTGATACTTGGCGCAAGTGGTTCTAGAACTTACTTGCTTGACGCGCCCCGCTCCCGGTCATATCGTTGTCGCCCTGTGGGGAACCCACACGCGTTCTTGCGGACGCACGGCGGACATGCGTTGTAAGGAGGACCTCAAGTGTCAGACGAGCTGTACGAACAGATGAAGCAGTGTGTCATCGACGGCGAAGTCGAGGATGCCGAGCGCCTGGCCCAGGAGGGCCTCGACGCGGGTCTCAGCCCCGGCGACATCCTCGACCTCGGCTTCGTCAAGGGCATCGAGGAGGTCGGTGACCTCTTCGGCAAGGGCGAGTTCTTCCTCCCCGAGTTGGTCCAGGGCGCCGAGGCGATGAAGGCCGCCGTGGTCGTGCTCCAGCCGGCGCTCGACGCGAGCAAGGAAGGCCGCCAGACCCTCGGTATGGCCGTCGCGGGCACCGTCGCCGGCGACATCCACGAGATCGGCAAGACCATCGTCTGCAGCATGCTCAGCGCCGCCGGCTTCGAGGTCGCCGACGTCGGCTGCGACGTGCCGGTCGAGACGTTCATCGCCAAGGTAGAGGAGGTCGACGCCGACCTGCTCCTGCTCAGCGCCCTGCTGACCACGACGATGCCCAACCAGCAGAAGACGATCGAGGCGCTCAAGGCCGCCGGCCTGCGCGACGGCGTCAAGGTCATGATCGGCGGCGCCCCGACGACGCGCGCCTGGGCCGATGAGATCGGCGCCGACGGCTACGCCGAGGACGCCATCGAGGCCGTGGCCACCGCCAAGACGATCCTCGGGGTGGGCTGAGCTACAGTCTTCACCCAGGAAGAAGTCCGCGAGGGGCGGCGACGCCGAGGCGCCGCCGCCCCTCGCGCGTACGGGGCCGGTCGACTGAGCCGGAGCGGAGCGCCCGCGGCGTGGTCGGCCGCGGTCGGGCTCAGTCCTCGGCCAGAGCTTCGGCCGGTACACCCAGTTGCTCCGCAGCAAAGCTCACCAGCAACTCGCGAACGCGCTGTACCTGCATGCCGGTGTAACCGATAGCGGAGCGGAAGCTCAATCCGTCGGAGAGCGCGACCATGCGCTGCGCGATCTCGGCGGCCGGCGCGACCGGAGAGAAGACGCCGGCCGCCGCGCCTTCCTCGACCAGTTCCTCGAAGAACCCGGTCCAGCGATCCGACATCGCGGCGCACTCGGCGAGAAGACGCGGATGCAGCCGCGCGCGGGCCCAGGTTTCTATCCAGAGCACGTATTCGTCGCGCAGCACCCCTTCCGACGGCACCGTGAGATCGATCGTCCTGCGCAGGAGCTCTACCGGCTCCGTGGTCTGCTGGCGGAGCTCGTGAAGCTGCCGGCTCGTATGCTCGTTGGCCCACTGCAGTGCGGCGAGGAGCACCTCGTCCTTGGACTTGTAGTAGTAGTGGATGATCGCGCTTGAGACGCCTGCCTCGCGGGCGACGTCGGCGATGCGCGTGGCTGACGGGCCGCGCGCCGCAAAGGCGCGGCAGGCCGCGGCGCGGATGTTCTCGCGTGCTCGCGACGACCGGTCCCGGGCGGGGACGCCGACGACGGCGGCTCCGGGGCCGCCGGCGTCCTTGCGCAGCCGCTCGAGCAGGTCGGCGTCGGCGCCGCCCGGCGCGGTCGCCTCCTCGAGCTTGCGCTTGATGCGCAGCGCCGTCTTGTAGCTGACGCCGAGTTCGTCGGCGAGTTCGCGAGGCGCGACGGTGCCATCGACTTCCATCATCTGCCACGCCGCCGCGAACCAGGTGGCGACTCCCAGTCCAGACCCTTGCATGAACGTGCCCGCGGTGGGATAGACCTGCGTGCCGCAGTGGTCGCAGGCGTAGGCGCGCCGCCGCGAGACACGGTGGAAGCGGCGCATCACGCGACAGTGCCGACAGACGGTGCTCACGCCGTCCGGCGCGTAGAGCACCGTCCACAGCCAGTGCAGACAGGCAGCCTCGTCGCCGATCGGCGCGAACACCGGGGTCGATTGGTGAGCCTTGCTGGCGTTCTCATTCATCACGTGCGCCTCCCGCGCGCCGTCACTTACTTGGCCCATCGTACACGTGCGCTCGAAACTTGTGAATAGTTACTCTCCCGTTTACCTGCTTGACATTCCATTTCGAGCGTGAACTAGCTTGACAGCACAGTCAGGAGTCATGGAGGGAGTCACCACATGCCCAGAGCAACTCTCACCGTGTGGAGCGAGGCTGAGTGTCGTCGCCTGCACGAGGCCACGCTCGACCTGCTCGGCGAGACCGGCGTCGAGGTGCGGTTCGAGCCGGCGCTGGCGCTCTTCCAGGCCGCCGGCTGCCAGGTCGAAGGCCGCCGCGTCCGCGTGCCCGCGCGGCTCGTCGACGAGGCGCTCGCGAGTGCGTCACGCGAGTGGCTGGTCAAGCCGCGAGGCGGTGATACCGAGCCGCTCGTCCTGCGCGACGGCGAGGTGTACTACGGCACCGGGTCGGATGTGCTCTACGTCCGCGATCCCGCGAGTGGCGCACGCCGCCGCGTGCGCCGCGCCGACGTCGAGGGCATGGCGGCGCTCTGCGAGGTGCTGCCCAACATCGACTTCGTGATGAGCATGGGCCTGCCCGAGGACGCCCCCCAGGCGATCGACGACCTCGTCCAGGTCGACGCCATG
>DASRZL010000103.1:0-9805 GCA_035686425.1 Thermoleophilia bacterium
GACGCTCGCGTCTGGCTGCGGACTCCGTCACTGCGGTGGCCTGCCGTTGGCGCTCGACTGCACGGATACGAGAGAGACGTCGACGGCCGGCGTCGTCTGGTCTTGGCCGGCATCGGGGTTGCCCTCGCCTGGCACGGTGCCGGATTGAGCGGCGGGGCCGGAGACGCCCGACGGATTCAAGGCCACGGGACGGCCGAAGCCGCGCTCGAAGTCCGTGCCCGGCCTCGATCTCCGTGAGCCATCCTTGTCGCGGCGACCTCGCGGAGCCGGCAAAGCCTCGGGCGCGAGCGGACATCGATCTCTCTCCGATCCGACTCGTGCGCTCGTGCCGCTGGCGCGAGCTCCGGGCTCGGGCCTCCTCTGCTCGAGTCGCCGGGGTTGCCGGGATACCGATGGACATGGGCCACACCGCTGCATGTCCATCGCTTGCAGGGAGAGCGTGAGAGACGGCCAGAGAAGCTCTTGTCTCGGAAGAGGGGATTCTCGGCGCAGAACGTGCTATATTGTTAGCAGGCGAGCCGCTTCGGCTCGCGGGACTGCGACGTGACACACCGCATTCTGGCGGTGGAGGTCACGTCGCTTTTTGTTTTGCCCCGGTGGGGCGAGAGGATGAGACTCAATGGCAGACGGCAAAGTGAAGTGGTTCAACGCAGGCAAGGGCTACGGCTTCATCGAGCGTGATGATGGCGACGATCTGTTCGCCCACATCACCGAGATCCAGGGTGAGGGCGTCACGACCCTCAACGAGGGTCAGGCCGTGAGCTTCACTGAGGCCACCGGCCAGAACGGCAAGAAGCAGGCGACGCAGGTGAGCGCGCTCTAGACGCTCTCGCGCGAAGGCGATGCGCCGGGCGGCCCGCAGGGCCGCCCGGTCCGCCGTTGTCGGCACTGTGGCGGCACGTCTGAGCTCGATCGGGCCGCGCGCCCACACGTTTACGTGATGCCGACGGCGTGGTACTGACCTGGTACCACGCGTCGCTTCTCCCCGACACGACACCTCCCAGCCGCGGAGCGCCGTATCCGTCCGCGGATCCAGCAACAGCTTGCTCATGATCGCCTCAGGGGCCGGCCGACCAGAATGGCGGACATGGAGCTGCTCCTGCTGTCGAACTCCACCAACTACGGCGGCACGATGTTCTCGCACGCCGCCGAGGCCTTTGCCGGAGTCTCCGCGGGCGACCTGGTGACGTTCGTCCCGTACGCGCTCGCCGACTGGGACGACTACGCGGACAGAGCCATCGCGGCGCTCGGATCCTTCGGCATCAACGCCGTGTCCGCCCACCGCGCCGGCGCTCCGGACCGGGCGATCGTGGAGGCCGACGTCGTGATGATGGGCGGCGGCAACACGTTCCGGCTGCTCGACTCCCTCTATCGCCTGGGCGTCATCGAGGAACTCGGCCGCCGGGTGCGCGCGGGTGCGACGCGCTACGTCGGCGCCTCCGCCGGTACGAACGTCGCCTGCCCGACGATCCGCACCACCAACGACATGCCGATCTGCCACCCGCCGAGCTTTTCCGCGCTGGGACTGGTGCCGTTCCAGATCAACCTCCACTACATCGACGCCGACCCGGCCTCGACCTTCATGGGCGAGACCCGGGAGGAGCGGATCGCGGAGTTCCTGGAGGAGAACGACTGCACCGTGCTGGCGCTGTACGAGGGCTCGTGGCTGCGGGTGAGCGGGGAGACCGCCGAGGTCACCGGCCGCGCGCGCCTGTTCGAGCGCCAGGACGTCGGCACGTTCCATCAGGGCCTCGACGTCTCCGGGCTCCTTCATCACACGCCGCGCTTCGACGGCGGCAGACGACCTGAGCCGGGAGGTTCTTCATGAGGGGCAAGACTGCAGTCGTGTACTCCGACGGGTTCTTCGGTACCCCCGACGGCAAGACCGCCAACGGCTTGGTGCGCCACTCGGAGAAGTACGAGATCCTCGCGGTGATCGACAGTACCAAGGCGGGAGCCGATTCCGGCGCGCACCTCGACGACCTCCCGAACGGGATCCCGATCTGCTCCGACCTCGCCGACGCGATCATCCACGCGGGCCGCGTCCCCGACTACTTCATCCTCGGCGTCGCGCCCCTGAGCGGGCTGCTCTCTCCGCACCAGCGCGGCGTCGTGCTCGACGCGATGCGCCGCGGGATGAGCATCGTCAACGGCCTGCACGAGTTCCTCAACGACGACCTGGAGTTCACGGCGGCGGCGGCCGCCCACGGCGTGCGGATCCTCGACGTGCGCCGCCCGCGCGCCAAGAAGAATCTGCGCATGTTCACCGGCGCCATCGACAAGGTGACCTGCCCGCGCGTCGCCGTTCTGGGCACCGACGGCGCCATCGGCAAGCGGACGACCGCCACCATCCTCACGCGGGCGCTGGGCGAGCGCGGCATCAAGGCGGTCCTCGTCGGCACCGGGCAGACCGGGCTCATCCAGGGCGCGCGCTACGGGGTGGCCCTCGACGCCATCCCCTGTCAGTTCTGCTCGGGCGAGATGGAGGCTGTCGTCGTGGAGGCCTTCGAGGCCGAGCATCCGGACGTCATCGTCGTAGAGGGCCAGGGTGCGCTGAGTCACCCCGCATACCTTTCGTCGACCTTCATCCTCCGGGGAGCCCGGCCCGACGCGGTGATCCTGCAGCACGCGCCGGCGCGCCGCATGCTGGGCGACTTCCCGGAGTTGCCGACGCCCACCCCGGCGAGCGAGATCGCTCTCCTGCGGGCCTTCGCCGGCACGCCGGTCATCGGTCTCGCCATCAACCACGAGGACATGACCGACGCGGAGGTCAGCGCGGCGATCATCCTCTACGAGCTCGAGCTCGGCATCCCGGCCACCGACGCGCTGACGCGACCGACCGGCCGCCTGGTCGAGATGGTGCTGCACGCCTTCCCAGCGCTTGAAGCGAAGCTGGCGACCGGCGCTGCGTGATCTTGCCAGGGCGGGGCCGTCCAGGACCGTGCGACGCCCCGGGGGGGGCGATCGGGCAAGGCCCTCACGCCCGCCTCGTGATCCCTCGCGACGGGTCTCGCTGTTTCGCCGCAGGCCGGAGGCGCCACGCATCGCCTCGCCAGGTCTCATCACCTCTCTACGGCTGGACGGACTTCTGCCGATAGTAGGTCTGAGCGACCCGACCAGGGAGGAGCGATGCGAGCGTGTGAGCAGTGCGGCCTGTCCATCGGCGACGCGGCGACCTTCTGCACTGTGTGTGGCGCCCGCGCCGACTCGCCGGCCGCCACGACCTCCGCGGCGCCCGAAGCGGCTGCCGCGCAGAGCGGCCTGAGTGAGAGCGGGCCGGTCGTCCGCCAGGACGACGGCGCCTCGCGCGGCCGGGAGGATGCCTCGGCGCGTCGCCGGCGCGCGGCAGCGCTCCCCATGCACGAGGCCGGTCAGTACGAGAAGACGGACCCCGCCCGGGCAACGGCGCTCTACCGTGAGGCGATCCTTGGACTGCTGGAGTCGGCAGCCGACCCCCTGGACCGGGAGGACGTGCGCCACGACCTGCTGCGCATCTTCGACCGCCTGACTCTCGTGCTCAAGCGCGAGGGGCTGCCGGCGGAGGCGCTGGAAGAGATCGAGTGCGCGGCTTCGCTCGGCCTTCTCGACTGCCGGGATCGCGGGGTCAAGGGACACCGCGAGGCGCTCTGCAAGCGCCGGGAGAGCCTGCGCCGCGCCCTGGACGGCGCTGCTCTCAAGCTCTGACGGCGCTGCGTGCGCGAGCCGGCGCGCAGAGTGACTCTCCTAGCGGGACTGGCCCGGCTCCGTTGGGGCGAACACCGGACAGACCCGCGAAAGGAAGAAGAAGAGGACCAGCGGGAATGTGACGACGCCAAGGGCGCCGATCAGCCCCTCTTTCACCGCCTCCCAGGAATCGGGAACGATGGGCAGGACGTATTCCATGTAGCCGGCGAGGGTCAGCGAGAACGACTGCCCGCCGATCACCACGTTCCAGCGCATCATGAAGACGCCGAACAGGACCAGGATGACGCTGACGATCGCTCTCCTGACCGTCAAGCCCGGGATCAGCAAGAGGATCAGGGGCACGAGGTTGCCCAGGCCATACTGCAGGACGAACACCTGCCTGAACTCGTGGCCGTAGACGGCGCTCTTGACCACGTCCCACGCCTTGACCGCCGTGTAGCTGCGAAAGACGACGTCGAGAAGCTCCAGACTGATGGCGAGGACGAGGAAGACGATGAGGTACCTGGCGGTGATCCTCACCACGCCGACTTCGACGCCGCCGATCTCCTCACCGTGCCCGGTCGCTCCTTCCGAAGCGCGTCTCCTGCGCGCCAGGAGCTTGCGGATCTCCATCGTGGCGATGTAGGCGAGCAGGCAAAAAGCGATGCCGGAGACGATCGCGGAGACGATGAAGATGACCGGCATCAGGGGCGTCATCCAGAGGGCGTTCGCCTTGACCGACCCGAAGATGAAGCCGGCGTAGCCGTGCAGGAAGAGAGCGACGGGGATGCCCAGCGCCGCCAGGTACCTCGTCGCCTTCTCGTCCGTCCGCAAGGCCTTCTCGCTGATGTCGTACGAGCCCAAGGTCAGGACGGCGTAGGCAAACGAGTAGACCTTCTCCCCGAAGGTCCTGTGCGGCTTCTCCTTGAGCAGCAGGGACTGGGTGATGAAGTGCCTTCGGTAGACGAACCACACCTCGGACGCGACGATCGCGAAGTAGGTCGAGAAGACGATGCCGAACGCCGCGATGGCAGAGGTGAAGTGGGGGGTCATCAACACGTTCACGCCGCGCAGAGGGTGCTGCAGGTGCAGCAGGAGCGGCACCATCGCGGCAGGCAGCAGGGCGAAGGAGAGCACCAGGGCGAAGCGGGCGATGCCCTTCAGCCTCTCGATCCCGAATACGTGGTAGAGGGACGACAGCACGAAGGCCCCGGCGACCAGGCCCGTCATGAACGGGTACATGACGATCTGGATGGTCCAGTAGACGTACTCGTTCGGCAGAACGAAGAGGTCGCGCAGCGTCCACAGCGCTTCGGGCACCATCTCAGCGCACCTCCCAGTCGAGGCCGACGTAGAAGACCTGTGGCTTGGTGCCGTACTCGCTCTTCAGGACGGCCACGTGTTCACTGGCGATGGCCCTCGTCACGGGATCGTCCGGGTCCTTGAGGTTGCCCAGCTGCCGCGCTCCGAACGGGCATGCCTGCACGCAGGCCGGAGACAACCCGTCGGTGATGCGGTGATAGCAGAACGTGCACTTCTCCGCCGTGTGATACGTCGGATGGAAGAACCTGGCGCCGTACGGGCAGGCCATGATGCAGTAGCCGCAGCCGATGCACCAGGTCCTGTCGACCAGGACGACGCCGTCAGGGGTCTGGTAGGTGGCGCCGACCGGGCAGACCTGCACGCACGGCGGATTGGCGCACTGGTTGCAGAGCTTGGGGACGAAGAACGCCTTGTCGATCTGCTCGGGGTCGATGGCGAGCTGACCGCTCTCGTTGAGGTCGAGCTCGGGAGAGGTGAAGCCGTCGCGTGCGCCCAGGGGGGAATCGGCGTGGAATGCGCCGTCCTTCGTGAGCACGTAGCGCTCCACCCAGGTGCGCGTGACGTCGGCCTCGTAGGGGATGCCGTTCTCGAGCTTGCAGGCCTTGACGCAGAACCCGCAGCCGACGCACTTGTAGGTGTCGACCAGGAACCCCCAGCGTACCGCCTCGTCCGCCCTCAGCGCCTGCAGGCGTTCGGGCTTGAGGATCTCCAGCGCCGTCACCGGCACCATGACGCCGCCGAGGACCAGGGCGGTCTTCTTCAGGAAATCGCGTCTCGACATCATTGGGAGGCCTCACCGGATGAGGGGAGGAACTGCAGGAACTGCAGGCTGGACTTGTGGGGATCGTGGCACGTGACGCAGGGGCGGCCGGCATTGTGCCGGGTCTTGTTGTCGTGGCACGTCAGGCAGAGCGACCGTGTCCTGTCGATGGTCAGTTTGGGCGGGTCCGTCGGATGGTCGCCCTTGGGGCCGTGACAGCGCTCGCAGTAGATGATCTGGTGCGGCATCCCGACGATGTCGTCGACCTGCTTCTGGTGACAAGGTCTGCAGGACGCGTTCAGGTCGCCCTGAGCGGACCCCGCGGCTCGCACGTCGTCGAGGATCGGATGGTGCGGTGGGTGACACTCGACGCACTCGCGATCCGGGTGGTGGGTCGCCGGGTCGATGCCCCTGAGGCCTCCCCGTGCGCTTGACGGGTACGGCAGCCTGGCGTGACAGCGCAGGCACAAGCCTCTCGACGTGTCGATCGCGAGCTTCGGCGGGTCGGATGGGTGGTCCAGGGCGGGACCGTGACAGTTCTCGCACTGGATGCTCGCGTGCGGCATGTCCCGGATCTCGGCCACCTGCTTCTGATGGCACTCTGCGCAGGACTCTTTGCCCTGGTACTGGAGCGGCATCCACCTCCAGTCGATGACGCTCCCCGATCGGTACCAGCCGTACGTGTAGCCGCGCGCGTGAACGCCGAAGTCATCCGGTACGTAGATCTGCCGTACCGCGATCAGCACGGCGACGAGGGCGAGGACGACGAGCAGCGGTCGCCAGATGTGGCCGCTCATGAGCTGGACCTCCTTGCCCGTCCCGGTCGCTCAGGTGGTGGCCACCAGGGCAGAGGGCGTCAGGGTTGTGTCCAGCAAGCACCGATCGTGCGTGCGCCGGCGCGCGTCTTCACGCTGGTCCGCGTCCCGCTGCACGTCGCTGCTGCTGATCCGCACGTCACGCGTGGCACCGGACGGTGGGCGACGGTCCTCTTCCGTCGCGTCCACAGTGAAGATGGATGACGAGGTCACAATAGTGCGTCAAGAGGCAGCAAACAAGGGGTTGGGACGCGCATGCGGTCGACATGGCCTTACCGCCTCGCGTCCCGCATGGCGGACCCCGGCGCCCATCAGCGGCGTGCGGTATCTCCGGAGCGAAGCGCGGCGCCGGTGGAGGGGACTCGGGCGATCGACGGGGGCGCTACTGCCCGCCGTGCAGAGGGTCGATGCGGTCGGCGTAGTCGAGCGCCCACTGCAGCTCGTCGCGGAGCGACTCGCCCTGAGCCGTCGTGACATCGCCGTCGCCGAGGTCCGCCAAGGCCTCGCCGGCATAGGCGCGCAGATCGCGCGCCTGGCGCCACCTGGCCACCTCCGCCGTGAGCCGCTCGAGGCGCTGTTCGTCCCGGTAGTCCTGTTCGATCGCCTGGACGCGCCGCCGCGCATCGACTTCGAGGTCGGCCGTGCCTGTGTGCTCGTCTTCTTCGGCGGCCGCCGACTTGGGCCCAGGCCTGACGATCAGCCAGGTGATCACGGCGGCCAAGCCGAACTCGACGATGAAGGTGATGGGTCCGGCCATCGTGAGCAGGCTCCCGGGGGAGACGACTCCCGTGGCCAGCGACACGACCACGAGGAAGGCGTGCAGGACGAACGCGGTGACGATGAAGATCGCCACATAGCTGAACCAACGAGGCAAGGCCGCCCCTTCCGGCGGACGTGCAAATCGTCCGCGCTGTTCGGTCTTCAGACTGCCGTCGCTCCCGCCGGGAACTCGCGGTCCTGGAGCGATACTGCTCCATACTAGCGGCAATGTCGGGCGCTTGTGAAGGCTCAGGAGGACGCCGGGTACGCGCAAAATAGTGGGTTGCCGAACACTTTTACTGCGCCCATACTCGGCGGACAGGTCCCGACACCACGAGGCCGCCGCCGTGTGCGGCGGATCGGCGAGCGTCGGGCGCATCCGCATCACAGGCGGGCACATGATCTTCACCCGGCACGCGGGCGACCTCGCCCGATCCATCCACAGAACCGTACTGTCTCCCGGCCGCCGTTGGTGGGTGGGAGGTGCGGCCGTCCTCGCCCTCGCAGCCGCGGTGCTGGGGGGCGACGACCTGGCTCGCATGGGGCGCTCGTTCGCCGACGCCGACTGGCGCTGGGCGGCGATCGCCCTCTTCCTCATGATGGGGGCGCTCGCGCTGCGCAGCGTGGCGCTCGGGGTCATCGTCGGTGCGCTGGGCGATGTGCGCGCCCGCTTCGGGGAGGTGTTCTCGGCGACGAGCATCGGCCTGCTCGCCAATTCGCTGGTTCCCGTGAAGGTCGGGACCCTGCTCTCTCCCTATGTTCTGTTCGTGCTCCTCCACCGGAGGCGTGCGCACCTGCCGTTCCCCACGGCACTCGGGGTCACGCTCACCGAGAGGATGTTCGCCATCGCCACGTTTCTCGTCATGGCACTCCTCTTTGTCTCCACGCTGTCCGCGCCGGCCTGGGCCATGAACATGCTGGTGGTGAGCGCGGCGCTCATCGCCGTTCCGGTCATCGGAGGCATCGTCCTCGATCGCCGGCGGGACCGCGTAGCCGAGGCTTGCGCGCGCGGGGGCCCGCGCGTCAGGCGACTCGGCCGCTGGCTGCCGCAGCTCATCGAGAGCCAGCGCATCTGGAGCCGGCCGCTGGCCGCGGTCCTCGTCTCCGGGACGCAGGTGCTGGCCTGGATCGCCCAGCTCGCCGCCGCTTTCGCCATGCTCGAAGCGTTCCATCTCGGGGCGGCCGGCATTCGAGGGGCCGCCCTCGTCATCGTGCTCACGAACCTGATCGGTCTCATACCGGCGACACCGGGAAACGTCGGCACCTTCCAGGTGGCCGCGGTCGCGGCGCTGGCGACCTACGGCGTGGCGGCCGGCCCGGCCCTGGCCTATGCCCTGGGTCTGCAGGCTCTGCAGCTGGTCGTCGGGATCGCGGCAGGGCTTGTGGCCCTCACCGCGCAGGACATGACCCTGGCTGAGCTCGCGGGCCGCAGTCGCCAGGCAGCGGCAGCGCTCAGGGCGCCGGAGGCGAGCGTCTCCGCCGCGGAGGGCCCTGCCGCCACCTGAGCCGGAGTGCCGGCTCACCAGCCGGGCGGGCGGGCCGGCGGTCGCAATGCTCGCGCTCCGCGCGGTCAGGAGGATCGGCTGTCGCGTCGCCTGCACGAGGTCCCGCCCCCGACGCGGCCGGCATGCTCCAGGTCAGGATCGAACGCTGGGAGGGGCGGCCTCACAAGATGCCCGCGATCGCCCGGCCTCGCCCCCGATCTTGTGCCCAATCTCGGTCCCTCGACAGGGTGGCCGGACCGCCGCGCTGCGCTCCAGAGAGACGCATTCTGCGTTCACCGTTGACTCAGCGGGGCAGGGATGCCAAAGTAACGCAAGCTGGCCTCACTGGCGAAGTGCGTCCGGAGAGGCCGAGTTGGCGCATCACGGCGGTTGGAGGTTTTGCCTGCCGTGTGGTGTACTGTGACCCTAGCGGAGCCATTCGCGGCTGTAGGAAGGAGGCGCCACCAGCGATCTACAGTCAAGATACCTGAAGGATTGCCCTCCTTGAGGGGGACACAAGGAGAAGAGGGGAGAACGAGTATGAAGAAACGTTATGCTCTTGCTGTGTTGCTCGTCCTGTTGGTGGCCATCGCTCTGAGCGTGTCGCTCGCGACTGCTGACGCCAATGCCACGCCGACTTTCGCGGGCTGCAGTTGCCACACCCAGACGAACACTCACGCCGTCCCGGCGCATTCGGGTCTGTTGGCGGATTGTGCCAACTGCCATCCGGCCGGAAGCTCAGCGAACGACCCGCTGCCGGCCACATGCGCGAACTGCCACGGCTTGCCCGCGATCGAGGCGGGGGCGACCCACATTGCCGGCGGGTGCTGGACCACCGTTGGCTGCCACGGGTACACGGAGCCTACGCCCACCCCGACGCCGACGCCGACCGACACGCCTACCCCGACGCCGACGCCGACCGACACGCCTACCCCGACGCCGACGCCGACCGAGACCACCACACCCACGCCTACGCCTAGCCCCAGCGCCACCGATGATGG
>DASRZL010000104.1:0-41787 GCA_035686425.1 Thermoleophilia bacterium
TCCTTGCCGGACGCCCGCCAGGTGGCGCCGCCGTCGCTGCTCGAGAGGATGGGCTGGCCGTACGTCGTGGCCAGCACGTGCTCCGCGTCGGCGGCGGCGACGCCGAGAGGCTCGCCGGCGGGCGGCTTCTGCAGCTCCCAGGTGCGGCCGGCATCCGTCGTGGCCATGATGCCGGCCTTGCAGGTCACCCAGAGGACGTCGGTGCCGGCGCAGGCGATCTGCTGACTCTGCAGCGCGCCGGACGCCGGCGCCTGGAGGTCGATGAGCCGCCTGCTCCAGGTGACGCCGCCGTCGCGCGTGGCCAGAAGGAAGGGTGCGCCGTCGAGAGTACCCCAGCCGGCGACGAAGGCGTGCCGGCGGTCGCTGCTCGTGACGCCCGTGAGCACCGTCATGCCGAGCCTGCGGCGCAGCCGCCACGTGCGTCCGCCGTCCTTCGTCGACCAGACCCGGTCCAGCGCGACGAGCCAGCCGTGCCGGTCGTCGGCGAAGGCGATGTCGGCAAGCAGGGCGGCGCCGAACGGGCGCCGCTCCCAGGTCTCGCCGCCGTCGTCGCTGCGCAGCACAGCGGAGACCCCGGGCTCCCCGGCGGCGCCCACGGTGTTGCCGAGCACCCAGGCGTGGCCCGCATCGGTGGCCGCGACGGCGGTCATCTGGAGCCGCGCCTTCTGCCGGACCGTCCACGTCGCTCCGCCGTCCCTGCTGGAGAGCACGATCCCCGCGTCCGTGATGAGCCATCCGTCGCTCTGGGTAGGAAAGGCGACGTCCACGCCGCGCTGGGGGAGGAAGAACGGCCGGCGGGTCCACGAGGCGCCGCCGTCGGCGGTGACCAGCACGGAGCCAGTCTCTCCGACCGCCCAGGCGGACACACCCGCGACGGGGGCCGGCGGTTCGCCAAACGGGTTGTCCGGCGGCGCCGGGTCGCCGCCGCACCCTGCCGCCACCAGTGCGACTACTGCCGCCAGCACGACGGCGGCGAAGGCGAGCCCCCGTCCGCCGCGAGCATCCGTCACGGCCACCTCGCGAGGGGCGGCAGGCACAGGGACACAGACACGACCGTCACCGCGGTCGTGTCAGATCCACCGCAGCCGCGGACCACGAGGACGACGATCAGCGCGACGGCGGCGATGAGGATGGCGAGGGCGACGAGCCGCCGCCGCCGGACCTGGCGGCGGCGGCGTTCCCGCGCCGCAACGCGCGCGTCCGAGACGCGCGGGCCGCCCGGGGCGCCGGGCTCGTCGGGACCGGCGGCACGCCGCTCCCTCGGACCGGCGGCGGCGGGCTGCACAGCCTCCATCGAGCGACCGCGGGGATCGTCCAGGTCGGCTGCCGTCCCAGGAGGGTTCCCCGGAGCCTCCGCTGGCGGCAGAACGGTCGTCGGCCACTCCGGGAGCTCGTCCGGAACAGAGAACTCGCCCGGACCCGGCTCTGCCTCAAGAGGCTCAGGCTGAGGCGGTTCGGAGTCGGCCTGGCGCAAGGGCTCTTCCGGCCCGCGCTCGCGCGGCGGGGCGTCTCGTGGCGGTCCGTCTTCCCAGTCCCAGTCCACGGCATCTCCGATGCTTCGCGTGATCCAGACCTACGTGACCAAGCGTACCAGAGGGACGGCCCTGCGCCAGAGGGGCTCGCGGACGAGCCGCGGCACGTCAGTCCGCGCGCGGCAGGACGTCGGCCGGATTCGGCTCGCCGCGCCGGCCGGGCAGCGTCTCGATGACGATCACGCCGGCGAGGATCAGGACGGCGCCCACGGCGAACCGCCAGTTCAGGACGTCGAGGCCGAAGACGAGACCGAACACCGCCGCGAAGAGACCCTCGAGGCCGAGAATCACGCCCGCCCTCGTCGATGTCGTCGACCTCTGCGCCCAGGCCTGCGCGAGAAAGCCGAATACCGTGCCCAGGAGCGCCGTCCACAGGATCGCCGCCCAGGCCCGCCAGCCGAAGTCCCAGGTCACGTGCTCCACGAAGGGGGTGACGACGACGAAGAGAACGGCCGCGGCGGCGATCTGCGTGAGCGCCAGGATCGCGGGGTGCGTACGCGGCGCGAAGAACCCGGTCGCAGTGATCTGCGCCGCGAAGCCGAGCGCGCCGGCCAGCGTCAGGAGGTCGCCGAGGGACATGCCGAAACCGCCACGCAGACTGAGGAAGCCGAGGCCGACGGTCGCGAGAGCCGCGCCGCCGATCTGCGCCCAGCCGGGCGAGCGGCGCGCCACGATCCAGTAGAGGAACGGGACCATCACGATGTACAGGCTCGTGATGAAGCCGCTCTTGCCCGGCGTCGTCCACTGCAGGCCGATGGTCTGGGTGGCGAACGCGATGAACAGGAAGACGCCGAGGACGGAGCCGTAGAGCCAGTCTCGGCGGCGGGTCCGCAGGGCGGTGCGCGGCATGACGGCGGCGAGCATGATCGCCGCCAGGACGTGCCGCCACAGCAGGTAGGTCATGGGGCCGGTGTCAGCGATCGCGTCCTTGATGACGACGAAGTTGAGGCCCCAGAGAATGGCCACCGTGAGAAGCACCGCGTCGGCGAGCACGGCGCGGCGGTGCGGCGGGGTCGGCGACCGCGCTCCGCCGGCCCCGGCCCGCGGCGAGGGGCCGGGCGGCTCGGCGGGCGGCTCGGTCACGCGGTAAAGCCGCCGTCGACCAGCCAGGAGTCGCCGGTGACGAACGCGGCCTCGTCGCTGGCGACGAAGGCCACCACGGCGGCCACCTCCTCGGGGCGGCCGACCCTGCCGACGGGGTACCCGTCGGCCTGAACGGTCGCGTACGCCTCCGGATCGGGCGCGTCGGCGATCGCTCGGGCAAGCATCGGGGTCTCGATGATGCCGGGGGCGACGGCGACCACGCGCACGCCGTCGGGCCCATGGTCGTGGGCCAGCGTGCGCACGAGGTTGATCACGCCGGCCTTGGAGGCGCCGTAGGCAGCTGCGCCGGGCTCGCCATGATAGCCGGAGTCGCTGGCGATGGCGACGATCACGCCGCCCCCGGCCTCGACCATCGGCGCCAGCGCCGCCTGCATGGTGAAGAAGGCACCCTTGAGGTTGGTCTCGAGCACGCCGTCCCAGTCGTCCTCGGTGACGTCGAGCGTGGGGCGCTCGTCCCAGACGCCGGCGCAGTGGACGAGCACGTCGAGCTGCCCGTAGCGCTCCATGGTCGCGGTGACGACCGCCTGGCACTCGCCGGCCGCGCGCAGATCGCCGGTCACCCAGCCGTGCTTGCCGGCCGGCATGAGGCTGTCGGCCACCGCCCTCGTCTTCGCCTCGTCCCTGCCGGACACCATCACGGCGCAGCCCTCCACGGCGAGGCGCCGCGCGCAGGCCTCACCGATGCCCGACGACCCGCCGGTGACCAGAACGACCTTGTCTGCCAGACCCTCCACGGTGACCTCCCCACCCCACGCAGAGCGACGCTGCGCCGCAGACCGCGCTCTGCTTTCGTTGCAGAATACAACGAGACGAGAGCGCGTCCCCAGGGAACGGGTTGTGACGCGCCCCGCCGCGGTTCGTCGGCGGCCGCCGCTTGGCGACGCGGCAGAGGCTCAGCTGCGCGGCGGGAGCTGCTCGCGGGTGCGGAGCGCGGCCGCCTCGGCGTTCTCGGCACACGTCTCCACGTATCTCGTGCCGAGGTAGTCGCCGACGAGGTGCAGCCGGCCGAGCGGCCGGGTCAGCGCCGGCTGCAGCCGGCCACGCCCTACGTGCGCGTAGGGGATGCCGCGCGGCCAGCGCTGGATGACGACGTCCTCCACGCGCCGTGTGACCCGCGGGAACACAGCGCAGAGGTCGTCGCGGAAGCGCCGCGCGATCGTCTCGTCGTCCTCCTGCAGAAGCCGGGCGCCGAGGTTCGCGGCCGCGTAGACCATGACGCTGCCGTGGGCCGGACGCGGCGCGCCCGGCTGCAGCTGGACGTTGCCGATGTTGTAGGCCATTCCGAAGGAGCGGCCGGGCGTCGCGACGGCGTAGAGGCCGTCCCACGGGAGCGGCGCCTCGCCCTCCACGAGGAACGCGCCGACGGCGTACTGCCCGTAGTGCACCTCGCGGAGCGCCGCCGCGGTCTCGCCGGGCAGGCCCGGCGCCAGCGCGGCGGCGCTGGGCGCCGGCACGGCCAGCACGGCTGCGGACGCCGTGATCTCACGCTGGCCGCCGGCGTCCTCCACCAGGACGCGGACGCCGTCGCCGATCTGTTCGACCAGCGTCACCCGAGAGCCCTTCCGCACCTCCGGCACCATGCCGGCCAGGCGCTCGATGATCGAGCCTGGCCCGCCGATGATGCCGCGCGAGAGCCCGGACGACCGGTCCCACACCAGGTGGAAGTAGCCGACGCCGTAGCCCGCGGCCAGCTCTTCCGGCTCGCCGCTCGAACGCGTCAGTGTGCAGCGGAACATGGCGTCCACATCGGGCGGCAACGGACCGATGCGCTCGCTGAAGGACTCGTCGTCCATGAAGCTCACGACGCGCGCCTGGCGCTCGGCGGGAGACTCGCCGGGACGCTCTGCGATCATCCGCCCGTAGCGGGCGACGTCGTAGCGGAGCTTGAGTCCGGCGCGAACGAGCGCCGCCCTCGATCTGGCCGGCAGCGGCAGCCGCAACGGGTAGGTCTCGACGGGGCTGGTGACGACCTTGCCGGCGTAGGCCAGGGCGGCGAGCCGGCCGGGCAGCGGTAGCGCGGTGACGCCGAGACCGCGCAGCAGGCGGTCGGTGGCCGTGCCGTCACCGCCGTAGACATGAGCGCCGAAGTTCAGCCAGGTGTCCTCGCGGCGCACCGAGCGGATCCGGCCGCCGAGGCGGTCCGACTCCTCCAGCACGAGCACGTCCCGGTCGCGCAGGTGCCAGGCCGTGGCCAAGCCCGAGATGCCGCCGCCGATGACGACGACGTCGCGGTGTTCGCTGGTCGTTCCCGTGCTCGGCATTCCTGGGCGCCCTCCGTCTTGTTGCGTCAGGCTTCCTCGAGCAGGAAGCTCTCGGTCGCTTCGGCCTCCCACTCGGTGAAGGGGTCGTCCGCGACGACGGCTTGCATGGCCTCCACGCCGCCGCGCCACGAGACCTCATCCTCCCAGCGCGCCATGCCTACAAGGCGGCCGGTGCGCTTGTCCCGCAGGGTCTTCGCCTCGACGAACCCCGGCTGACCGGCGCCGGCCGCGCCGAAGCGGTGCATGGAGTCGATGAGGTCCTGTTCCTTGCCGGGCTTCGGCGTGTGGATCGACAGGTGGACGATCATGTGGGTCCTCCCCAGATCGACTTGGCCACAGGCGGGCGGCAGGCGGATTCTACGCCCGCAAGTGACGCGCCGGGTGAGTCAGCGCTCGCCGGCGGCCGCCAGCAGCTCGACCACATGCGCGACCGGGCGCTCGTCGCCCGCCTGGGCGAGCACGTCCGCAAGCTGCATCCTGCAGCCGGGGCAGGCCGTGGCCACGACCTCGGCGCCCGTCTGCGCGATGTCGGCGGCCTTGCGCGCGCCGATCGCGATGGAGAGCTCCTGGTGGGTGAGCGAGAACGAGCCCGCGCCGCCGCAGCAGCGCGCGGGCTCGCGCATCTCCGTGAGCCGCACGCCCGGGATCCCGGTGAGCAGCTCGCGTGGCTGACGCGCCACCCCGAGCCCGCGCACGAGGTGGCACGGGTCGTGGTAGGTCACGGCGGCGTCCAGGCTGCCGGCGGGCGCGCTCACGTGAAGGACGTCGACGAGGTAGCTCGTGATGTCGTAGCTGCGCGCCGCGAGTCGCTGCGCCCGCGCGGCGTACCGTGGCTCGTCTCCGAGCAGCCGCGGATAGCGGTGGACGAAAGAGCTCGTGCACGTCGGGCAGGCGGCCACCAGGGCGTCGAAGTCGAGACCCGCGAGCTGGTCGAGTTGCAGACGCGCGAGATCCCTCGCGCCGGCCGCGTCCCCGTGGGCCTCGAGAGGCACGCCGCAGCAGGCTGCCTGCGGCGGAGTGACCACGGAGGCGCCGGCGCGCTCCAGGACCTGGACCGCGGCGTGACCGATGCCGGGATAGACGTACGTGATCATGCAGCCGGGGAAGAGCAGCACGCGCGGCCCGTCCGGTCGCGACCCGTCGAGTCGTGGGCGGGCGCTCGCCGCGGGCGCGTGCTCGAAGGGGCGCGCGGCCAGCGGCGGGTACGCGCGCCGGGCGGCGAGGCCGTACGGGAAGCGGAGCCGGCGGAGGTCGCGACCGGCCGTCTTCCTGAAGGCCGCGCCCTGCAGGCGGGCGGCGGCATCCGCCGCCGCGCGAAGCACGCCCGGCCGGCGCACGCCGCCGAAGACCGCTCGTTTGAACCACGGCAAGCCCCGCGACTCCACGACCTGCGCTCTCGCCGCGCTCACGATGCTGACTACTGGCACGCCGGAGGGGCACGCCTCCTCGCACGCCATGCAGGTCGTGCAGGTGGCGAACGCCGCCGCCGTGTCACCGTCGACGGGGACGTCGCCGCTGAGGACCCCGGCGGCGAGCTGAACCTTCCCCCGGGCCACACCGGGTTCCGTGTGCGTCTCCGCGTAGACAGGGCACACCGCCTGGCAACTCCCGCACCGGCTGCAGACGGCGATCGCATCTTCGACCGCGCGAATCAGGGCCGAGTCTTCAGGCGATCGTCCGGGGTTCACTCCGTGAACTTCCCGGGGTTGAGGATGCCCTGGGGATCGAGGGCGGCCTTGATGCGGCGCGTCAGATCGAGGCCGCTCTGCCCGAGGGCCCAGCCGAGATAGCGCGCCTTGGCCGAGCCGATGCCGTGCTCGCCGCTGAGCGTGCCGCCGAGGTCGAGGGCGGCGCGGAAGATCTCCGCCACCGCCGCGTGGGCGCGCTCCATCACCTCGGCGTCGTCCGGGTCGACGAGCAGGGTCGGGTGCAGGTTGCCGTCGCCGGCGTGGCCGACCGTGGCGATCGTGAGCCGGTGGCGAGTGGCGATGTGCTCGATCGCCGCGAGCATCTCGGGGACGCGGCTGCGCGGCACGGTCGCGTCCTCGACGATCGTGCCGCGACTCTGACGCGCGAGCGCCGGGTAGGCGGCCCTGCGGGCCGCCCAGAGGCGCTCGCGCGCCTCGTCGTCCGCGGCGCGCTCCACGCTCCCGCCGTGCTCGCCGCAGATCCGCTCGACCAGCTCGGCCTCGCGCGCCACGGCCTCGGGTGGGCCGTCGACCTCGACGAGCAACATGGCGGCCGCGTCGAGCGGCAGGCCCGCATGCGTGTACTCCTCGATCATGCGCAGCGTCGTCGCGTCGATGAACTCGAGCGTCGCAGGGATCACGTTGCCGGCGACGATGGCGGCGACGGTGCGCGTCGCCTCTGCGGTGGTCGCGAACGTCGCGCTCATCGTCGCCCTGGCCTCGGGCATCGGGATCAGGCGTACCGTCGCCTCGGTGATCACGCCCAGGGTGCCCTCGGAGCCGACGAAGAGACCGACGAGGTCGTAGCCGGTCACGTTCTTGGTCGTCTTGCCGCCGAGACGCACCGTCTCCCCGTTCGCGAGCACGACCTCCAGGCCCGTGACGTAGTGCTTCGTCACCCCGTACTTGAGACCACGGAGTCCGCCGGCGCACTCGGCGATGCTGCCGCCGATCGTGGCGACCGCGACCGAGCCGGGATCGGGCGGATACAGGAGGCCGTGCTCCGCCGCCAGGTCGTTGAGTCGCTGGAGGACGACGCCGGGCTGCACGGTCGCCGCGTGGTTCTCCGCATCGACCTCGAGCACTGCGTCCATCGCGGCGGTGCTGAGCACGATGCCGCCGCGGGCGGGGATCGCGCCGCCGCTCAGGCTTGTGCCGGCGCCGCGCGGATAGACGGGTGTGCCGGTGTCGCGGGCGACGCCCACGACGGCGGCGACCTCAGCGGTCGACGCCGGCAGCACGACGACGTCGGGCGCCCGGCCTTCATCGTCCGCCGTCGCGTCGTAGGCATAGCACGCGAGGTCCGCGGCACTGGTCAGCACCCGGTCCCGCCCGACAGCTCGGCGCAACAACGTCACGAGGTCTGCGCTCATCCCGTCTCCTCCTGCGGCGGAGCCGCGGGGACGCCCGATAGCTCGCGGTTGATCAGGGCCTCGAACTCGGCGGCGGTGGCTTCGTCGGCTGCCGCCGGCGGCCCCTGCGGCGCCACCCAAAGGTGCAGACACGCAGCGGCGATGCCGGTGACCACCGGCACCTTGGCCGCCACGGGACCACCGAGCCCGTCCATGAGGATACCTCCGATGACCGGGCAAGGAGCAACGCCCGCCAGAAAGACACCGGAGGAAGGAGGAGGGGCGGCGGCCCAGGCTGAACCACCGGCGACTGCCGTCGCTGAAGCCCGCGCCCTCATGCCCATCGCAGAACTCCCCGAGGCTCCCAGCGAAAGACGCCCGGCCGCGCGCGTCGAGCTCGTCGAGCTCGTCGAGACGACTGCCGGCAAGCCACTTGCCCTCCTTGGCGAAGCAACGCGAGACCGCCTACGCCACCCCGCACCAGCGCATCATCGTGAGCGCGACGGCGGCGCTGAAATCAACGAGCCCGCCGACGCTGACGCACTCGTTGACGGCGTGCGCCGAGTGGATGCCGTCCGGACCGAAGCTGAAGGTCGGCGTGCCGGCGCTGGTGAAGGTGGCTGCGTCGTGCCAGCTGTTGAGGCCGGCCGGCTTGCCTTGGTGACCGAGCGCTCCGGCACAGCTGAGCGCGGTCGTCACCAGCGGGTGGTCGGCCGGCATCTCGGCGGGCACGACATCTTCCGTCCAGGTGAATCGCAGCGGGTGCTGCGCGAACCAGGGGTCGCCGGCGACTGCTCCGGTGAGGCGGTCGATCACTTCGGCCTCGACCGCCTTCCCCGTCCCCTCCGCGTCCACGTGCTGCGGCAGGTAGGTGATGTCGCAGGTGACGTCGCACGAAGCGGGAATCGTCACCATCCAGGTGCCGCCGCCGACGACCGTGGGGACGATGTCGCCCGGGGCGAGCAGCGGGTGCTCGTGATCGGGACGCGCTTTCCATTCCTCGCGCAGCGCGGCCACCCCGTTCAGCACGGTTACGAGCTTCTCGATGGCGTTGACCGCTCCGCCGTCGCGCCAGTCCGGCTGCGGCATCTCGGCGTGGCCGGCGCGGCCGGCGACGGTGATCGTCGGCGTCACCGTCCCGCGGCAACTCACCCAGGCGTCGAAGTCCGTGGCCTCGGCGGCGATGCCGGCGTCGGCCCGCACGCCGTGCGCTACGGCCGCGCGACCGCCGGCGCCCGAGGATTCTTCGTCGGTGACCGTGCAGAAGACGACGTCCCCGGCCAGGCGCACGCCCTGGCGGCGCAGCGCCTCCAGAGCGACCACCAGGCCGGCGATCCCGCCCTTCATGTCGTTGGCGCCGCGGCCGAAGAAGTAGCCGTCGCGCTCGGTGAGGACGAACGGGTCGCTCAGCCACTGCTCGCGCGGCTCCACGTCCACGGCGTCGATATGACCGTTGAGGAGGATGCTGCGCCCTCCGCCGGAGCCGGGGAGAACGGCGGCGAGCTGGGGCCGGCCGGCGAAGTCAAGGCCGGCCGGGACGAACCGGTCGCCGTCCCCGGTCGGCTCCGGCTCCCACAGGTCCGGCGCCGCGCCGAGCGCCTCGAGCCGCTCGGCGAGCAGCCGCTGGAGCTTCTCCTCGTCGCGCGCCGGATCGCCGGCGAGCCTTGCCGTCGTATCGCAGGCGACGAGCTCCGCGGCGAGGCCGACAAGCTCGTCCTTCGCCGCACGCACTCCCTGGACGACGCTCTCTTCGAGCGACGACTGTAGTTCCACCACGGACCTCCTCGGATATCGGACACCTGCGGCGCCGCTGGGCATACAATGGCGACGCCGGAGCGACGCCGTGATTCTACGCCGCCGCAGACGATCGGGAGGGGCGATGGGCGACCTGAGCGACACCAAGATCCGCGTGATCAAGCCCGAGGACGTGATCTGGGAGGAGGCGATGCGGTATCCGGAGGAGACAGACCTTCCGGGCCAGGAGTTCACCGCCGCGATGTCCGTCGACGACAAGTTCAGCTTCGGGTTCTGGCGGCGCGATGTGCAGCGGCGCCACTTCGAGCGGCCGTACCACGAGATCGCCTACATCATCGAGGGTGAGGTCGAGATCACCGACGACGACGGTGACGTCCACGTGGCCGGCCCCGGCGACATCGTGATCACGCCCATGGGCAGCAAGGGCTTCTGGAAGAACCTCACCCCGGTGAAGAAGGTATGGGGAATCTACGAGGAGGCCGGCGCAGGCCTCAACGCGTACATCGGTCCCGGAGGGTTCTGAGACGCGGCCGGCGCCGGGCGAGCGCTTGCCGTCGTCCGGCCCGGCCACGCACCGGGTACGATCTGGTCATGTCCAGCCCGCTCCTCCGCCCATGACCTCGCCGCGCCTGGCATGACCTTCTCGCACCTCCGCCGGCGGATCGCACAGCTGCGCACTCTCGACCCGAACGTCCGCAGGCTCGGCTTCGTGAGCCTGCTCGCCGACCTCAGCTCGGAGATCGCCTACCCCCTCTTCCCGATCTTCGTGACCACGGTGCTGGGCGCGCCGGTCGCGGTGCTCGGGCTGATCGAAGGCATCGCCGAGGCGACGGCGAGCATCACCAAGTACCCCTTCGGACAGGCCACCGACTACACCGGCCGGCGCAAGCCCTTCGTGCTCGCCGGCTATACCCTCGGCGCCCTCGGCAAGCTCGTCATCGCCGTCTCTCCCGGATGGGGGATGGCCCTCGCCGGCCGCTTCACCGATCGGCTCGGAAAGGGGATTCGAACGGCGCCGCGCGACGACCTCATCGCGGCGAACACTGCTCCCGGTCAGCAGGGCCTCGCCTTCGGCCTGCACCGCAGCATGGACACCATGGGAGCCGTCCTCGGTCCGCTCGTCGCCCTCGCGCTGGTCCAGGCCGGCGTCTCGCTGCGCTTGATCTTCGCCATCGCGGTGATTCCCGGGCTGCTCAGCGTGGTGGCCATCGTCTTCCTCGTGCGTGAGCGACGCGAAGAGCCGCAGCGGCGTGCCTTCCGCCTCTCGCTGCCCGACTCCCCGGCGTACCGCTGGCTTCTCGCAGGGTCGCTGCTCTTCGCCGTCGGCAACTCCAGCGACGCGTTCATCCTGCTCAAGGCCAAGGACGTCGGAGTGAGCACGGCGGCGGTCATCCTGCTCTATGTGCTCTACAACATCGTGTACTCAGCGGGATCCCTGCCGCTGGGAGGACTGAGCGATCGCGTGGGCCAGTATCCGGTGGTGATCGCCGGCTACGTCGTGTTCGCAGCCGTGTATGTCGGCTTCGCCGCCGCCGGCTCCGGCTGGGCTCTGGCGGGCCTGTTCGCCATCTACGGCCTCTACATCGCCGCCACCGAAGGCACGAGCAAGGCGCTCATCGGGCGCGCCATCCCTACGGGCGAGCGCGCCTCGGCGCTGGGCCTCTACTACACGGCGACGGGCCTGGCGAGCTTCGCCGCCAGCACCATCGGCGGCCTGCTCTGGACCGCCTGGGGCCCGTGGGCGACGTTCGCCTACGGGGCGGCGGCGGCGCTCGCTTCAGCCGCCCTCATGCTGGCCGGCCGACGTCGCGTACGCGCCGCGCTCGCCGGCTGAGCGGCCGCGCGCGATCACTACGGAGATACCCCTGTCCCGTTGGCCTTCCAGCGGATACCATTCCTGTCGACGATCCGGCTGACCATACCTGGAGGGGGCATGGCCGGGACCTGCTCGACCTGCGGGCGCAGCAACGACGACGACGCCCGCTTCTGCCAGAGCTGCGGCGCGGTCATCGCCGCCGCAGAGGCGACGGCCGTCACGGGGCCCCCACAGCTGCGGACACCGGTCACGCCGCCGTCTCAGCCGATGGCCGCGCCTGAGCCTCCGGTCGCTCCGGAGCCACCGGTCGTCCCGCCGCAGCCGCCGCCTCCAGCACGACCGCCGACCGCCCTCACGGCGCAGCCCCCCGTCACCCCGCCGCCGGGACCGGGCATGCCTCCCGCCGGTCCGGGACGACCGGGCAGAGGCGGGCCCCCGTGGCTGATCGCCCTCATCGCTGTGGCCGCGATCGCGCTCGCCGGCGTCCTCGCCCTGATCCTCATACCGTTCGGCGACGAGAAGGCCGACGGGGGGGCTTCGCCGACACCGTCGGCCAGCACGTCGGCGGTCCTCTTGCCCGCTCCCGCGCTCAGCCGGTACCTCGCCTGCGCGGCAGGCCCACGCGCCGACCGGCTGGCGACCATCGCCCCGGACGGCGCCGTCAAGCCCATCACCAGGTTCGCCGGAGGACAGCTCTGGCAGATCGCCTACTCGCCGGACAGCCAATGGCTGGCCTGCATCGCCGGGACGTACGAGCGTAGCGAACTGTGGCTCATCGACACGGCGACCGGCGCCGCACGAGAGGCGACGGCGAGCGCGGCCAGCGTCGTCGCCGTGGACAGCATCACATGGCTGTCACCGGGCGAGCTCCTGGTCGCCGGTTACACGGAGACGCCCAGTGCGACCGGCCAGAACGCCGACTTCCTCGTGTACGACCTTGCCACGGAGACCTTCCAGCCGCTCCTCGACGACGGCGGCGTACCGCTCCGCGGCGTCTCCGTCAGCGCCTCCCGCGACGGCGCGGCGGTCGCGTTCGTCACCTACACCGGCGTCAAGTCCGACCAGTACGGGATGACCACGGCAAAGGAGCGACTCGAAGTGCTCGACCGCGGGTCCGGCGCGCTGACCGGGCTCGGCACGAACAAGGCGCTGTTCGACGTCAACGCCCGGGCCTTCGACGAGCCCGTGATCTCGCCGAGCGGCGACGCCATCATCTACCGCCGCGCCGGCAGCGACGTCGGCACGAGCTACACGGTCATCGGCACCGACGGGACGACACTGATGCCGGCGAAGGAGGCCCTGATGCCCGCGGGCTACGCTTGGGATCCAAGCGGGACGAAGGTCGTCTTCACCGGCCAGTCGATCAAGTCCGCGACGGGGAACGGGCCGACGATCTTCTGGCAGTTCGACACCGAATCCGGCGGAGCGCCCACGGTGCTCGCGCGCTACCGGAACACCTACGTCCAGGGACTATCCTGGTCCCCGGACGGCTCGACCATCGCCTGGGCCGACTACGACCAGAAGAAGCAGTGGCGGACGGGCAACGTGTACCTCATGTCGGCGGAAGGCGGCGATTCCAGGGCGCTCGTCAAGGGGGCACTCTCGCCCGTGTGGGCGCCAGGCTCGGCCCAAACGCTGCAGACATCGCCGAACCCGGAGCAGTGATGGCGCCGGTGGCTCTCCACGCCGCCCGCCGAATTCCGAAGCTGGCTTGCCCGGTCCCGCTTGTGCGCCTACACTCAAACCAACCGGCATAATCGCCACCTAGGGCTAGGTACCTCGCCGGGGGGCCGCACGGCCGCCCCGGCTCTCCAGAAGGGCCGATCGCAGCGATGACGACCAGCAGCTCCGGCACTCTCGCACACGAGATCGAAGCCGCCACCGGCATCAACCCCGCGACGTGCTATCAGTGTGGCAAGTGCTCCGCAGGGTGCCCGATGGCCTTCGAATCCGACCTCCGCCCGCATCAGGTGATGCGCCGCGTCACGTACGGCCCGCGCGAGCGGGCCCTCCAGGACGAGTCGATCTGGCTGTGCCTCACCTGCGAGACCTGCAGCGCCCGCTGCCCCAACGACTGCGACCCGGCACGCGTCATCGACGCTGTGCGTGAGCTCAGTATCGAATCGGGTGACGCCGTCATGCCGCGCACCATCGGCGCGTTCCACAAGGCCTTCCTCCAGCAGATCCGCAGCAACGGTCGCCTGCACGAGATGGGCCTGGTCATGGAGTACAAGTTGCGCACCGGCGACCTGATGAAGGACGTCACCAACGCGCCGGGCATGTTCGCGCGCGGCAAGCTCAACCTGCGCGCCGACCGCATCGCCGGCGTATCCGAGGTCAAGCGCATCTTCGAACGGTGCGGAGTCACGCCGTGAGCGCCGTCGCCGAGGGCGTCACGGCCCCTGCCGGCGCCGAGAGCGTTGTGCAGCCACAGATCGCCCACGGAGTCGCCTACTACCCCGGCTGCTCACTGCACGGCACCTCTCCCGAGTACGACCAGAGCCTGCGCGCCGTTGTCGAGGCGCTCGGTATTCCCGTCGCCGAGATCCCCGACTGGAACTGCTGCGGCGCGAGCAGCGGCCACACCACCGACCATCTGCTCGGCGTGGCCTTGCCGGCGCGGAACCTGGCGCTGGCCGAGGCACAGGGCTTCGACCGCGTGCTGGCGCCTTGCGCCGCCTGCTACAACCGCCTCTCCGCCGCGCGCCTGGCCGTCGCCACCGAAGAGGGTCTCTCCGAGCGCATGCCCGAGATCCTCGGGCGGCCGTTCGCGAACTCGGTCGAGGTCTTCAACGCCGTACAGCTTCTGCATGGGGCGAAGGCGACCATCGAGGAGAGGGCGTCCGACGCGCCCACCGCGCCCAACCCGCTCAAGGGCGTCAAGCTCGCCGCCTACTACGGCTGCCTGCTCGTCCGCCCGCCGGAGCTCAGCGGCGGCGACGACCCCGAGCAGCCGGTGCAGATGGACGACGTCATCCGCGCCTGCGGCGCCGACGACGTCGACTGGAACATGAAGGTCGAGTGCTGCGGCGGCGCGTTCAGCGTGAGCCGCACCTCCTCGGTCGTGCGACTCGGCCGCGCGATCGTCGAGGATGCGCGGCGCAACGGCGCAGAGGCGATCGTCGTCGCCTGCCCGCTCTGCCACAGCAACCTCGACCTGCGCCAGAAGGCGATGACGGCACGCGGCGAGCAGCCGCTGCCGATCCTCTACGTCACGCAGGTCGTCGGCCTCGCCCTCGGCCTGCCGGCCGAGTCCCTCGGCCTGGGCCGCCACTTCGTCGCCACGGCGCCGTTCCTCGAGGACCTCGAGAAGCGTGCGGAGATCCGGGTCGAGGAGGAGAAGCGCTCGAAGGAAGAGGCCGACGCCAAGGCTGCCGCCCGCGCCGCGAAGCGCGCCGAGGCGGAGGCCGCCAAGTCGTCCGAGGCCGGCGGCAAGACCGCTCCGGCCGCCTCCGACGCCAGTCCCGACACCGGGGGAGACGCATGAGCCGCATCGGGGTCTTCGTCTGTCACTGCGGCGAGAACATCTCTCGCACCGTCGACTGCGCAGCGGTTGCGGAGACACTCAAAGACCATCCGGGCGTGGCCTTCACCGAGGACTACAAGTACATGTGCTCGGACCCCGGCCAGCAGCTGGTCAAGAAGGCCATCGAGGACAACAACCTCACCGGCGTCGTCATCGCCGCGTGCTCGCCGCACATGCACGAGAAGACCTTCCGCCGCGCCGCTGACCAGGCCGGCCTCAACAAATTCATGTGCGAGATGGCCAACATCCGCGAGCACTGTTCCTGGATCCACGAGGACAGGGGCGAGGCGACGGCAAAGGCCATCGACATCGGCCGCACGATCATTGAGAAGGTCAAGCACAATCGGCCGCTCGAGACGATCAAGATCCCGGTGACCAAGCGAGCCATGGTGATCGGCGGCGGCATCGCCGGCATCCAGGCGGCGCTCGACATCGCCGACGGCGGCCACGAGGTCATCCTCGTCGAGAAGGAAGCGTCCATCGGCGGCCACATGAGCCAGCTGAGCGAGACGTTCCCGACCCTGGACTGCTCGCAGTGCATCCTCACGCCGCGCATGGTCGAGGCGTACCAGCACCCCAACATCAAGCTCCACACGTGGAGCGAGGTCGAGAAGGTCGACGGCTACATCGGCAACTTCGAGGTCACCGTCCGCAAGAAGGCGCGGAGCGTGAACGAGGATCTCTGCAACGGCTGCGGCGACTGTTTCGGCGCCTGCCCGGCCAAGAAGATCCCCAGCGAGTTCGAGGCCGGGCTGGGCAAGCGCACGGCGATCTACGTGCCCTTCCCGCAGGCCGTGCCCAACATCCCTGTGCTCGATCGCGAGAACTGCACCCTCTTCAAGGGCCGCCGCAAGGGCCTCAAGAAGGACGCCTGCGGCAAGTGCAAGGAGACCTGCCTCAAGGGCGCGATCGACTACGACACCGAGGACACCTTCGTGACCGAGGAGGTCGGGGCGATCGTGGTCGCGACCGGCTTCAAGCTCTACGACATCGGACGCAAGCAGCCCGAGGGCCTCAAGGGCTACGGCGAGTACGGCTACGGAGAGGTGCCGGACGTCATCGATGGTCTCCAGTTCGAGCGCCTGGCGTCGGCCAGCGGGCCGACCGCGGGCGCCATCCTCAGGCCGTCCGACGGCACCGAGCCGAAGACGGTGGTGTTCGTCCACTGCATCGGCTCGCGCGACCCGGAGAAGGGCATGTCGTACTGCAGCAAGATCTGCTGCATGTACAACGCCAAGCACGCGATGCTCTACAAGCACAAGGTGCACGACGGCCGCGCGATCGCCTTCTACATGGACATCCGCGCGGCCGGTAAGGGCTACGACGAGTTCAGCCGGCGGGCCATCGAACAGGACCACGCGGAGTACATCCGCGGCCGCGTCAGCCGTATCTTCCGCGACGGCGACAAGGTCAAGGTCTGGGGCTTCGATACGCTGAGCGGCGAGCAGGTCGTGATCGACGCCGACATGGTGGTGCTGGCCACAGCCATCCGCCCCCAGGACGGCGTCCGCGAGCTGGCCCAGAAGCTCAGCGTGAGCGTCGACGAGCACGGGTTCATCAACGAGGCGCACCCCAAGCTGCGCCCCGTCGAGACCAACACCGCCGGCGTCTTCGTCGCCGGCGCCTGCCAGGCGCCGCGCGACATCCCCGACGCAGTCGCCATGGCGAGCGCGACCGGCGCCAAGGTGCTCGCGCTCTTCAGCGCCGACGAGCTCGAGCGCGAGCCGGCCGTCGCCGTGGTCAACGAGCAGACCTGCATCGGCTGCATGCGCTGTGAGCTGGTGTGCCCCTACGGCGCCATCGAACAGCGCGAGATCTGCACGGTGGACGGCCAGGTCTGCGGCCATACCGCCTACGTGAACCCGGGCGTCTGCCAGGGCTGCGGCACCTGCCAGGCCGTGTGTCTGAGCAAGAGCGTCGAGCTCGAGACCTTCACCGACGAGCAGATCTTCAGCGAGATCAACGCGCTGTGCGCGTGGGAGTGACATGAACAGTCAGCGTAGCGACACTGTCGAGGGGGGCAGCGTAGGGACACCACTCCGCGACGACTTCGAACCGCGCCTCACCGCCTTCGTCTGCAACTGGTGCACCTACACCGGCGCCGACCTGGCCGGCACCAGCCGCCTGCACATGGCGAGCAACGTGCGCATCATCCGGCTGCCCTGCACGGGGCGCATCGACCCGCTGTTCATCATCAAGGCCTTCGAACGCGGCGCCGACGGCGTCATCGTCAGCGGCTGCCACCCGGCCGACTGCCACTACACCTCGGGCAACTACCACGCCCGGCGGCGGTTCGCCGTGTTCCACGACATCATGGAGTTCATCGGTGTCGACCCGAGGCGCATGACCTTCAGCTGGGTCTCGGCGAGCGAGGGAGCCAAGTGGCGCGACGTGGTCGACGAGGCCGTGAGCAACGTGCGCGGACTCGGCCCCTTCGAGGCCTATCGGGCGCTGGCGCCGGACGCCGGCGAGACCGCGCCGGCCGGCCAGGCCAAGCCGGCGACGGAGGTCACGCCATGACCGAGGCCGCCCCCGTGTACACCGGCGTCGCCGATCTGCAGCGTGTCGCCCGCGAGCTCCTCGAGGCCGGCGACGTGCGTGTCATCATCGGCTGGGAGAACGCCCGACGCGGCGCCCGGCCGGTCTTCATCAGCGACCCGGCCGACACGGAGAAGCTCATCTTCGACACGCGCTGCGTGCACAACCTCGTCACCTACCTCAACCCGCGGCGCGACCACGTCGCCGAGTTCGGCAAGATCGGGCTCGTCGTCAAGGGGTGCGACGTGAAGGCCGTCGCCGGGCTCCTGCGCGAGGCGCAGGTCGGCCGCAGCGACGTAGTGCTGATCGGCGTGCGCTGCGGCGGCGTGCTCGAGGAGAACGAGCTGCCCGCCGCCCTCGCCCTCACGCCGGAGACCGTGGCGCCGCGCTGCTACGGCTGCGACAACCGCGAGCCGACGCTGACGGACCACCTCGTCGGCGAGCCGCAGCCGGAGCCCCCGCGGCCGGTCATGACCATCGCGGAGCGCGTCGCTTCGCTGGACGATCTTCCCGTCGAGGAGCGCTGGGCGTTCTGGACGGAGCAGTTCAACAAGTGTGTGCGCTGCTACGCCTGCCGCCAGGTCTGCCCGCTCTGCATCTGCGAGCGCTGCATCGTCGAGAAGACGCAGCCGCAGTGGATCGAGTCGTCGGCGCACCCGCGCGGCAATCTGAGCTGGAACGTCACCCGCGCCATCCACCTCGCCGGCCGCTGCGTCGACTGCGGCGAATGCGAGCGGTTCTGCCCCGTCGGCATCCCGCTCAGCCTCGTGAACCGCAAGCTGCAGCAGATCGTCCACGACCGCTACGGCTACACCGTGAGCGACGATCCCGAGAACGCGGCGCCGATCGGCGACTACCGCCTCGACGACGAGCAGGAGTTCATCAAGTGAGCGACCGCTACTTCATCTCCGACACCGACCTCCGCGGCCTCGCCGCGGACCTCCTGGGCGCGGGCACGGACGTGATCGCGCCCGTCGCCACCGACATCTGCCAGTCACCGTCGGCAATCGCCGCCTCGGCCTGCACGCTGGACGGCTCCATGGTCGACATCGACTACCGCGCCCTCGGGTCCGCGGACGAGATGGACCTCAGTCGTGGCCTGCCGCAGCTCTCCCTCAAGGGCTACTTCCTGCCCGAGCACGAGGCGCTCTGCCGCTGGAAGCAGCGCGGCGTCACCGTGGAGGTGGAGGAGGTCCCGACCGAGTTCGCCCCGCGTGTCGTGCTTGCCGCGAAGCCCTGCGACAGCGCCGCCCTCGTCGTCGTCGACCAGGTCATGAACTGGGACTACAAGGACGAGCTCTGGAACGGCCGGCGCGAGGCGACGACGATCATCAATCTCGCCTGCCCCGTCATCGACGACAGCTGCTTCTGCACCGCCGTCGCGACGGCGCCTGACGACGTCAAGGGCGCCGACGGCCTGCTCACGCCGGTCGACGGCGGCTACGTCTTCGAGCCGTCGACGGACAAGGGACGCGCCTTGACGGAAGCCCACAAGGCGCGCTTCTCCGACGACGTCGAGGCCGACACGCTCGGCCGCCAGGCCGACGACGAGCGCGCCGCCGCGCGGGCCCGCGTCGCCGCCAACCTCGAGATCGACGCGGGCTCCGTACGCGACTGGATCGACACGCACTTCGAGGACCCGCTCCTCTCGCAGCTGGCGATCCGCTGCAACGGCTGTGGGGCCTGCACCAGCGTCTGCCCCACCTGCCACTGCTTCGATATCGTCGACGAAGAAGAAGGCGTCGGTCGCGGCACCCGGCGGCGCTGCTGGGACACCTGCCAGGCGCCGACCTTCACGCTGCACGCCAGCGGCCACAACCCGCGCGACGACCAGAACCACCGGTACCGCCAGCGCATCAACCACAAGTTCGCGATCTACCCGCTCAAGTTCGGCGAGGTGCTCTGCACCGGCTGCGGCCGTTGCACGCGCGTGTGCCATGCCGGCCAGGACCTCGTCGAGATCCTGCAGGCGATCGACATCGCGGCCCGGCGCCCCGGCAACGCCACGGACGAGCCCGCCGAGGTCGCCTCGTGAACATCTATCAGCCGCTCCTCACCAACGTCACCGAGCTGACCGACGAGACCTCCGACACGCGCACGCTGCGCCTGGAGTTCCAGGACGAGGCCGTGCGCGAGAGCTTCACCTTCAAGGCCGGCCAGTTTGGCGAGTACAGCGTCTTCGGCGCCGGCGAGAGCACCTTCTGCATCGCCAGCTCGCCGACCCGCGAGGGCTACATCGAATGCAGCTTCAAAGCCGTCGGCAAGGTCACCGGCTCCCTGCGCGAGGTCAACGTCGGCGACACCGTCGGCTTCCGCGGCCCCTACGGCAACTGGTTCCCGGTCGACGACTGGAAGGGCAAGGACATCATCTTCGTCGCCGGCGGCATCGGCCTCGCACCGGTCCGCTGCGTCATCTGGAACGTGCTCGACCGGCGCGACGAGTTCGGCGACGTGACCATCGTCTACGGCGCCCGCTCGGTCGACGACCTTGTGTACAAGCGCGAGCTGGAGGAGTGGGGCTCGCGCTCCGACGTCAAGATGGTCACCACCGTCGACCCCGGCGGCCAGACGGAGGACTGGACGGGCGAGGTCGGCTACGTCACGCCGGTCGTCGAGAAGACGGCGCCGAAGGCGGACAACGCCGTCGCCGTCCTCTGCGGCCCGCCCATCGTCGTCAAGCTCACGTTGCCGGTGCTCGAGCAACTCGGCTTCTCCGACGAGGCGATCTTCACGACGCTCGAGAATCGCATGAAGTGTGGGCTCGGCAAGTGCGGCCGCTGCAACATCGGGCCCGTGTATGTCTGCAAGGACGGGCCCGTCTTCACCGCAGCGCAGATGAAGGAACTCCCGGCCGAGTTCTGAGCGGCCTGGCGTGGTCTCTCTCCTGAGCCTGCTACCCAGCGAGCGCCTCAACCTGACGCAGCACGCTGCGATAGAGTCGGACGGCGGATCATGTGCGATCGACGTCAGACCCAACCAGCGGGAGGCGACAAGGTGACGCCGGCCGATATCCCCGAACTTCAGGCGCTCGGCTACTCTCCGCGTTGGCACGCCCTCTTTGAGCCCCTCATCGGGCAAGGACTGACGCCCGCTCGCGTGATCCGTAGCGACCGCGGCAGCGTGCTGATCGACACGCCGGGCGGCATCGTCCGCGCGCAGCCCTCGGCACGTCTCCTGAAGACCGCTCGCGGTTCGGCCGCCATGCCGACCGTCGGCGACTGGGTGGCCGCGCTGCTCGGCGACGACGTCGATGCCGCGACCATAGAGGCCGTGCTCGAGCGCGCGAGCGCCATCATGCGCGGCGATCCGGGGAAGGGCTCCGACGTCCAGGTCCTGGCCGCGAACATCGACACCGCGTTCATCGTTCATCCGATCGCCGACCCGCCCAACCTCCGTCGCATCGAGCGTGAGCTCTCTCTGGCGTGGGACTCGGGCGCCGCCCCCGTGGTGGTGCTCACCAAGGCGGACCTCTGTGCCGACCCTGACGCGGCGTGCCGGGCGGTAGCGTCGGTCGCACCGGACGTGGACGTGCTCGTCACGAACGCGCTCTCCGGCGAGAGCGCCGAGCTGCTGCTCGCCTACATCACGGGTCATCGCACCGCGGTCCTGGTCGGCCCGTCGGGCGCCGGGAAGTCCACGCTCATCAATGCGCTCCTGGGCGAGCAGCGACAGGCGACGCGCGAGGTGCGGCTGGGCGACGGGCGCGGGCGCCACACGACGATCGCCCGAGAGCTGATCCAGATGCCGCGCGGCGGCGTGCTCATCGACACCCCCGGGCTGCGCGCGCTGGGCCTGACCGGATCGGAGGAGGGCATTGCCTCGGTCTTCCCGGACATCGAGCGGTACGCCCAGTCATGCCGCTTCCGCGACTGCGCGCACGACGGCGAACCGGAGTGCGCGGTCCAGGCGGCCGTCGAGTCAGGAGCATTGCCGCCGGAGCGTCTGGCCAGCTACCACAAGCTGATGCGCGAAGCGCAGGTCGCGGCGGCCAAGACGGACGCGCGTCTTCGAGCCGGGGAGGACCGGGGAGCGAAGCTCATCAGCAGGGCCGCCAAGGACTACCACAAGCGACACGGTCGTGGCCGCGGATCCTGAGCGGGGACGCGGGGTGCCAGTTGTCAAGCAATAGGCTTCTCAAGGGCCTGCGCATCGAGCCGCTCTGGGTGCGCGTCGACCGCAACCGTCTCCGGTTCTGGGCCTTCCTCGTCACGTTCGTGATCGGCTCCGCCGTCCTTCTCACCGCGGCGTTCGTCGCGGTGCCGGGCTCGTTGATCGGCCTGGTCGTAGCCGGACCGGACTACTACCCCCGGCTCGGCGTCGTCGTCGTCGCTGCCTTCGGGGTGCTCCTCGTGCTCGGAGGCATCGCCGCCGGCGTACAGGTGTCGAACGCCGAGCACTGGGTGCGCAGTCGCTTCCAGGGCAGGGAGTTCGATGCCGATGCCCATCCAGGCCTCGTCCGCGCCGTCGCGGAGATGTCGATCGCCGGCGGCCTGCCTCAGCCGCCGAGTCTGCTACTGCTGGACGTGCCCAGCGTCAACGCCTGCGCCATCGGCGCCAGCCGGAAGCGCCCGATCATCGGCGTGACCTGCGGCTTTCTCGACCGCTTCACCCAGGGCGAGCAACAGGCGGTCATCGCCACGCTGATCGCGCGCATCACCCGGGGCGACATCCTTGTCGGGACGGCGCTGGCCGCCCTCATGGGGCCCCTCAAGGTCCTCCGCGACATCAGCAAGGCGCCCAAGGGTGGCGTCGCCGCCGTTGACGCCGGGTGCAGCAACGGGTGCAGCGATGGCTGCACGGATCTCGACGGCTGCGGGGATCTCGACGGCTGTCTCGACGCGGGAGATGGCGACGGCTGTGTAGGCGCGATCCTCCTCATCGTCTTCATCGTCGTGGTCGCCGCGCTCACGTGGCTCGCCATCACGATAGCCGCGTGGCTGGTCACCATGTGGGGGCGAGCGCTGCATCGTACCGGCCAAGAGAAGGCGGATGCAGAAGGCATGCTGCTCCTGAGGCATCCACAACCCATGCTCTCGGCTCTGCGCAAGGCGATCTCGTCCTCCAACGAGATCGCCGACGGCGATCCTTCGTACGACGGCATCTTCTATGCCTCGACGAGCGGCACAACGGCGATCGAGAAGGTCGAGCGTCGCCGCTACGACCGCCTGCGCGAGGTGCTGGGGGTGGAGGGGCTGGCCGCGGTGCTCCCCGGGCCAGACGCCGCGTCGGACCTCGAGTCCACCCACTTCACGGGCGAGGGAGCTGGCGCCGACCAGGGGGCCGGCGCGACGGACGTCGACGAGTGATGTGAGGCGCGGCTCGGGCGCCGCGCAGCTCCGGTAGTCACCACGCCGCCGTCCGAACAGGCCGGAACCCGATGCGCACCGAGGTCGCATCGCGCGAAAGATGTCGTACCATCGCGGCGGTCAGACATGGAATCGGGAGGAGCGATGTGAGCGAGACGGATGCGGCAGCGCACGAGGTGACGCCGACGATGGCGGCCGTAGCCGCGACGGTCGGCGCCCCCGACTTTCTCCTGCCCTGGCTGGATCGGTTCTACGACGAGGAGGACGCGGAGCTCGTCCTCGCCGCGGCCGCGCAGGCGGCCCACGGAGAGTCGGGGAGAGCCGGCGACGGCGCGGCCCGCCTCGCCGGCTTCGACGCGTCCCGGCTCGAGCGCGCCGTCCGCCGCGCCGTTCTCGACGTCGACGAGGCCGGCGCGCACGCGCCGGCCGACTTCCGCACGCGCCTTGAGATCTGGGCCATCTTCGAAGGCTGGAAGGACGTCCCATTCGCCGTTCACCGGGAGCTTGCGGACTGGGAGGTCGAGAACTACACCGCATCGATCCGCGAAGGACTCGAAGCTTTGAAGGACGGCCGACCCACGGACGCGTCGGAGGCCGGATACACGTATCTGCTCCTGTCGGAGGCAGAAGAAGTGATCGCCGGCGAGGCGCGCGTCTACCTGTGGCCGTGTGACTGCCGCGCCATCGTCGGCAAGTGCCGCAAGCCGGTCAACGTGTGTCTGCGCTTCGAGAACGACCGCGGTCTGGGATGGGAGATCTCGACGGAGCGCGCCATCGAGATCCTGCGCGCCACCGACCGCGCCGGGCTCATGCACACGGACTACATCGGGCGCAGCCAGGACGACCCCCACGCCATCTGCAGCTGCTGCACCGACTGCTGCTTCCCTCACCTGGCCACGGAGCGGCTCGGCGCCGCTGACGTGTGGCCGGTGCGCCGGCACGTCGCGAGCATCGACAGGGATCTCTGCAAGTCGTGCGGCCGCTGCGGACTCCGCTGCCCGTTCGACGCGATCGTCTGCCGCACCGACGGACGGCCAGAGCTCAAGCCGTCGCTCTGCCGTGGCTGCGGCCTGTGCGCCACAGGCTGCAGCAACGAAGCGATACAGATGCTGTCCCTCGCGACGGGGTAGCAGATCCCGCTGCACGGGTCCGCCCTCGCGCGCGACGCGCGCGTCCGCCTGCGGGCCGTCCTGATCGAGTTGGCGCGCAGCCGCCAAAGCAGGTAGCGTACCGCGCGATGGACCACGATCCGCTCCACGACTTCGAGCTCCTGATCCGTTCGCGGTACGGCGCGCTGCAGATCGACACGGCGGAAGAGGACCGCGCGGCAGCGCTCGTGGAGCGCGCCGCGTGGCAGCTGCAGCTCCCGCTGTTCGTGTGGCGGCGCGCCACCGGGCTTCGCCGGGCGGGCGCGCCGACCGGAGTCTACGGCTCGCAGGACCCGCGCACCGCTCTCAGCCACGTCATCAGCTCCCAGCTGCCGGCCCTGTACGTCTTCTACGGCCTCGGCCCGGAGCTCGACAAGCCGGAGGTGAGCGACCTTCTGCGCGAAGCCGCGCAGCAACTCTCGGGCCGCCCCGGCGCCGTGGTCCTGACCGGCGCGGACGTCAAGCTCCCGGAGGCCTTGCGCCCATTGGTGGGGCCGGTCCGCCTCCCCGTGGCCACCCGCACCGAGTACGACGAGCTGCTGAGCCGCGTCATCCGCGACCTCTCGGCGCGCATGGGAATCAGTGTGACCCTCACTCCCGCCCTCCGGGACCGGCTGCTGGCCAACCTCAAGGGGCTCGCGTTGGCCGAGGCGGAGAAGCTCCTCACGCGGGTGATCGTCGAGGACGGCCGCCTCGACGCCGACGACGTCAAACGCGTCATCGCTGCCAAGCGGGACCTGGTGGAGCGCGACGGCCTCCTCGAGTTCTGCCCCACCGAGCAGTCGCTTGACGAGATCGCGGACCTCGTTCGCCTCAAGGAGTGGCTCGGCAAGCGGCGTGCGTTCATGGAGGAGCCCCAGCGCGCCGCCGACTTCGGCCTCGAGTTCCCGCGCGGCGTGCTGCTCGTGGGCGTGCCAGGCTGCGGCAAGAGCCTCTGCGCCAAGGCGGTGGCCGCGGCGTGGTCGCTGCCGCTCGTCAAGCTGGATCCCGGCGCACTCTACGACAAGTACATCGGTGAGACCGAACAGAACTTCCGCAAGGCGCTGGGCTCGGCCGAGAAGCTCTCGCCGATGGTGCTGTGGATCGACGAGATCGAGAAGGCGTTCGCCGCCGGCGGCGCCGAGGACGGCGGCACCTCTCAGCGCGTGCTCGGCTCGTTCCTCTCGTGGCTGCAGGAGCGCCGCGGCGACGTGTTCGTGGTGGCCACCGCCAACGATGTGCAGCGCCTGCCGCCCGAGTTGCTGCGCAAGGGCCGCTTCGACGAGACCTTCTTCGTGGATCTGCCGGACGAGGTGGCGCGCGCCGCCATCCTGGACATCCACCTGCGCCGGCGCAAGCAGACGCCGGAGGGCTTCGACCTTCCGCGGCTGGCGCGCGAGAGCCAGGGCTACAGCGGCGCCGAGCTCGAGCAGGTGGTCGTCTCGGCGCTCTACACCGCCTTCTCGGCCGGCGCGCCGCTCACGGACGACCTGCTGCTCGCCGAGCTGCGGCAGATGCCACCCATAGCCTCCACGGCGCGCGAGAAGATCGCCTTCTTGCGCGAGTGGGCGGCGGGGCGGACCGTCTCCGCAAATTGAGCCTCCGGGCCGGCTGAGCCCGGCCAGGCGCTCAGCCGTGCGGGGTGATCACGGCGCGCCCCAGAACGGCGCCGGCGCGCAGGCGATCGTAGGCCTCGTGCGCGCGCTCGAGCGGGAATGACTCGGTGTGTGCCTGGATCTTCCCGGCGCGCGCGAGCTCGACGACCTCGACCAACTCCCCCGCGCTGCCCCAGTACGGGACGGTCACGCTCACGTCGAACGGCAGCGCCCCGTAGCCCACGGTAAGCCGCCCTCCAGCCAGGCCGATGGCCTGGATGGCGCCGCCGGGCCGGACCACCGACGACGCCAGCGCCATCGTCGCGTCCGAGCCGACGCAGTCGAACACGGCGATGGCGCCGAGTCCACGGGTGAGCTCGCGGATCCGGGCCGCCGCCGACTCGCCGGCGGCGACGGTCTCCTCGGCGCCGACTGCGCGCGCCAGCTCGAGCTTCGCGGCGTCGACGTCGACGGCGATGACACGGGCCGCCGAGACTGCGCCCAGAAGCTGCACCGCCATGTGCCCGAGGCCGCCGACGCCGATCACCAGCGCCCAGGCGCCGGGCGTGAGCAGCGACAGCACCGAGCGGATCGCGTGGTACGGCGTCAGGGCGGCGTCGGAGAGCGGCGCCGCCGTCCGCGGGTCGAGGTCTCCGAGGGGAACCAGGAGACGTGCGCGGGGCACGATCATGTACTCGGCCATGCCGCCGTCCAGGCCGAAGCCACCGACGGGCACGTCCTCAGTGACGGCTCGTTCGCAGAGCGTCTCGCGGCCCTCACGGCAGGCCGCGCAGCGGCCACAGCCCCACGGGCCGTACACGATGACGGGCTCGCCGATCTGCCAGCCGTCGACGCCCGGCCCAAGCGCTTCGATCCAGCCGGTGTTCTCGTGCCCGAGCGTGAACGGCAGGTCGTAGTCGTGGGTGCCCTCGGGCCAGTCCATCATGCGCAGGTCCGTGTGGCACGCGCACGCGCCGCCGATCCGGAGCAGGACCTCGCCGATCGCCGGCTCGGGAACCGGCACCTCGCGCAGCTCCGGCGGCTGTTGCCATTCGACCAGCTGGTATGCCTTCATCCCTCCGCCTCCCGCCTGGCAGTCCGTCGCGTCCGGCGGCAACGCCCAGGGACTCTGCCGAACGGGCGCAGCCTATCAGCCGGCCGGCACCACCGCGTCGAGCAGCTCGGCCAGGCCGGCCGGCAGCGGAGCGGCCTCGTGCGTCGCCAGCAGTTCGCGCGCCTTCTGGCGCGCCTTCTCGGTAGCGTCCAGGCCGCCGCCGTCCATCCAGCGGTCGTAGCTCGCCCGGTTGAGGATCTGTGAGCGCCACTGGTTGCCGCGCAGATGCCGCCGCGTGTGCCGCTGACCGAGGTAGTCGCCGCCGGGGCCGACGGCCTTGAGCACGTCCACGGCCAGCGTCTCGTCGCTGACCTCGATCCCTTTGAGCAGCTGCCGGTTGCGCGAGATGAACTCGGCCACCAGCACGACCTCGGCGAGGGACCCGGAGAGGCCGAAGTCCATGTAGCCGACGTCGTGGTTGAGGTTGGCGCCCAGCTGCATGGAGAGCTTGGTGATCTCGTCGGCCTCCATGCCGGCCTGGGCGTCCACGACCTGCGCGTCGGTGTGGCCGCTGAAGCCCCAGTTGGGGACGTCCAGCCACTTCGCCATCTCGACCTCGCACGCGTACGCGCGGATGAACTCGGGGGAGTTGTACGACGACTGCGACGTCGCCATGTCCAGGGTGTTGGGACCCTGCCCGATGACGAACGGCGCGCCCGGAGCGCGCAGCTGGTGCATGACGAGACCGAAGAGCGCCTCGGCGATCCCGAGCGTGATCTGACCGGCCGTGGTGATCGGCGCCGTGCCGCCGGCGACCGGCGAGGGGCAGTAGGTGGATGGGACGCCGGTGTCGGCGCAGAAGAGCAGCTTGTCCACCGTCTCGAACGGGTGCTTGAGCGGCGTGACCGGCTGGTTGTACATGACGAAATACGGCTTCTGGCGCAGCGCCTCGGCGCCGCCGCGCACGGCGCAGGCCATGCGCCACATGGGCTCGACGGTCTCGACGCCGCCGGCCGTCATGACCAGCGGCTTGGTGGTGGCCGCGATCATGGCGCGGAACTGGCGCGGGTACGCCTCCTGCGCCTCCATGCCATCGGGGTAGGCGCCCGACATGACGAAGTCGATGTCGGTCAGCGCGTCGCAGAGACGCGCCGCCTCGCTGACGTCTTCGAGCCTGCCGAGCCGGCGCTCGCCGGTCTCGAGGTCGTGCAGGTGCATCACGTCGGAGCCGTTGCCGAAGTAGGCGCGAAGGCCGCCGAGGTCCATCGCCGGCTCGCCGGCGCGGTCGTAGACCACGAAGCTCCGGGGCACCGACTCGCGCGCCTGCTCGACGAGCGCAGCCGGAACGTGGACCAGGCCGTCCTCATCCTTCGTGCAGCCACCCTCGAGCATGACCTGCTCGCCCTGCTCGTGCAGCACCACCATGCCGATGTCGGCGAGGATGCCGAGGGCCGTCTCGTAGATGCGCCGCTTCTGCTGCTCGCTGAGGAAGCTGACGCGGCCGGCGCCGATCTCCTTGCTGCTGTCTGACATCGTCACGTCACTCCTGGATGGCGTTGTTCGGTCCGGCGTCCAGCCGCCTGCGGCCGGACGCCGGACCGAACACTACACCGTCCAATGCGTCAGTGCACTCCTAATTCGCTCTCCGCAGCAGCGATAATCGACTTAAGTTCTGCCGCGACGCCGTCCGGCAGTGGCTCGGGCTGGTGCGTCTCCAGGATGCGCCGGGCCTCGGTGAGCGAGCGGTCGTACAACGTCGTCGCCCCGTCGGCGGTCCACTCCTCGCGGACCCGCCGGTCGATGAGCTTCGATGACGACTGCCCGCGCATGCCCTTGAACGTGTCGTCGTGCGAGAGGAAATCGCTGAACGGTCCGACCTCCGCGATCACGTCGGCCGACAGCGTCGCGTCGGTCACCGGGATCCCCGGGACGCAGTACTTGACCATACGCGCGAACTCGGCGTCCATGACGAGCTGCGCGTAGTCGATGGTGACGCCCGATTCCAGCATCCCCAGCCCGTAGATCAGGTTGGCCCCTGCCAACGCCGGCAGCAGGCTGGTGATCGTCTTCTCGTGACCGGATTGGGCGTCCGCCACTTTGGAGTCGCCCTACGCACCGGCGACCCAGCTGGGCAGCAGGTAGAAGCGCGCGAGGCAAGCGACCCCGGCGCCGATCATGCCGCACTCGGGACTGCCCACCGAGGCGCTGGCGAAGCGCAGGTCCAGGGCCGTGGTCGAGGAGCCGTAGATGACCGGCGCGCCCCTCTGCGTGAGCTGCGCCAGCGTGATGCCGCTGAGCACCTCGGCGTTGTGCGAGACCAGCGTCCCGGCGAGGCTGACGGGCGACGAGCCGCCGGCCATCGCCATGGAGAGAACGTTGACCGGGATGCCGGCGCGGGCACCCTCGATGATGATCTCGCAGGCGTCCTTGACCAGCTTGAGCGGGCTCACCGGACAGGTGAGGAACGAGAGGATGGGGCGGCGGCGCAGCTGCTCCCGCCCCCCGACGATCGCCGCCGCCATGTCGATCATCTTGCGGGCGCAGAAGCCCGAGAGCGGTCCGATGGTGGCATGCTTCGTCGTGTTGGTGAAGATCGCCTCGGCGTTGTGAAGCGACGCCGTGTCCGGCGGCACGTCGTGGGCGCCGAGCGGCCGTTCGACCACGTCGATCTCGGGCAGGGCGTCGATGATCTTCGTGCAATCGGCGACGTCCTGCTTGCGGCTGTCGTGCAGCTCGCCGGTGTACGGATCCACGACCTGGATGCCCTCGCCGAAGTTGGTGAAGCCGACCCGGCCATCCTCGAGCACGACGTCTTTGGCCGGGTCGCGGCCGCACATCACGACGGTGGAGGGCGCCGAGCGGACCGCGTCCTCGACGAGATGCGCCGGCAGGCGCACCACGTTCTTCTCGCGGTCGACGTCGGCGCCCGCCTCCGCGAAGATCTCGCGGGCCTCCTCGTCCTCGACGAAGACGCCGGTGTGCGCCAGGACTTCGAGTGTCGCGCCGTGGATCTCGCGCAGCTCGTCGTCGGTGAACACCTCGAGCCTGAAGCCGCCGCTCTTGCGCGCGCCCGCGCGCGGGTTACGAATCATCGTCAGCCTCCCGCCGTGCGTTCCTTGAACTTCTCGACGCTGTTGATCGGCACGTCCAGCACCCGGGCGATGTTGAACTTGGCCTCGATCTGGTTGGCCTGCCACGGCTGGCTGATCGCATAGCTGTGGACGCGTCCGAAGCCGTGCTCGTTACGGACGTCGGTCATGGCGACCGGGTCCGAGAGGTCGAAGGGCGTGACGCCGAGCTTGTCGGCGACGTACTGCTTGGCTTCCTTGAGGCGCATGCCCCGAGTCATCTGCATACGGGCAACCAGGTCTCCGCCTGCCCGAATACCGCCGATGCTCGCCGCCTGCGCGTGGGCGTTGTGCATTCCGTGCGGATCGCCCGAGCCCACCTACAACCCGTCGACGTGCAGCAGCTCGACGAACGACTTGGCCGCCCGGCAAACTGCGTCGGAGGGCAGATGGACGAACATCGGCACGCCGCCGACGCCCATGCCGGCATTGGGGTGCACCGGGATGGTGGCCACCTCCATGCACGGCTTGATCAGGGCGATGGCGCGGGCCATGTTCCAGGCGAGTGACTTGCCGGTGTTCACATTGACGACAGGGCCGAACATCGTGGCGCCGGCCTTCTGCGCCAGCAGCAACTGCTCGCGCGGCCAGAGGCCGGCGAGGCGTACCCCGTCGTACTCGAGCTGGCCGTGCATGCCGAGCACGAACTCGCCGGCCATGCCCAGCTGCACGCCCATGTCCGGGTACTTCTCGCGGATGATCTTGGTGGCGCGCAGCGCGGCCAGGAACTCCGGGTCGCCGGAGGCTCCGGTGGTGTCCCAGTCGATCGCGTCCGCGCCCGCCTCCCACTGCGACTCGGCGAGCTTGACCATGTCGACGACGGCCATCTCGACGGCCTCTTCGGCGGCGGCGCGCGCCTCCGCGATCTTCCCCAGCGGAAGCAACTCGTTCCAGTTGTCGCAGGGGCCGTCGGGCTTGGAGTAGAGGCCCAGGTTGGGCATCACGCCGTACTGAAGCGGCGCGATCGTGCACAGCTGGGCGTCGTGCATGTACTGCGCCTCGTAGGCGAGGATCGTGCGCACCACCTTGAGCGAGTAATCGCCGACGCAGAGCTCCAGCAGGTCGGCGCCCATCCACTGCTCGTAGGACTGCAGGTCCTGGATACGCGTCGCGTGCGTCTTCATGCCGGTGCCATCGCAGCTGAGGACGATCTCCTCGCCGACGTCGACGCCGATGAAGCGCAGCGGCGACGCATAGATCTCGAGCAGATGGTCGATCTCGTCGTCGGTGAGCAGCGGCACCTTGGCGCGCTTGGCCGCGACCTCCGAGCCGGCGACGAGATCGGCGCGGATCTCGCTGCGCGTCATCTGCGTGAAGGTGCCGTCGCCCATACGGGTCGGCACCCGGGCTTCGTTCGTCATGCCGTACCTCCTCGTGAGGCGGCCGCCGCCGGACGCAGCGTCGCCCGCACTAATCAACCGGTCAATTAGCGGCCACTACACATCAGCCGCGAGGTGATGTCAAGAACGCTCTCCGTCGGCGTCGCCATCGCCGTCGCCGTCGCCGTCGCCGTCGAGTGGCGCCTTGCCGACGTTCTCGCCTTCCCACTCGAAGTTGGTCTTGTCGGTGCGCAGGATGTGCCACGTCTCGGTGTGCGCGATCCCCTCGATCTCCTCGAGATCCTCGTTGAGGAATTTGTAGAGCCCCTCGTTGTCCGGCAGGTGGACCTCGATGAGGATATCGAACGACCCGGTCGTATAGCCGACGTAGGCGACGTTCTCCATCGCCGCCAGGCTCGCGCCGACGCCCTTCGCGTAGCCGCGGTGCACGCGGATGCCGACCATCGCGTCGACGGGAAACCCGATGGCGGCCGGGTTGACCCTCGCCATGGGGAAGATCGCACCCCCGGTGATGAGGCGGTCGACGCGATTGCGAACGGTCGGCTCAGAGACGCCGACGACGCGTGCGATGCTGGCGTACGTGCGGCGCGCGTTCGGACGCAGCAGCGTCATGATGCGGCGATCGAGCTCGTCCATCTCCACGGTGCCGAACGGCCTCTGCCCGGCTCTGATCATGGAACTCCTCCTGTAGCCGACCTGTCCACGGGTCGTCGCCCATTCTTTTTGGTTTCCAACGAAATCGCAACCATTGTCGTTGCGATGAGTGGTCTGGAGCGAGGAAGTCCTGTGAACGAGTGGTGCATTCTTGACATCTCCTCTGTCTGGTGCAATTGTGCCCCGGGGCGACGCCCCAACGCCGGCACGCCACCGGCGTTGCATGTGCGGACCTGGTGGAGGTGTGTGGCCATGAAAGTGAGCACGGCCTGGCTGTCCGAGGCCGAGAAGAGCCGGATCGCCGACGAGGCGATGGAGCTGCTCGCCGGCGTGGGCATGCGCTTCGCCGGTTCGGCCGTCCTGCCGGAGTTGGCCGCGCGCGGCGCCGCGGTAGACGCCGACACCGGCGTCGCCCGCCTGCCGCGCGAGCTCGTCGAGTGGGCGCTCGCGCAGTGCCCGCGTGAGGTCGTGTTCGCCGGAGCGACGCCGGACGACGACGTCCTGCTCGCCGAGGGCGAGCCCTTTCACTTCGCGCCCAGCGGCTGCGTCGCCAAGACGCTCGACTACCGCACCGGCATCCGCCGCGCCAGCACGCTGCGGGACCTGCGCGAGTGCACCGGCCTCATGGACGAACTGCCGGAGCTCGACATCATGTGGACGCAGGTGAGCGCGACGGACGTGCCCGCCGAGCGCCGCGAGCTCGTCGAGTACTTCACGCTACTCACCGAGACCACCAAGCACGTGACCTTCGTCGACCCTCCGGGCGACCCGGTGGCCGTCGGCCGTATCTGCGAGGCGCTCGCCGGCGACCTCGAGCGCTTCCAGGAGCGGCCGAGGATCTCGACCGTGGTCACCGCGGCCTCGCCGCTGCAGATCGACGGGCCGGCCCTCGACATCCACGTCGCCCTGGCCCGGCACGGCGTGCCGGTCCACGCCTACTCGATGTCCATCGCCGGTGCGACCTCGCCGGTCACCCTCGCCGGCTCCGTCGTCCAGGGTGTCGCCGAGTTCCTCGGCGCCGCGACGGCGCTGCAGGTCGCGGCTCCCGGCGCCCGGCTCATCTTCTGCTTCGGGTCGGGTGTGCTCGACATGCTGCGCACGACCTTCTCGATGGGCAACGTCGAGAGCGCGCTCATGGGCGCCATGGCCACGGAGGTCGGCCACTACCTGGGCGTGCCGACCCTCAACCCCGGCATGTCCACCGACAGCAAGCACGCCGGCCTGCAGACCGGCTACGAGAAGGCGCTCAAACTCGGCACGGTCTGCGGCGCCAACCCGGACATCGTCACCGGATGGGGCCTCATCGACTCGCACAACACGATGTACCTGCCGCAGTCGGTGGTCGACAACGAGATCGCGGCGATGGCGCGGCGGCTGCAGGCGGAAGTCGAGGTCTCGGACGCGACCCTGGCGACCGGGAGCATCGCCAAGGTCGGGCCCGGCGGCGGCTATCTGTCCGAGCGTGAAACGGCGCGCCGCATCCGCGCCGGCGAGCACTACCTGCCGTCTGTCTCCAACCGGTTCTCGTACGAGAAGTGGGTGGAGGACGGCGTCACCGAGAACGACGTCACCGAGGCGGAGGTCACGCGTCTGCTGGCGAAGCACCAGGAGAGGTCGTGCCTCGCAGCGGACCAGATCGACGGGCTCGCCGCCATCTGCGGCGTAGACGCGGAGAGCGTGCGCCGCGCCCGGCGCGAGTAGCGGCGCGGCCCCCACAGGAATGATGAACCGAACGGAGGACACATGACGCTCAGGATCGGCTACATCGGGCTCGGCGCCCTCGGCAGGCACCTGGCCGGGAGCCTGCTGCGCGCCGGCTTCCCGCTCACCGTCTACGACGTGGACGCCAGCTGCTCCGTCGAGCTCGGCAAGGCGGGCGCCACCTGCGCCGACTCCATCGAGGAGACCGCGCGTGCGTCGGACACGGTCATCACGTGCCTGCCTTCGCCGGAGGCGGTGGCCTCCGTGGTCGCCGAGGAAGGCGGCGTCCTGGAGTCCCTCGCCCCCGGTGGCACCTGGATCGACATGAGCACCAACGACGCCCACGAGCTGCAGCGCCTCTCGAGGCTCGCCGCAGCCAGAGACATCGAGACGCTCGAGGCGCCGGTCACCGGCGGCGTGCATCGCGCCGAGGCCGGGATGATCACCGTCCTCGTCGGCGGCAAGCAGGAGGTCTACGAGAAGCACCGCCCCGCCTTCGACGCGATGGGCGGGCGGGTGTTCTACATCGGCGAGCTGGGCCAGGCCTCGGTGATCAAGGTGATCACCAACATGCTGGCCTTCATCCACCTCGTCGCCGACGGCGAGGCGCTCATGCTCGCCAAGAAGGGCGGCATCGACCTCAAGCTGGCCTGGGACGTGATCAAGGCCAGCTCCGGCAACAGCTTCGTCCACGAGACCGAGGGCCAGCTGATCCTGAACGGCAGCTACAACATCAACTTCACGATGGACCTGGCCCGCAAGGACCTCTACTTCGCGCACCAGATGGGCCGTGAGTTCGGCGTGCCTCTGGAGCTCGGCGGCCTCACGGAGCAGATCTTCGCCCGCGCCCGGGCGATATACGGCGGCGGCGCGCAGTCGCCGATGGTCGTCAAGATGCTCGAGGAGGCCGTGGGCACCGACCTGCGCGCACCCGGCTTCCCCGCGGAGCTCGAGCCCGAGTGAAGCCGGACCATGGGTCGACCGAGGACGCGCGGAGCCCGGCTCCGCGCCGCGAGAAATGCTGCGTGACGGCCGCCCGGCGGCAGGATGTTCTCCGAGCGGCTTGACTTGACGAACATCCGGTCGAATACTGCGGGCCCGAGAGCCCTGCCTACCGGTACCGAAGGAGAGTGCCTTGACGGACATCAGTGACTTCGCGATGGACTACTTCTCTCTCGAGGGGAAGAACGCCATCGTGACCGGCGGCAACACCGGTCTCGGCCAGGCGTTCACGCTGGCGCTCGCCAAGGCCGGCGCCAGCGTCTTCGCGCCGAGCATCGTCGACGACGACGGCTCCACCGGCGAGCTGGTCGCGGCCGAAGGCGGCCGCTTTGAGTACATGAAGGCCGACATCACGGCGCCGGGCACGCCCGCCGAGATCGTCGCCGCCTGCGTCGACCGTCTCGGCTCACTCGACATCCTTGTGAACAGCGCCGGCATCTGCCCGCTCGCGAGCGTTCTCGAGTTCGGCCGCCCGCAGTGGGACGCCACCGTGGCCGTGAACCTCACTGCCGCCTTCGAGACGGCGTACGAGGCGGCCAAGGTCATGGTCCCGCAGCGCGCCGGCAAGATCATCAACATCTGCTCGCTCTTCTCGTTCCTCGGCGGCCGTTGGTCGGCGGCCTACGCGGCAACGAAGCACGGCCTCGCCGGCTTCACCAAAGCGTACGCCGACGAGCTCGCCGAGCACGGCATCCAGGTGAACGGTATCGCGCCGGGCTACTACGCCACGGAGATCACGACCGCGACGCGCAGCGACCCGGTGACCAACCAGCGCGTGCTCGACCACATCCCGGCCGCGCGCTGGGGCGACCCGGCGGACCTGATGGGCGCCACCGTGTTCCTCGCCAGCCGCGCCTCGGACTACGTCAGCGGCCACGTCCTCGTGGTAGACGGCGGCTACCTCGTGCGCTAGGCAGGGAGGGAAACGCGATGGCAGAGGACACCAGGCCGGCAGGGAAGTACCTGATCGGTATCGACGGCGGTTCGCAGAGCTCCAAGGTCGTCGTCTTCGATTTTGAGGGAAACGTGGTCTGCGAGGGCAGGCAAGGGCTGCGTGCGATGGACCGCCCCCACTACGGCATCGTGGAGCACCCCGACGACGACCTGTGGGAGTCGATCGTGGCGGCCAGCAGGGAGGCGATGACCAAGTTCCCGGGCGACCCCGAGGAGATCGTCGGCGTCGGCCTGTGCACGATCCGCTGCTGCAAGGCCTTCCTGAAAGAGGACGGCTCGCTGCTGCAGCCGGTGGTGAGCTGGATGGACGCGCGCGCGTACCAGCCCTACCTCCCGGACGACCCCGAGCTCGCCTACGCGACGACCTCGTCCGGCTACATCACGCACCGCTTCACCGGTGAGTTCCGCGACAGCGCGGCCAACAACATCGTCCTGCAGTGGCCGATCGACACTGACACCTGGCAGTGGAGCGACGATCCCACGGTGCTCGAGGAGTTCAATCTCACACGCGACCTGCTGTTCGAACTGCAGATGCCCGGCGACGTCGCCGGCTACGTCACGCCGGAGGCGGCCGCGGCGACCGGTATCCCGGAGGGGCTGCCGGTCGTGACCACCGCCAACGACAAGGCGGTCGAGGCACTGGGCTCCGGCTCCTTGAAGGAGCACACGGCGCTCGTCTCGCTCGGCACCTACATCGCGTCGATGGTGCACGGCTACGAGAACCGCAAGGAGACGGTGGAGTTCTGGACGAACTTCGCCTGCGTCCCGCACCGCTACCTCTACGAGAGCGCCGGCGTGCGCCGCGGCATGTGGACGCTGACCTGGTTCCTCGATCTGCTCGGTCCGGAGGTCGCCGCCGTCGCGGCCTCCCAGGACACGTCACGCGAGGAGTACCTGGAGCGCGAGGCGGAGCAGGTCCCCGCCGGCAGCGACGGCTTGATGACGGTCCTCGACTGGCTCGCCCCGACGCACAAACCCTTCCGCAAGGGCGAGATCATCGGCTTCGATGCCCGGCACACCAGAGGCCATCTCTACCGGTCGATCCTCGAGGCGATCGCCCTCACGATGAAGCAGAACGCGGATGCGATGTGCGCGGAGCTCGGCATCGACCTGCGGGAGCTCGTCATCTCCGGCGGCGGCGCCAACAGCCCGCTCTTCATGCGCATCTTTGCCGACGTGTTCGGCATCCCCGCGTCGCGCAACGCCGGGAGGCGCGGCGCCAGCCTGGGGTCCGCCATCTGCGCCGCTGTGGCCACCGGCGTGTATCCCGATCTCATGGCCGCCGCCGCGGCCATGAAGCGTGAGCGCGAGCGGTTCGCCCCCGACCCGGTGAACCACGGCGTCTATCACCGGATGAACGAGACGGTGTACAGGGCCATCCACGAGGCCACGGACCCGATCCTCGAACAGTCCTTCTCGATCTTCCACTGACCCCGGACAAGCAAAGCACACGCAAAGGAACGCCGACATGCCACTGAGCAGAGAAGCCATCGCGAAGGGCCTGCAGCGCATCGTGGGACCCGATGCGGTCGTCACCGACGAGCGCGTCCTCGTCGAGAGCAGCGTCGACAACTTCCGCAAGCTGCAGAACATCTTCGACGTGCACACTGCGCCCGTGCCGGCGGCGATAGTCCTGCCCGGGAGCGCGGAGCAGGTCGCCGAGATCCTGTGCTTCGCGGGCGAGAACGAGGTCAACGTCATCCCGCGTACGGGGGGCACGGCGACCGAAGGCGGCCTCGAGAGCGTCGTGCCCGACTCCGTCATCATCGACGGCTCGCGCATGAACGCGATCGTGAGCGTCGACCCCTACAACATGCAGGCCACCTGCCAGTGCGGCGTTCCGCTGCAGGCGCTCGAGGACCGCGCCCGCGAGCTCGGGCTCACCACGGGCCATTCGCCGCAGTCCAAGCCGGTGGCGCACATGGGCGGCCTGGTCGCGACGCGCAGCATCGGCCAGTTCTCGACCCTGTACGGCGGCATCGAGGACATGGTCGTCGGCCTCGAAGCCGTCTTTCCCGGCGGCGAGATCGCACGTATCAAGAACGTGCCGCGCCGCGCCGCCGGCCCCGACATCCGTCACGTCGTCATCGGCAACGAAGGCGCGCTCTGCTTCATCACCGAGGTGACGGTCAAGCTCTTCCCCTACTTCCCGGAGAACAACGTGTTCCTGGGCTGGACGCTCAAAGACATCAAGACCGGCTTCGAGGTCCTGCGCGAGGTCATGGTCAACGGCTACAAGCCGTCGGTGGCGCGGGTCTATGACCCCGGGGACGCCGGCATCCACTTCTCCCACTTCGCCGCCGAGGACGACTGCGTGCTCCTCTTCATGGCCGAGGGCGCGCCGGGGATCGCCAGCGCGACCGCCGACGGTATCGCCGGGATCGTCGCGAAGCACCCCGAGTGCACGCAGGTGCCAAGCGAGTACATCGAGACCTGGTTCAACGACCTCTGCTGGGACGCGAGCAAGATCACGGCCGAGGACGAGCGCATCCGCCAGACGCGCAACGTGAACCGCACCACGGAGATCTCCGCCGACTGGAGTTCGATCAACGACATCTACCAGACGGCCAAGGCGCGCATCATCGCCGAGATCCCAGACATCACGATGATGGGCGGCCACTCTTCCCATAGCTACATCAACGGCACCAACATGTACTTCAACTACTTCTTCAACGTGGTCGGCGTCGGACCCGAGGAGGAGACGGAGAAGTACTATCTGCCGATCATCTCCATCATCTGCGAGGAGACGCTCAAGCGTGGCGGCTCCATCGTCCACCATCACGGGATGGGCAAGGCGCGAGCGCCGTGGGTCAAGGACGAGTACGGTTCGTCCTACTACATCCTCGAGACGCTCAAGAAGTCGTTCGACCCGAACGGCATCATGAACAAGGGAACGATCATCCCGCTGTGAGCGGGCGACGGCGGCGCCGGCCGCAGGCGGGTCCGGCGCCGCGAAGACTCGACGAGGAGCGACGCCGGTGAGCTCGCTGCGGATCGCCGTCGGCTTCAAAGTGACGCCCGACTACGAGGCGCTGCGCGCGTCCGACTGGGTGAGGGCCGCCAAAGACGGCGTCGACACCCGCTACGTGCGCCGCGTCCTGGACACCTTCGACGAGAGCGCGCTCGAGCTGGCGCTGCGCCTGCGCGACGCGCGCGCCGAGCAGGGGCTCGAGACCGGCCTCATGGCGTTCTCCGTCGCCGGCCGCGAGGCCGATCCCTTCCTCAAGACCCTGCGGGCGCTCGGCTACGAGCTCGCCGCGCGCGTCGGTCCGGGCGTCGCGCCCGATGAGACCGGGCGGGCGGGCGGCGTGAGCAACGACGCCGGCCTCGACTTCGCCCCCTCGGCCACGGCGGCGCTCGTCGCGGCCTGTGCGCGAGAGTCGGGCGACGACGTCCTGCTGCTGGGCTGCAGCAACAGCCCCGGCGACGACGGGACGATCCCGTTCGTCGTCGCCGAGATGCTTGGGCGCCCGTGCGTCACCCAGGTCACGGAGATCGAGCCGGCCGGGGACGACGGCCTTCGGGTCACCTTCGCAGCCGACGACGGGCTCGTCCGGGCGACCATGCGGGCGCCCTGCGTGCTGGCGGTGGGCAATGCGGTCGTCTCACACCTGCGGGTGCCCACGCTCAGCGACCGGCTCGCCGTGAGGCAGGCGGCGATCGCCGAGCTGTCGGCTACGGACCTCGGCGTGGACGTCACCGCGGCGCTCGGCCGTGAACCCTCCGCGCTCACCGGCCTGGCGCTGGTCGACCGCAGCCGGGCCGGCGTGATCGTCGGTGGCGCGACCCCGGCCGAGAAGGCGCACGCTCTGTACCACGAGCACCTGCGCGCGGAACTGGAGAAGCTGTGAAGGCCGACCAGAAGCCGACGTACGTGGCCGTCCTCGACGGCACCACGACGGCCGCCGGGCGTCAGGCGCGGGCGCTCGGCGCCTTTCTGCACGCCGGCGTGACGTGGACGACCGCGCCCGACGGCACGGTTACGCAGCCCACCGGCGTCACCCTGCTCTTCTACGCCGGCGAGGACGGCAGAGAGCGGCTCGTCGAGACTGCGCCGACGCGCGACGTCGTCCTGGTGCGCACGCCACCGCGCCGACCGGACCTGATGGCCGCCGCCGTGGCAAGGTTCGCGGAAGACACCGGCGCGAGTCTCTTCGTCTTCGCCGACGGCCCCCTCGGCACCGAGCTCGCTACGCGCCTCGCCTGCCGCAGCGGCGGCGGTGTCGCCGCGGACGTGCTCGACATCGCCGTCGAAGCGTCGCGGCTCGTCAGCCGCAGGGGCGTCTACTCGGGCCACCTCACCGCGCGCGTCGAGCTCGGTCCGCGCCCGTGGTGCGTCATCGCCGCCGCCGGCTGGTACGACGCCCGGCAGAGCCCTCCAGTCGAGCACCGGGTCGTGGCGGACGTGCGTGCGCCGGCGGCGGATCGCGGCGGCGAAATGACCCCCCCACCTTTCGCCGACGTCGAGCTGCTCGAATCGCCGTCGACCGGCGACCTGGAGGCGGCGAGGTTCCTCGTCGTCGCCGGGCGCGGCGCCGGGAGTCCCGAAGGCGTCGAGCGCCTCGCGGCGGCGGCCCGGCGCATGGGCGCCGCCTTCGGCGTGACCCGCCCGGTGGCGATGAACGCGTGGGCGCCGTTGGACCGGCTCGTCGGTGTCTCCGGTAATCGTGTGGCGCCGGCCGTGTGCCTCACCGCGGGGGCCTCCGGCGCGCCCGCGTTCCTCTGGGGCATCGAGCGCGCCCGCTTCATCGCCGCCGTGGACACCGACGAGCACGCGGCGATCGTCACCGAGGCCGATGTGGCCGTGCTCGACGACGGCGTCGCCGTGCTCGAGGCGCTCGCCGGCCTCGTCGCCGGCGAGCCCGCCGGCCCGCCCGACTGAGAGCTCCACGGACAATCCGGCGAGTCTGACCGCCTCTCAGCGGAAGAATATTCGTTCGTCGGCTTGACGCGTCGAACATTACGCTGAATACTCGCGGCAGATGACCAACGGCTCCCGGAGGGGGAAGGCGTGGATGCTCTCGACCGCGAAGTGCTCCTGGCCCTGCAGGAGGACGGACGCATGTCCAACCTCGCGCTGGCGCGCAAGCTCGGCCTCTCGCCGTCGGCCATGCTCGGTCGGGTCCGCAGGCTCGAGCGCAGCGGAGCGATCCGCGGCTACCGCGCCGTTATCGACCCAGCCGCGCTCGGCATCACCGTGCGCGCACTCGTGGTCGCCCGCCTGCGCGAGCACAGCGAAGAGTCCATCCGGGAGTTCGAGAGGGGCGTCAAGGAAGTCTCCGGCGTCCGCACCTGTTACCACGTGACCGGCCAGTTCGACATGGTGGTCGAGCTGGCGCTGCGCGACCTCGACCACCTCGGGCAGCTCATCCGCGTGGACATCGCACGCATCCCCGGCGTCATGAATCTGGAGACCATGCTCATCATGGCCGAGCCCATTGCAGAGGACGGCTGGCCCATCGTCACCGTGGAGTAGTCCGCGGCTGCGTCGCCGCGACGATCCCCTGTACAGGAGGTTTCACCCATGCCCGCCAAGAAAGGTCTCTTCGACCTGCACCAGATGAAGCGCGCCGGCGAGCAGATCGCCTGGCTCACCGCCTACGACTACCCCACGGCCAGCTTCGAGCAGGCCGCCGGCGTCGACATGATCCTCGTCGGCGACTCGCTCGGCATGTGCGTCTACGGCTACGCCGGCACCGTGCCCGTGACCATGGACCAGTGCATCGTCCACTCCGAGGCGGTGCGCCGCGGCGCCCCGGAGACCTTCGTCGTCGGCGACATGCCCCTGGGCAGCTACCAGGCCTCGGACGCGGACGCCGTGCGCAACGCGATCCGCTTCCTGAAAGAGGCCAACGTCGACGCGATCAAGCTCGAGGGCGGCGTGCGCACCGTTTCCCGCGTGCGCGCCATCCTCGACGCCGGCGTCGCCGTCTGCGGCCACATCGGCCTCACCCCGCAGTCCTCGGGCCAGCTCGGCGGCCACAAGGCCCAGGGGCGCACGCTCGACTCCGCCCGGCTGGTGGTCGAGGACGCCCGCGCCCTGCACGCGGCCGGCGTGCAGCTGCTGCTCGTCGAGGCGGTGCCCCCCGAGGTCGCCGGCTTCATCCGCGCCGAGCTGCCCATCCCCGTGCTCGGCATCGGCGCCGGCGCCGACGTCGACGGCCAGCTGCTCATCGTCAGCGACGTGCTCGGCACCTTCGCCGCGTTCACGCCCAAGTTCGTGAAGAAGTACGCCGACCTGGCCGCCGTCTCCACCGCCGCGCTCGGCGAGTACGTCGCCGACGTGCGCGGCGGCGCCTTCCCCGAGGAGGAGCACTGCTACCGCATGCTCGAGGGGGAGCGGGAGAAGTTCGC
>DASRZL010000105.1:0-6685 GCA_035686425.1 Thermoleophilia bacterium
CTTCCGACAGGACACGACCGGCCGCCTCGCGCGCCCGCGGGCGGATGGCCGGCGACGGAATCACGAGGAGACCCCGGATGAACGACCCAACCAAGATCAGGAACATCGCTCTCGTCGGCCACCGCGGTACCGGCAAGACGACGTTGTTCGAGGCGCTGCTCTTCGACGCCGGGGCGATCACCCGACTTGGTTCCGTGGCGGACGGCACCACCATCTCCGACTGGGACGACGACGAGAAGAAGCGTCAGATGAGCCTCTCGGCGGGTCTGGCGCACGTCGACCGCGACGGTATCTCGTTCAACCTCATCGACACGCCCGGCGACTCGAGCTTCCTCGCCGACGCCATCGCGTCCCTGCGGGTCGTCGAGACCGCTGTCGTCGTCGTCAACACGGTGCTCGGTATCGAGGTCCAGCACGAGCGGCTCTGGGATCGCGCCGCGGCGCGCGGGCTCGGCCGCGTCATCGTCTGCAACATGCTCGACCGCGAGCGCGCCGATTTCGACCACGCCCTCGCTCTCCTGCGGGAATCGTTCGGCGCGCAGGTCGTCGCCGTGCAGTTGCCGATCGGCGCGGAGCACGACTTCAGCGGCGTCGTCGACCTGCTCACGATGAAGGCGCACACGTACGCGGGTGGCAAGGCGAACGTGGGCGATGTTCCCGCCGACCTCGCCGACGCCGCCGAGGCCGCGCGCGACAAGCTCATCGACGCCGTCGCGAGCACCAATGACGATCTCGCCGAGAAGTACCTCATGGAAGAGGAGATCACGGCGGCGGAGCTCAACGCCGCGTTCGCCGCCGCCGTCGCCGCCGCGCAGCTCTTCCCGGTCGCCTGCGTCTCCGCGACCGCCAACATCGCCGTGGACCACCTCTTCGACGTGCTCGCTCTCACGCCGTCGCCCGCCGACGCCGAGTCGCCGAAGGCCCTCGCGGACGACGCCGAGGTCGAGCTCGCCTGCGATCCCACCGAGCCCGCGGTCGCGTTCGTCTTCAAGACGCTCGCCGACCCCTTCAGCGGTCACGTCAACGTGTTCCGTGTCTTCCAGGGCACGATGAGCAGCGATTCCCAGGTCATCGTCGCCCGCGACGGCCACAAGGAGCGTCTCGGCCAGCTGCTCAAGACGATGGGCAAGGACAGCAAAGCCTCCGGGGAGCTCGTGGCCGGCGAGATCGGCGCCATCGCCAAGCTCAAGGATGTCGTGACCGGCGACACGCTGTGCGCCGGCACGGACGCCGTCAGCTTCCCGGCCATCGACTTCCCCGCGCCGCTCATGAGCTTCGCCGTGACCGCCAAGAGCAAGGGCGAGGAGGACAAGGTCATCACCGCCCTGCGCCGCCTCAGCGAAGAGGACCCGATGCTGGAGGTCCACCACGACGACCAGACCGGCGAGATGATCGTCGGCGGCATGAGCCAGGTGCACGTGGAGGTCACGGTCGAGCGCATGAAGCGTCGCTTTGGGGTCGAAGTCGAGCTCAAGCCGCCGCGAGTGCCGTATCGCGAGACGATCAAGGGCGCGGCCAAAGCCGAGGGCAAGCACAAGAAGCAGACCGGCGGCCGCGGCCAGTTCGCCGACACCTGGATGGAGGTCCGGCCGCAGCCACGCGGCGAGGGCTTCGTGTTCGAGAACAAGATCGTCGGCGGTTCGATCCCGCGCAACTTCATCCCGGCGGTCGAGAAGGGCGTGCGTGCGGCCATGGCCGACGGCTTCCTCGCCGGCTACCCGGTCGTCGACGTCCACGTCAAGCTCTACGACGGCAAGTATCACCCCGTCGACTCGAGCGACATGGCATTTCAGATCGCCGGTTCCCTCGGCTTCAAGGCCGCCTGCGAGAAGGCTCAGCCCGCGCTGCTCGAGCCCATCATGAACGTCGAGATCACCGTTCCGGAGGAGAACGTCGGCGACATCATCGGTGACCTCAATTCGCGGCGCGGCCGTGTGCTCGGCACCACGCCGCGCGGCCACAACAACGTCGTCGGCGCCGAGGTGCCGCTGTCGGAGATGCTCAGCTACGCACCCGATCTCACGTCGATGACCGGCGGGCGCGGGGACTACCACATGGAGATCCTGCGGTACGAAGAAGTCCCGGCCCACCTCACGCAGAAGATCGTGGACCAGGCCGCCAAGGACAAGGAAGAGGCGCAGAAGGGCTGACCTGAGCGCTGCGGTAGGATTGATCCGGCAAGGCAACGGAGGCACTTGTGACTGATATCGGCACTATGCGCGTGAAGAGCGGTCTGGCCGACATGCTCAAGGGCGGCGTCATCATGGACGTCACCAACGCGGAGCAGGCGAAGATCGCCGAAGACGCCGGCGCCTGCGCCGTCATGGCCCTGGAGAGGGTACCGTCGGATATCCGCGCCCAGGGCGGCGTCGCCCGCATGGCCGATCCCACGAAGATCCAGGAGATCCAGGGCTGCGTGTCCGTCCCCGTGATGGCCAAGGTGCGCATCGGCCACTTCGTCGAGGCGCAGATCCTGGAGTCTCTCGAGGTCGACTACATCGACGAGAGCGAAGTCCTCACGCCGGCCGACGAGGCCAATCACATCAACAAGTGGAAGTTCGACGTGCCCTTCGTCTGCGGCGCCGTGAACCTCGGTGAGGCCCTGCGGCGCATCGGCGAGGGCGCCGCCATGATCCGCACCAAGGGCGAGGCCGGCACCGGCGACGTGGTCGAAGCCGTTCGGCACATGCGCACGATCATGGGCGAGATCCGCCGCCTGCAGACCTTGGACGAGGACGAGCTCTTCGTCGCCGCCAAGCAGCTGCCGGCCCCCTACGAGCTGGTAAAGTGGGTGGCCGGGAACGGCAAGCTCCCGGTGGTCAACTTCAGCGCCGGCGGGATCGCCACCCCGGCCGACGCCGCGCTCATGATGCAACTCGGCGCCGAGGGCGTCTTCGTCGGCTCGGGCATCTTCAAGAGTGGGGATCCGCAGAGCCGCGCCAACGCCATCGTCAAGGCGGTGACCAACTATCGCGACGCGGGCATCCTGGCCGAGGTCAGCGTGGGCCTGGGCGACGCGATGCCGGGCATCGACGCCGCGCGCATGCCCGAAGAGGCCAAGATCCAGCATCGCGGCTGGTGAGCCCGGGAGCGACGTGAGTCACAGCGGCAAGCAGCGTCTCGACTGGATCCTGTCGCCCGAGCCGGCGCTGGAGCTTCACGGCCCCGGCCCCGGCGCCGGTTTGGTCGTGGGCGTGCTCGCGTTGCAGGGTGACTTCCGCGAGCACCGTCTCATGTTGGAGGGCCTCGGCGCGCGCACCTGCGAGGTGCGCAGCGCGCCCGATCTCGAGGGTCTCCACGGCCTCGTGATCCCCGGCGGGGAGAGCACCACGATCCACAAACTCATGACCGCGTATGGGCTCGCCGATCCCATCCGGGAGTTCGCCGCGGCCGGCGGCGCCGTCTACGGCACCTGCGCCGGTCTCATCATCGTGGCGCGCGACACCGTCGAAGGCGCGCCCGCGACGTTGGGCCTCATGGACATCGTCGCGCGGCGCAACGCGTTCGGCCGCCAGGTGCGCAGCTTCGAGGAGGATCTCGCGGTAGAGGGACTCGGCGACGAGCCCGTCCGCGCCGTCTTCATCCGCGCCCCGTGGGTCGAGAGCGCGGGGCCCGGCGTCGACGTCCTTGCGACCTGCCGGGGACGCGTCGTTGCCGCCCGCGAGGGCGGAGTCCTCGTCACTGCATTCCACCCGGAGCTCACCGACGACACGCGTCTGCACGAGCTCTTCATCCGTATGATCCGCCGCCGGCAGGGCGACGCGTTCGCGCCGGTGGGCGCGGCGGCGCACGCTGCCGGCGAGCCCGGCCTGGCCGCGTCCGCGGCCGGCCAGCGCTGAAAAGGGAGGTGGTGTCTCGTGTCCGGGCACTCGAAGTGGGCGACCATCAAGCACAAGAAGGGCAAGACAGACGCCAGGCGAGGCAAGCTGTTCTCGAAGCTGTCGCGCGGCATCACGGTGGCCGCCCGCGAGGGCGGGGCTGACCCCGCCATGAACATCTCGCTCGCCAACGCCATCGAGAAGGCGAAGGCCGAGTCGATGCCCAAGGACAACATCGAGCGGGCGATCCAGCGCGGCGTCGGCGGCGCCGAGGGCGAGACGTACGAGAGCATCGTGTACGAGGGCTACGGCCCCGCCGGCGTTGCGATCATCGTCGAAGTACTCACGGACAACAAGAACCGTTCGGCCGCCGAGGTGCGCAATATCTTCAGCAAGCACAGCGGTCAGCTTGCGCAGCCGGGAGCGGTGGCGTGGGTGTTCGAACGCCGCGGCTCCATCGTCGTCGACGGTGAGAAGTACACCGAGGACGACATCATGGCCGCGGCCATCGACGCCGGCGCCGAGGACGTCGTCCAGGACGGCGATCAGTTCCAGGTGCTCACCGAGCCCGCCGACTTCGCCGCCGTGCGCGGCGGCCTCGTCGCCGCCGGCATCGAGTTCGAGCAGGCGGAGCTCACGATGATCCCCAAGAACACGGTCAAGCTCGAGGAGAACGACGCGCGCAAGACCATGAAGATCGTCGACGCGCTCGAGGACAGCGACGACGTCCAGGAGGTCTACGCCAATTTCGACATCCCCGAGGACGTCCTCGAGGCTCTGGCGGGCTGACCGATGGCGGAGTCCGAGGGGCGCGGCCGGGCGGCAGCCCGGAGGGCGGGGGAGCGGGCGTGATCGTCCTGGGCTTCGATCCGGGCACCGCAAGCACGGGCTGGGGGGTCATCGAGCAGGAGGGCAATCGCCTGCGCTCCCTCGGTCACGGCTGTATCGTCACCTCGGCGAAGGATCCCACGCACGTGCGCCTGCGTCAGATCCACGACCAGGCGCGCGGCCTCATCACGCGCTTCTCTCCGGACATCGTGGTCCTCGAAGATCTGTTCGTGAACGTCAACGTGAAGACAGCGCTCGCGGTCGGTCAAGCCAAGGGCGTGCTGTATCTGGCCGCCTCGGACCTCGATGCGTCGCCGCGCGAGTACTCGCCGCTGCAGATCAAGCAGGCGGTGACCGGCTACGGGCGCGCGAGCAAGATCCAGGTGCAGGAGATGATCAAGGTCATCCTGCACCTGCCGCGCATCCCGCAGCCGGACCACGCCGCGGACGCCTTGGCCGTCGCCATCACGCACACGCACCACAACGGCGAGGCGTTCCAGGCGGCCAAGGACCGCCCGCCCGGTGTCCGCCCCGCCGGCCGCCCATGATCGCCTCCGTTCGCGGCAGACTTGCGACGATCGACGGCGAACGAGCGGTGATCGAGGTCGGCGGCCTCGGACTCGAGGTGCTGGCCTCCGGGCGCACACTGGGCGGCCTCAGTCCACATCGCGGTGAAGAAGTCAGCCTGCACACGTATCTGCACGTTCGTGAGGACGCGCTGCAGCTCTTCGGGTTCCGCGACCCCGGCGAGCGCACGTTCTTCCTCTGGCTGACCAGCGTCAGCGGCGTCGGCCCCAAGGTCGCGCTCGCGGTGCTCTCCGGCTATCCGGTAGCGGAGCTCGAGCTGGCAGTGGCGCGCGACGACGTGAAGAAGTTCGAGAGCATCCCGGGCATCGGCAAGAAGCTCGCCCAGCGCCTGGTCCACGAGCTCAAGGACAAGGTGGGCGAGTTGCCGGCGGCGGGCGCCGGCGACGCCGGCGTCACCGTCCCGGCCGGCGCTTTCCTCGCGGCTCGCTCTGCGCTCCAGAACCTCGGCCTATCGCTGAGGGAGGCCGAAGAGGCGCTCCGTGGAGCGCCCGAGGACGCGCCGCTCGAGGATCTGGTCAAGTACGCCCTCACACGCCAGGCGGGTGAGTGATGGCCATGCCGGACGACCGCATCGGCGACCCCGAGGAGCTCGAAGGCGACCGCGACCTCGAACTCAGCCTCAGGCCGCGGCGATTCTCCGACTTCGTGGGCCAGCGCGTGGCCAAGGAGCAGCTCGAGATCTTCGTCGAGGCCGCCAGGCGGCGCGGCGACACTCTCGACCACGTGCTCATCGCCGGGCCTCCCGGCCTCGGTAAGACGACGCTGGCGGGAATCATCTCCCAGGAGCTGGGCGTCGGTATGCACACCACCTCCGGACCGGCGCTCGAGCGCAAGGTCGACGTCGCCGGACTGCTCACCAACCTCCAGGAGGGCGACGTCCTCTTCGTCGACGAGATCCACCGCCTGAACGCTGCCGTCGAGGAGGTCCTCTATCCGGCGATGGAGGACTACGAGATCGACATCATGATCGGCGAGGGTCCTGCGGCGCGCAGCATCCGCATGCAGGTGCAGCCGTTCACGCTGATCGGCGCGACCACGCGGACCGGCCTGCTGACGACACCGCTGCGCGACCGGTTCGGCGTCTGGCAGCGCCTCGAGTACTACGAGATCGAGGAGCTGGCGGCCATCGTCCGCCGGTCGGCCGGCATCCTCGGCGTGGAGATCGATCGCGATTCGGCCCTCGAGATCGCGGGGCGCTCGCGCGGCACGCCGCGCGTGGCCAACCGGTTGCTTCGCCGCGTGCGCGACTTCGCCCAGGTGCGCCATGAAGGCGTCATCGAACACGGCATCTGCCTCGCGGCCCTCGAGCTCTTCCAGGTGGACGGGGAGGGTCTCGACAAGCTCGACCGGGACATTCTCTGCGCCATCGCGGAGAAGTTCGATGGCGGCCCCGTCGGCCTCGACACGCTCGCCGTCGCGCTCGGCGAGGAGGCCGACACGGTCATGGACGT
>DASRZL010000106.1:0-5305 GCA_035686425.1 Thermoleophilia bacterium
TCCTCGTTCACCCTGGTGAGGCAGCGGTCCGTCTGCAGGAGAAACCTGTCGGCGCGGATGGCTCCGCTGGGGCAGGCACGCAGGCAGGCGCTGCAGCGTGCGCAGCGGTCGAGTTCCAGCGGCTCGTCCCACGACGGATCAGCGGGCGGCGGTGCGCTCGAGGCGCACGCCGCCAGCAGCAGGTAGCTGCCGAGGCCCGGCACGTACGCGATGTTGTTGCGGCCGTAGCGGGCGAGCCCCGAGCAGGCGGCGAGGGTCTTGAGCGGCGGCTCGAAGCCCGCGACCGCGTAGCCGGCCGGCGCGAGCGCTGAGGCCAGCGCCGCCGTCAGGCCGCGCGGCACCGTGTGATAGCCGGCGTAGTGCGGCGGAACGACGACCTCGTGCGCTTCGCCGTCCACCGTGAGGGTGGCTCTCGTGAGTGGCCGGGAGGTGGCGCCGACGACGACCGAGCGCACCTTCGGCACGTCGGCAGGCGCCGCGAAGGCGACCTCTTCGGCGAGGTGAGCGGCGGTCGCGCCGGGCAGGTCGCCGGAGGCGAGGATCCCGGTCACCTTGCGCTGGAGATCCTCCAGCCGCTCGGCAGCGACCACGCGCGCCGTCCATCCGGCCTCCGCGAGGTGCTCGAGCACGGTGGTCCAGTCGGGCGTCGTCATCAGGTAGCCTCCTCGGGTCTGCGCCTGCCTCGAGTGTGCCGCCGTGCCGTGCTGCAGGCAAGCCGGACTGCGGGGCTTGTCCCTGGAGCTGCATGGGGACAGACTTGTGCGGACACAGTCGCGGCCGGCGGCCGCGACGCCGTCTCGGGAGGTGCTGGTGCGCTCGGGTTCCGATCTGGTCTTGCTGCTCACGCTCGGCGGCGGCCTCTTTTTCACCGTCGTCTCGGTCGTCGCGTGGACATCGGGGCGCCGGATCGGATCGCTGCTTATCGCCGTGGTCGCCGGCGTCGACTTCGCCTTCGCCGTCGCGCTGCTCACCGGCGCGTCGGGAAGCTGACGCGGCGGCCGGAGCCGGCCCGGGGCGCGGCCGGCGCCGGCCCGGGGCGCGGCCGGAGCCGGCCCGACAAGGCGGGCTCTTCAGAGCCGGTCGGCGAAGTACATCGTTCTGGCAGGCGGCCGCAGGCAGTGGTCGGTCCACATGCCCGGGCAGTAGCTGCCGATGGCGACGAAGGCGACCACGTCGCCTTCCTGGACGCTGGGGAAGGCCCGGCCGACGGCGAACACGTCGTTGCCTTCGTTGATGTGACCGGTGAGCGTGACGACGTCGTCGCGCGTCGCGTCCGCGCGCGCTGGGACGATCACCTCCGGTTCGTGGCCGTAGATGTAGGCGTCGTTCATCACGTTCCACCCGACGTCGAGCCCGACGAAGGTCTCGCCCAGTCGCCGCTCCACGGTGACGACCTCCGCCAGGAGGACGCCTGACTCGTTGGCCAGGAACTCGCCGGGCTCGGACCCGATGGCGACGCCGAGGCCCCCGAAGCGTCGCGCGAGGACGGCGGCGTAGGCGTCGAGATCGAGCGGCGTCTCGCCGGCGTAGGCGGGTGTGCCGAGCCCCCCGCCGGCGTTGATCTCCGCCAGCGGGCAGCCGGCGTCGAGGAGCCGCTCGGCCATGCGCGCGACCGGTTCCAGGGCGGCATCGAACGCCGGCAGTTCGTCGTCCAGCATGCCGTTGGCGAGGTGGACGTGCAGCGTGTCGATCACCAGGCCGTGACGACGGGCTGCGGCGAGAGCAGCGTCGAGGTCCTCTTCGTAGATGCCGAACTTGGTCGGCCGGGTGCCGCTGTACAGGCTCTCGGCGTGACCGCGCATGACGCCGCCGCGAGGGTTGACCCGCAGGCCGACCGCCCGCCCCGGGCAGCGGCGCCCGTAGCGCTCGATCTGACTGAGGAGGTCGAGGTTCACGTGGACCGCGGCGGGCGCGATCACGTCCAGATCGCGCTCGGAGACGTTGGTGCCGGTGAAGCTGATCTCCTCCGCGGTGAAGCCGTGCTCGAGGGCGTGGAGCACCTCGCCGGGCGAGCAGGCGTCGATGCCGACGGCGCCCGGCGAGCCCGGCGTCTCCAGCGCGCGCAGCGCGGCCAGCACCTCCGGAGCGCGCTGCGCCTTCAGCGCGAGGCGGACGCGCGGCGTGAGGCCGGCGCGCACGAGCGCGTCCCTCAGGGCACGCGCCTGCTCGGTCACGCGTGCGACGTCGAAGACGTACAGGGGCGTGCCGTGCTCGCGGGCGAGCGCCTCCGCGTCGCGTCCCGCGACGTACAGGCGCCCGTCTGCGACACGCACACCCGTGTGCTCCCATGCGTACCGGTATCCAGTGCGCTTCATGCACGAGAGCCTATCGCACTCGCGCACGGCAGGGCGGCAGCCCGTGTGTCGCCAGCGCAGAGTGACGGGTGAATCGACGAGGGGGCCGGCGTGAAGCCGGACGACGAGTGAGGCGAGCCAGGCGCTGACGCCGAAGCCACTCCGCGCCGTAGATCCTGCCGAGACCCCGGCCCCGGGTGCGCCGGCCTACGCCTGCCGCTTGGTCGTGGCCGCCAGCCAGTCGCGGAGGCTCGCCTCGACCGGTTCGCGGCCGGCGTCCACGCGCGCGTGGAAGCGCCGCGACCGATCGCGGACGGCGCGCAGCTGCGGCGGCACGGTCGCGCCCGGCGCGAGGTCGACGACCCTGTCGAGCAACTCGAGGTCGTCGACGGCGCCGGGCACCGGCGCGCCGGCAGGCACGCCGGTGAGGCCGCGCACGACGTCTGCGGCGAACTTGCTCCAGTGCGCCGTGCTGGCGATGAGCACCGGCGCCTCGCCGGCGAGTCGCTCGGCGGCCTCCCAGGCGACTGCCGTGTGGGGGTCGAGCAGGTAGCTCCGCTCGCGTTGCACGCGGCCGATCGTCCGCAGGCACTCGTCGTTGTCGACCCACGCGCCGGTGAACTCCGCCCGCAGTCGTGTCCGTGTGGCGTCGTCCACGGCGAAGCGCCCGGTCGTCTTGAGCTCGGCCATCCAGCCGGCGATGAGCGCGGCGTCGCCACAGAGATCGTACAGCAGCCGCTCGAGGTTGGACGAGATGAGGATGTCCATCGACGGCGACGGCGTCTTGACCAGCGAGCGGGCGGCGATGTCGTAGACCCCGCTCGAGAGGAAGTCGAACAGCACGTTGTTGGTGTTGCTGGCGCAGAGCAGACGGCCCAGCGGCACACCCATGCGCCTGGCGTAGTAGGCGGCGAGGATGTTGCCGAAGTTGCCCGTGGGGACGCAGACGTCGACGGGCTCGCCGGCGACCACCGCGCCGCGCGCGGCGAGGTCGGCGTAGCCGCTCAGGTAGTAGACGATCTGCGGCAGCAGTCGTCCCCAGTTGATGGAGTTGGCCGAGCTCAGCGAGAGCTGATGACGCTCGGCCAGCTCTGCCGCGAAGGCGCCGTCATCGAAGACGGCCTTGACGGAGGTCTGGCAGTCGTCGAAGTCGCCGCTGAGCCGGAACACGGTGAGGTTCTCACCCGGCTGCGTGACCATCTGCAACTCCTGCAGGGCCGAGACGCCGGCGTCCGGGTAGTACACGCAGATGCTGGTGTGGGCGCGATCGGCGAAGCCGTTGAGCGCCGCCACGCCCGTGTCGCCGCTGGTCGCCACCAGGATGAGGAAGTCCAGGTCGGTGGCGCCCTTCGCGTGCGCCTGCTCCAGCGCCTCGCCGAAGTACAACGGCATGCACTGGAGGGCCATGTCCTTGAACGCGAGCGTGGGGCCGTGCCAGAGCTCGAGCACGTGACGGCCTGGGGCCACCTCGCGCACCGGGGCGACCTGGGCATCGTCGAAGTTGGGGCCGTACGCCTCGGCGGCGATCTCGCGGGTCCGCGCGGCTGAGACGTCGAGGCCGAAGGCCTCGTACACCGCCGCTGCACGGGCGTGGTACGGCATCGCCGCGAGCGCGAGCACCTCGTCGACCGAGAACGACGGGAGCCGCTCGGGGACGAACAAGCCGCCGCCGGGCGCGATGCCCTCGAGGATCGCCTCCGTGAAGGTCCGCGGTCGGTCGATGGCGCCGCGCGTGTCCAGGTACCGGATCATGACCCGCGGATTCTACAGGAACGCGCCCGCCGGGCGCTCGCCCGACGCGCTGTCCGTCCACGGGGACCGGGAGGAAGCCGCCGCGGGAGGGAGACCGCTTGACTTCTTGAAACGATGCATTACGATATATCGTGATGCAACGCTATGAGGAGAATCTCATGACCGAACCACTAGATACAGAACGCGATACAGGACGCTCCGGAGGACGCCGCGACCGCGGCTGGGCGCCGCACGGCGAAGGCTGCGGTCCCGCGCGCTTCAAGTTCGGAGGGCGCGGTCCAGGTCGCGGCGGCGGCCGGGAACGGAACGTCGGCCACGGCCACGGGCACGGGCATGGCAAAGGTCCGTGGTCGCGGGCGCGGCGTGGCGACGTGCGGGCGGCGATCCTGCTGGCTCTCGCCGACGAGCCGATGCACGGCTACCAGATCATGCAGCGCCTCGAGGAGCGGAGCGGAGGCGCCTGGCGTCCGAGCCCCGGGTCGGTGTACCCGACGCTCCAGCTGCTCGAAGACCAGGGCCTCATCAAGGGTGAGGAGGCCGAGGGCCGGCGCGTGTTCGCGCTCACGGAGGACGGTGTCCGGGAGGCGGGGGCGCTCAAGGAGCGCCTCGGCGACTCCCCGTGGGGCACCGAGGGCGGCGAGCAGGATCCCCGCTTCGCGCTGCGTCAGGCCGTGTTCCAGCTCGGCGCGGCCGTCAAACAGGTCGGCACGGCCGGCTCGGCCGATGACGTACAGAAGGCGCTGGCGATCCTGCGTGAAACGCGCAAGCGCATGTACGCGCTGCTCGCCGATGCGGAGTAGCGCCGGCGAGCGTGGGCGCGCAACCGGCCGGGGTCAGCTTCTCCTGGCCGGCACGTCCGGCTCTGCGGTGCCCGTGCGCTCCGCCAGCGCCGGGAGCAAGGCGATGCGTCCGGGGTCGACCCCTCCCGCGACGAGCGCGCGAGCGGCAGCTCGGGTGGGCACATACGCCTCATCGAGCCGTCCGTAGAACCAGCTCAGGTACCGTCGCCGCACGCGGGCGGCGAGGCTGCGGCGCCCTGGCCGCGTATCGAGCCCCTCGGGGTCCACGGCGCCGGTGAGCGGCAGGTGCAGAAGACGGGCGGCGGCCAGCGCCAGCAATCCCTGCCCCGCGGTCGAATCGGTGTGCAGGGCCGTGTAGCCCTCTTCCTCGAGGAAGTCGACGACCTCCACCAGCGGCGGGACCACCCATCGCGGGCCGCAGCCGTTGGGCGACGGCCGCCAGGCGAGCGCCCGGAAGTC
>DASRZL010000107.1:0-10653 GCA_035686425.1 Thermoleophilia bacterium
GAACTCATCATCATCGCTCTGGTGATCCTGCTGCTCTTCGGCGCCACCCGGCTGCCCAAGCTCGGCAAGTCGATGGGCCAGAGCATCAAGGGCTTCAAGCAGGGGCTCAATGACGACTCCGACGACGAGGACGATATCGTCGACGTCAAGCGCGACGCGACGGCGGAGGACAAGGACGTCAAGGCCTCCTGAGCCACGCGAGACACGTGAAGCCGACGACGACGGCCCGCCTCCGGCGGGCCGTCGTCGTTAAGGCCTGAGCGAACGGTCCGCCGGCGTCAGCGGCTGAGGAGGCAGACGGCGTGGGCGGCGATGCCCTCCCCACGCCCCTCGAACCCCATGCCCTCGGTGGTCGTCGCCTTGACGCTGACGGCGTCGCTGGCGACGCCCAGGGCGGCGGCGAGCCGCTCGCGCATCTCGAGCCGGTAGCCGGAGAGTCGCGGGCGCTCGCACACGATCGTCACGTCGGCGTTGGCGATCTCCCACCCGTTCCTGATCAGCCACGCCATCACGCGCTCGAGGAGGACCATGCTGGACGCGCCCTCAAAGGCCGGGTCGGTGTCGGGGAAGAGCTCGCCGATGTCACCGAGGCCGGCAGCGCCCAGCAGGGCATCCATGAGGGCGTGAACGGCCACGTCGGCGTCTGAGTGCCCGGCGAGGCCCTGGACGTGGTCGATGGGGACCCCGCACAGCACGAGGTCGCGTCCGTCCGCGAAGCGGTGGGCGTCGTAACCGCCGCCGATCCTATACGTCGGTCTCGACCTCCCAGGACAACAGCGCGCCCGCCAGCGGCAGGTCCGCGGGAGTGGTGATCTTGACGTTGGCCGGCGTGGACGGCACGAGGCGCACGGAGTAGCCGGCGCGCTCGAGAAGCATCGCGTCGTCGGTGGCGCCGTTGAGGTCGGCGCGGGCGTACACGTCGCGCAGGGCGGCGGCACGGAACACCTGCGGCGTCTGCGCGGCCCACAGGCCGGCTCGGTCGACGGTACCCGCCACCCCGCCGCTCTCGCCCTCTCGCTTGAGCGTATCGCTCACCTCAACGGCGGGGACGGCTCCGTCGGCGTGTTCGAGCGCTTGCACGCAGCGCTCGAACACGTGACGCGCGAACAGTGGGCGGGCGCCGTCGTGGACGGCGATCGCGGTCGCGCTGTCGGGCACCTCGAGGAGGCCGGCGCGAACGGAATCGGGGCGCGTTGCCCCGCCCTCGGTGATCAGCATGGGCTTGGTCTCGTCGAAGGCCATGAGCTCGTTGGCGAAGCGCACCGTGTGTGATGGGTGCAGCACGATGACGATGCCGTCGACGCACTCCAAGGTGATGAGTCGACGCACCGAGTGCGAGAGAATGGGCTCGCCGCCGAGCAGCAGGAACTGCTTCGACTCGCCGTCCGGCAAGCCCATGCGCCGGCTGTCACCGGCCGCCGCGACGATCACCCAAGTCTCTCCGGCCTGCTGGTCCTCCGCTTCCACGTGCATCCCCTCCATCAGTCGTCAGCCGGCGGCGCAGCGGTCACTCGGCTGAATATCATCTTTCCCGAGGGGCTCTGCAGCACGCTGGTCACCTCGGCTTTGACGCGCGAGCCCACCAGGGCGCTGCCCGCCTCGACGACGATCATGGTGCCGTCGTCGAGGTACCCTACGCCTTGGTTCTGCTCGCGCCCTTCGCGCAATATCTTGACTTCGATGACCTCGCCCGGCAACACCGCGGGCTTGACCGAGTTGGCGAGGTCGTTCACGTTCAGCAGCTTGACGCCCTGGATCTCGGCGACCTTCTTGAGCGTGTAGTCGGTGCTGATGATCTGGGCGCCGGTTTCTGTGGCCAGACGCACGAGCTTGGCGTCCACGGCCTGGATGTCCGCGTAGTCGGCGCCGTCGATGCGCACCGCCCCGGAGCTCTTCTGCAGACGCTTGACGAAGTCGAGGCCGCGGCGGCCGCGGACGCGCTTCTCGGCGTCGGCGGAGTCGGCCAGGCGCTGGAGCTCCTCGATGACGAAGCGCGGGACGAGCAGTTCGCCCTCGATGAAGCCTGTGTCGATGATCTCGAGGATGCGACCGTCGATGATCGCGCTCGAGTCGAGGAGCTTCGCCGGCGTCAGCCCCGGGACGACCTCGAAGGCGCCCCGCACGCCCAGCAGCCGAAGGATCTCCACGTGCTTCTTGGCGGCGAGATAGGCGGTGAAGTAGCCGGCGAGCAAGTAGATCGGCACCGTGAGGTACGGCCCGACGATGGGGATGCGCAGAAGCGCGACGCTGATGAGCGTGGCGATGAGGAGGCCCACGAGCACGCCGCCGGTACCCACCACGACCTCGGCGCCGCTCGCCCGCGCCATGGCCTCGTCGACGTGGTTGAGGCCGCGGCGCATGAGCCGCGAGAGGATGACGCCGAGCAGATAGCCGAGCGTGAGGCCGGCGAACGTGAAGACGACCATCCAGATGATCTTGCCGCCTTGGTCGAGCGCCGGCGCGAACGACGACTCGCGGATGCGGTCGCCGAGCTGGTAGCCAGCGAGGGCGCCCAGCAGGGCGAACAAGACGCGGATGGCGGGCGCCAGCAAGCCCCGCGGCTTGCGGGGCCTGCGGGCCGGAGCGGCCTCAGACGACGGGGGCTGGCTCTCGGGAGTCGTCGGCAAGGGCTGGACCGTCGACGTGGATATCCTCGAGGACCGTCTCGAGGAAGGCGTTGGCCTCGTCCTCGGAGAAGTCGCGCGCATACATGAGCTCGCTGGCGAGGATCTTCTTGGCCTTGGAGAACATCTGCTTCTCGCCCGTCGACAGCCCCTTGTCGGCGTGGCGGATGGCCAGGTTGCGGACGACCTCGGCGACCTCGAAGATGTCGCCGGTCTTGAGCTTGTCGCGGTTGTGTTTGTAGCGACGGCTCCAGTTCTTGGGCATCTTGGTGGGGTCGCCGCGCAGGACGTCGAGCACGCGCTCCACGATGTCTGGCTCGATGACCTTGCGCAGCCCGGCGCGATCGGCGTTCTCCACCGGCACCATGACGGTCATGTCATTGTGCAGGATCTGGATCGTGAGGTAGTCGCGCTGCTGGCCGAGCACGTCCTTCTGCTCGATCTTCATGATCTTGCCAGCACCGTGGTGAGGATAGACCACCTTGTCTCCGACTGAATACAAGTCTCAAACCCCCCATTCGTCGTTCGTGGCCCGAGAGGCCGGCCGCGACACGCCGTCGCTCAGGAGAGCGGCAAACGCACCACGCAGGTCGGCCGCGCCTGCGGCCACGCCGCCGGCTCGGCGTGCATCGGCGGCTGGAACGACAATGCGGTCGAAGCCGGTACGTCCGGCTTCGGCGACACGTCGCTCGCTCTGGCTGCAGGATCGAAGTTCGCCCGTAAGGCTGATCTCCCCGAACACCGCTGCCCTCGGCGGGAGAGGCGTGTCGCGTTGCGCAGAGGCGATGGCAAGTGCGACCGCGAGGTCCGCCGCAGGCTCGTCGATGCGAATTCCACCTGCAATTGTAACAAAAATGTCCGAAGAGGACAACGGCAGTCGGGCATGGCGCCCGAGCACGGCCACGAGCATGGCCAGCCGGTTGCGGTCGAACCCGACGGCGACGCGCCGCGGCATGGCCAGTTCCGTCTGGTTCACGAGCGCCTGCACCTCGACCAGGAAGCAGCGCGTGCCCTCCACGGCGACGTGCACGGCGGAGCCGGCCGCCGGAGCCGAATCGCTGAGGAACAGGGCGGAGGGATCGGGCACCGTCTGCAGACCCGACCCCGTCATCTCGAAGATGCCCAGCTCGTTGGTGGAGCCGAAGCGGTTCTTGGCGGCGCGGAGGGTGCGGTAGAAGCGATAGCGATCGCCCTCGAACTGGAGCACCGTGTCGACCATGTGCTCCACGACCCTCGGGCCGGCGATCGTGCCCTCTTTGGTGACGTGCCCGACGAGGAAGACGGCTGCGCCCGTGTCTTTGGCCAGGCGGAGAAAACGACCGGCCGCTTCACGCACCTGGCTCACGCTGCCCGGTGCGGATGTGAACGAATCGCTGTACAGCGTCTGCACGGAGTCGACGACGACGAGCGCCGGGCGAGCTGCGGCGACGGCCTCGAGGACGAGCTCCAGCTCGGTCTCGGCGAGGACGTCGATGTTGCCGGAGCCGCGACAGATACGCTCGGCGCGCATCTTGACCTGGGCCGCCGACTCCTCACCACAGACGAGCAGCGCCGGCCGATCGGCGGCCACGTTGTCGAGCACTTGGAGCAGGAGCGTCGACTTGCCGATGCCGGGCTCGCCGCCGACGAGCACGAGCGAGCCTGGGACGATGCCGCCGCCGAGCACGCGGTCGAGTTCGTCGATGCCGCTCGAGAAACGCTCGGTGGCGGACGAGACGACCTCGGACAGACGGACGGGGCCGGTGACGCTCCCGTCACCGGCCCCGTTACCGTGCTTCCTGCCGCGGCCGCGCCCCTTGGGCGCCACCACCAGCGCTTCTTCAACGAACGAATCCCACGCGCCGCAGTCCGGGCAATGGCCGAGCCACTTGGCCTCGCGGTGGCCGCACTGGCCACACGTGAAGACGGTCTGCGTCTTCGCCACGGACCCCTCAGACGCCGGCAGCCGCGCCGCCGGCGTCGGGGCCGTCGTCTCCGGCCGGCGGCGGTCCGACTGGAGCAACGCTCCGCGACACAGGCTCGTCGAGGCCGACCATCGGCAGCTCGACGCTGCCGCCGACAACGTCGCCGTTCACCGTGAGCACCGTGTCCTCGTTCTGGCCGTCGACCAGCACGATGGTACCCTCCGGGAACGCGCTCTCGAGCATCGCGTCACTGAGCTTGTCCTCGATGTAGCGCTGGATGGCGCGACGCAGCGGACGGGCGCCGAGCATCGGGTCGAAGCCCTTCTCGACCAGGACCTCGCGGCCGGCGTCGGTGAGCTGCAGCCTGATGCCGCTCACGTCCAGCTGCAGCTGCAGGCGCGCGATCATCAGATCGACGATCGCGCCGATCTCGTCGCGCTCGAGCTTGTGGAAGACGATGACCTCGTCCACACGGTTGAGGAACTCGGGCTTGAAGACGCGCTTGAGCTCGCCGGTGATGCGGCCCTTCATGTCGTCGTAGGTCATGCCCTGGGTGGTCGTCTGACCGAAACCCAGAGGCGTGTCCTTGGTGATCATCTCGGCGCCGATGTTGCTGGTCATGATCAGGATCGCGTTGCGGAAGTCGACCGTGCGGCCTTGCGAGTCGGTCAGGCGCCCGTCCTCCAGGATCTGCAGGAGGATGTTGAACACGTCCGGATGGGCCTTCTCGATCTCGTCGAAGAGGATGACGCTGTACGGCTTGCGGCGCACGATCTCGGTGAGCTGGCCACCTTCGTCGTGACCCACGTAGCCGGGCGGCGACCCGACGAGCCGGGACACGGAGTGCTTCTCCATGTACTCGCTCATGTCGATCTGCACGAGGTGGTCCTCGTCGCCGAAGAGGAAGTTGGCCAGTGTGCGTGCGAGCTCCGTCTTCCCCACGCCCGACGGTCCGAGGAAGATGAACGAGCCGGTGGGGCGACGGGGATCCTTGAGCCCGGCGCGGGCCCGGCGGATCGCCTTGCTGACGGCGCGCACGGCGGGGTCCTGGCCGACGAGCCTCGTGTGAAGCTCCTCCTCCATGCGGAGGAGCTTCTTGCTCTCGGCCTCCGTGATCTTGACCACAGGGATGCCGGTCCACATGCTGACGATCTCGGCGATCTCGTCCTCACCGATGCTGGCGCGCATGCCCTCGTCGCTGCTCTTCCAGGCGTCCTCGAGCTCGAGCTTCTTGTGGCTCAGCTTGCGCTCCTTGTCGCGCAGATTGGCCGCCTTCTCGAACTCCTGGGCCTCGATCGCCGACTCCTTCTCCTTGCGCACCGAGGAGATCTCCTCCTCGAGCTCGCGGTAGCTGGGCGGCGCGGTCATGGTGCGGATGCGCATGCGGCTGGCGGCCTCGTCGACGAGGTCGATCGCCTTGTCCGGCAGGAACCGGTCGCTGATGTAGCGGTCGGCCAGCTCGGCGGCCGAGGTGAGCGCCTCATCGGTGATACGGATACGGTGGTGGGCCTCGTACCGGTCGCGGAGCCCCTTGAGGATCTCGACGGTCTCCTCGACCGACGGCTCGGCCACCTTGATCTGCTGGAAGCGGCGCTCGAGCGCGGCATCGCGCTCGAGATACTTGCGGTACTCGTCCATCGTCGTGGCGCCGATGGTCTGCAGTTCTCCACGCGCGAGAGCGGGCTTGAGGATGCTCGCCGCGTCGATCGCGCCCTCGGCGGCGCCCGCACCCACCAGGTTGTGGAGCTCGTCGATGAACAGGATGATGTCGCCCGTCTCGCGGATCTCCTTCATGACCTTCTTGAGGCGCTCCTCGAACTCACCGCGGTACTTGCTGCCGGCGACGAGGGCGGCGAGGTCGAGCGTCCACACCTGCTTGCCCTTGAGCAGCTCGGGGACCTCATGGTTGGAGATACGCTGGGCGAAGCCCTCGACGATGGCCGTCTTGCCGACGCCCGGCTCGCCGATGAGCACCGGGTTGTTCTTGGTGCGGCGGCTGAGGATCTGCATGACGCGCTCGATCTCGGTGGAGCGGCCGATACAGGGGTCGAGCTTGCCCTCTTCGGCGAGCTTGGTGAGATTGCGGCCGAACTGGTCGAGGACCTTGGCGGCGCGCTTGCCCTCGGCGCCGGCGCCGGCGCCCTGCGGGCTGCGGCGACCGGGGCCGCTGAGCGCGCGCATGACCTCGCCCCTGATCTTCTCGGGCTCGGCGTCCAGGTCGAGCAGGATGCGCGCGGCCACGCCCTCATCCTCGCGCACGAGGCCGAGGAGGATGTGCTCGGTGCCGATGTAGTTGTGGCCCAGGCTGAGGGCCTCGCGCAGCGCCAGCTCGAGGACCTTCTTGGCGCGCGGCGTGAAGGGGATCTGACCCTGCGGCGACTCCTCGCCCGAGCCGACGATGCGCACGACGGCCGCGCGGACCTCCTCGACGGACACTTCGAGCCCGTCGAGCACGCGCGCGGCCACGCCCTCCTCTTCGCGCAACAGACCGAGCAGCAGGTGCTCCGTGCCGATGTAGTTGTGCTTGAGGGCTCGGGCCTCTTCTTGTGCGAGGACCACGACTTGCCTGGCGCGTTCGGTGAAGCGTTCGAACATGCGGCCACTCCTTCGCGATACGGGAGCCGCTCTGGTCGATGAGGGAACGGAAGCGGCTTCCGGTGCTTGCTCTCGACCCCCGACGTTGGCCCCCGGAGGCGTGACGTAGCCCAATGGTACCCGATTCCCGGCGAGACGCGACCCGGGGAGCGGTGCGGCAAGGCGGGGCCTCCTCCCGGTATGATGGGCACTGGTCGCAACACCGTCCATCGCCTGCAGGGGGGCTCAGAGACATGCGGAACGTCATCACCTGGTCGACGCGCGGCAAGAACCCTTGGATAGTCGTCGCCGTCTGGGTCCTTATCGCAGGCATCCTGTCGATGGGGCCCACGCTGCAGAGCGTGACCAGCAACGATGCCTCGAAGTCCCTGTCGTCGAGCGTCGAGAGCAAGCGCGCCGACGCGCTGCAGCAGGAGTCGTTCGCCGACGCCAAGGGGACGCCGCTCATCGTCGTCTACAGCTCGGAGGCGCCGCTCACGGCCGCCGACAAGGCGGCCATCGACGCCGGCGAGGCCTGGCTCACGAGCGGCGCCGAGCCCATCAACAGCGCTCGCGTGGAGTACTCCCCCGACGGCAAGGGCGCGCTCATCTTCGCCAGCCTGGACGGCAATCCGGGCGAGGAGGCCTTCCGCGACTCCGTGGACGCGATCAGAGCCCACTTCGGTGACTCTGTCGAGGGGATGCAGGTGCGCATCACCGGTCCCGGCGGCCTCATCACCGACGTCTATCAGATCTTCCTCAATGCCGACATCAAGCTCCTCGTCGGCACGGTGATCCTCGTGCTCGTCCTGCTGCTCATCATCTACCGCTCGCCGGTACTGCCGTTCGTCCCCCTGGTCACGGTGGGCTTCGGCTACTTCGTTGCCGGCGGGATCCTGGCGCGGATCGCCACGGCTCTGGACATCACCCTCTCGGGACAGGCGACGTCGCTGATGGTGATCCTGCTGTTCGGCGCCGGCACCGACTACGGGCTGCTGCTCATCTCCCGGTACCGCGAGGAACTGCGTCGTGAGAGCGACGCGCGCATCGCTTTGAGCACGGCGCTCGCCGAGACCTGGGAGGCCATCGCCGCCAGCGGACTCACCGTCACGCTGGCCGTACTGGCGCTGCTGTTCGCCACCTACGGCGACTACACCTCGTTCGCGCCGGTACTCGGTATCGGCGTGTTCGTGACGCTCATCGCCGGCCTCACGCTGATGCCCGCCCTGCTGGCCCTGCTCGGTCGGCGGGCGTTCTGGCCGCGGCGCCCCAAGCTCGGCGACGCCACCGAGCACCGCACCTGGCAGCGCATCGCGGAGCGGGTGGCCGCCTCGCCGAAGCGGGCGGCGGCGGCCGTCGCCCTGATCCTCGTGCTGCTCTCCCTGGGCTGCCTGTTCTACAGCCCCCGCTTCAGCTTCACCGAGGACTTCCTCAAGGACATGCCGTCGAAACAGGGGTACGCGCTGCTCGAGAAGCACTTCCCCAAAGGCAGCCTGGCGCCGACGACGGTCCTCATCCAGGCGGCGGAGGCGCCGCCCGAGTTCGTCACCGGGATGGTCCTCGGCGCCCTCAGCGAGAGCCCGGGAGTCGCCGCCGCGTTCCCCACCGGGACCGCCGACGACGGCAAGCTGCTCAGCTTCCAGGTGATCCTCGAGGGCGACCCCTATTCGAAGGAGGCGCTGGAGCAGGTGCGCCAGCTCAGAGTGACGGCCCGCGAGGTCGCCGCCGCCGGCCAGGCGACTGCGCTCGTCGGCGGGCCCACCGCGATCCAGGCCGATACGTGGGCGATCAGCAACCGCGACACCATCGTCGTCGCCGTCATCGCGCTCGTCATCGTCGGCGCGATCCTGGCGGTGCTGCTGCGCGCCCTGGTAGCGCCCCTCTACCTGCTGCTCACCAACGTGCTCTCGTACCTCGCGGCGCTCGGCGCCACGATCGTCATCACCGAGATCCTGCTCGGCTGGGAGCGCATCAGCTACCGCATCCCGCTGTACATGTTCATCTTCCTCGTGGCCCTGGGCAGCGACTACAACATCTTCATCACCACGCGGATCCGCGGTGAGGCGCTGCTCCTGGGCCTGCGCGACGGCACCGTGAAGGCGCTGGCCGCGACGGGAGGTGTGCTCACCAGCGCCGGCATCATCCTCGCCGGCACCTTCCTGATCCTGCTCTCGCAGCCGGTGAAGGACCTCGCCGAGATCAGCATCGGCGTGGCGCTCGGGGTGCTCATCGACACGTTCCTCGTGCGTACCGCGCTGGTGCCGGGGCTCACGCTGTGGATCGGGCCCAAGGCCGGCTGGCCGGGGCCGCGATGGACGAAGCAGAAGAGCGCGGCCTCCGAGCCGTCCGCCGCCGGGAGCGCCGCCGGAGAGGCTCCGGCGAACGCCTCCCGGTGAGGCTCCGAGCTCAGGGCGCCGACGCCGGATAGCGCGGTCGGCGCCCGGCGGCTCGCTCAGCTGTCGAAGCCTACTCCCAGTCGATCGAGGGTCCGCAGCCACGCGTTGCGCGCGCCACCGTGACCATCGGCGTAGGTCATGGCGCGCTGGGTGAGCTCCACGACCCCCCAGCGCAGTGGCTCCGGCGGCCAAGGTACCGGTGTGCTCCGCACCAAAGCCAGCTCGGTGAGCTCCGTCCGCTCTCCCGAGAGGAGATCGAGCGTCACCCGCGCGGCGAAACGCGACGCTCCGACGCCCATACCCGTGTAGCCGAGCGCATAGGCCACCCGGCCGCCCAGGGCCTTGCCGAAGAACGGGCAGAAGCGCGTACTGGTGTCGATCACGCCACCCCAGCCGTGAGTGAAGCGCACGCCCTCGAGCTGCGGGAACAACGCGAAGAAGTGGCGCGAGAGCTTGGCGAACGTCTCCGGCCGCCGGGCCAACTCGGGGTGGACGGCGCTGCCATAGTGATAGACGGCATCGTAGCCGCCCCACAGGATGCGATCGTCTGCAGTCAGACGGAAGTAGTGGAAGTGGTTGCCGGCGTCGAACAGCCCCTGCCGGCGCTTCCACCCGATCGCCTCGCGCTGATGTGGCGTCAGCGGCTCGGTGACGAGCGCGTAGTCGTAGACGGGCACCATGAGCAGGCTCAAACGCTTGAGAAGGGGCTTGAAGGCGTTGGTGCCGAGCACCACTCTCGCGGCGCGCAGGCTGCCGGCTGGTGTCGTCAGCCGAACGCCGGCGCCGCTGCGCGCCAGCTCCGTGACCGGGGTGCCCTCGTAGATGCGCACCCCGAGACGCCTGCAGGCGCGCGCCAGGCCCCAGGCGAGCCGCGCCGGGTCGACCATGGCGCAGCTGTCGACAAGCCAGAGACCGGCGCTAGCGCGCGGGGCGGCCACCTCGGCCTGGATCGCCGCTCGCTCGAAGAACTCGAAGGGGCGCGCGCTGCGTTCCAGGACGGCGACCGCCTCACGCAGGGCGCCCACCTGCCAGGGCTCCGTGGCCAGGCCCAGCTCTCCGGTGCGCTCCCAGGCGCAATCGATCTGGTAGCGCGCGCACGTCTCTTCAATGGCCGAGAGGTTCTCCATGCCGAGCGCCTCGAGGCGTACGATCTCG
>DASRZL010000108.1:0-10572 GCA_035686425.1 Thermoleophilia bacterium
CTCGTAGAGACCCACGGCATCCGAGCCCGTCTCGACGAGAACGAAGTTGGCCTGGCTGGGCACGACCCCCAGGCCCAGCTCGGCGAGGCTCTTCTCGAGACGGCGCCGCTCGTCCCTGAGGTTGGCACAGACCTCCCTCGACCAGGCAAGGTCGTCGTTGACCGCCGCCATCGCAGCGGCGCACGAAGGTCCGGCGATATTGAAGGGCTCCCGGATGTTGTCGATGCTCTTGCAGATCGCAGGGTCGGCGATCGCGTAGCCGATACGGAGCGCGGCGAGGCCGAACGCCTTGGAGAGCGTGCGTAGCACGATCACGTTGCGGTGCCCCTCGAGAAGCAGATCGAGGCCGTCGCCGTAGTCCGGGTCGTCGACGAACTCCCGGTACGCCTCGTCGAAGATCACGGCCGTCGTGGCCGGGACAGACCGCACCAGGCGCCGCGTCTCGTCCGCGGTGAGCATGGTCCCACTGGGATTGTCCGGATTGCAGATCCAGATGATCCGCGTCCGCTCCGTCACGGCGGCGACGATCGCCTCGACGTCGCAGCGATAGTCGCGCGGGGCAACGGACAGCACGGCGGCGCCCATGATGCGCGACGCGATGGCGTGCCCGTCGTAGCTCTGAGCAGAGACGATGACCTCGGTCCCGGACTCGAGGAAGAGGTGGGTGAGGTAGCGAGCGACCGTCTCCGAGCCGGGTCCCGGCGCGACGAGGTCGGGGCTGACGCCGGCGTAGGCCGCCAGCGCGGCCGTGAGCTCCGCGTAGTCGTACCGGGAGGAGGGATAGATCGCCGACCGGTGCAGGGCCTCGCCGGCGGCCGCCACCGCCATCGGCGAGGGACCGTACGGGTTCTCGTTCGAGGCCATCTTCACGACTTGGTCGGGTGTCAGACCGTACCGCTCGCAAGCCTCCTTGATGCTCGTTCCGGGCCAGTAGTAGTCGAGCCCCTGGGTCGCGGGTCGAAGCGAGTGGATGATGTCGGGCGTGTCCATGGCTGCTCGGGATCCTTTCGTCGCCAACCGCATGATGATGGCGGCTCTCGGGGCCGGTCAAGGCACGCAGCCGCCAAGTCCGACACGTAGGAACGATTCTTGCACGGTCCGCCGCTGACGCCGTCCGGCCACACTGAGGCCGGCCGGGATCTGGCCGGCAGCCCACCGGGAATGTCGTCCAGAATGCAAGACTTGCCGGTGGTCCTCCTTGACCCGCGAGCGCGCCGGGTCATCATTGGATGGCCTCTTCGGCTTGCGGTGGTCCAAGGGACCGGCGTCACTCTCTTTCGGGGCACCCGGCTACGGGTCGTCGTTGCCTCTGCGCAGCAGCGGACATGAAACGGAGCGGCAAGATGCGTATCGTCGTCCTGGACGAGTTCGGTATGAGTGCGGAAAACGTCGGTCGCCTCGAGGCATACGGTGACGTCCGCGTGTACTCCGGGGTGCCTGCGGAGGCCGATGAGATCGTCCGCCGCGCCGGCGGCGCAGAGGTCGTCGTGTCCGGCTGGGCACGCTTCGACGACAAGGTCCTGGCGCGCCTCCCGGACCTGCAACTCCTCTCGATCGGCTCCACCGGGGTCGACATGGTCGACGTAACGGCGGCGACCCGTCAGGGCGTGGCCGTCTGCAACGTGCCGTCCTACGCGACGAACGCCGTCGCCGAGCTCGCCCTGGGCCTGATGTTCGCGGTGCTACGCAAGATCCCGGCGGCCGACCGCGACGTGCGGGCGACGGCCCGTCTGGACTGGCAGGCCTTCGGGGGACGCGAGTTGCGCGGCAAGACGCTCGGCGTCGTCGGCACCGGGGTGATCGGCCAACGCGTGGCCCGACTCGGCGACTGTCTTGGCATGACCCTGTTGGGCTGCGATCTCGCGCCTTCGGAGGAGATGGCCAGCGAGCTGGGGATGAGATACGCGCCGCTGCACGACCTGTTCGCCGCGAGCGACGTGGTCACGCTTCACCTCCCGTCGGCTGCCGACGCCGAGCCACTCGTCGATGGCGACCTGCTTCGTGGCATGCGACCTCAGGCGGTCATCATCAACACGGCGCGCGCGCAGCTGATCCGGCAGAAAGACCTGTACGAAGAGCTCACCGCGGGGGCCCTGGCAGGAGCCGGGCTCGACGTGGTGGACCTGGAGTGCGAAAGTGGCCGGATGCTACTGACTCTCGACAACGTCGTGTTCACCCCCCACATCGGATTCAACACACCCGAGGCGGCCGGCATGCTGACCGCTATCGCCACCGAGAACGTGGTCCGGTTTCTGGACGGCGCGGCGGAGAACGTCGTGAACCCCCAGGCGCTCCCGGACGGCCTCGGTCGCGTCGACTGAACAGAAGCGGACGAGAAGGGAACCCCCAATGGAGCTGACGAGCCTCGAGCGCGACATGCTGGAGGGCAAGCACGGCGAAGGCGTCGCCCTGGCGATGAAGGTCCAGGTCGGCACCGGCAAGGCGTTCTACGCGAAGCGCATGGTGCCCATCACCCGGGCCCACGTTGCCGCGAGCGCCCAGGAGGGCGACCTCTATTTCGTGACCAAACTGGTCGACCTCGGGGCACGCTGTCTGATCTCCCCGACGACCAACCCCAGCATGGACCTCAAGTACGTGGAGGAACACCTCTGCACGTTTCCCGAGGACGCGATCGCGAGGGTGAAGGCCAGCGACGACGCCTACCGCCGCATCGGCGCGACGATGACCCTGAGCTGCACGCCCGAGATCGAGAAGAACGTGCCCTCCTTCGGAGAGATCGTCGCCTTCTCTGAGTCTTCGGCCTCGCCCTACGTCAACTCCGTCCTCGGCGCGCGCACCAACCGTGAATCGTCGATCAGCGCCCTTTGCGCCGCGGTCACCGGCCGCGTCCCCGAGTACGGCTACCTCCTCGACGAGAACCGTCGCGGCGAGATCCTCGTCGAGGTCGAAGCCAAGGTCGACGACGACTTCGACTGGGCCCTGCTCGGCTACGCCTACCCGCAGAAGTACAAAGGGCCCGAGGTGCCGGTGTTCACCGGCATCGAGGCGCGCCCGACTCCTGAGGGCTTCGTCCAGTTCGGCGCCGAGCTCGCCACCTCCGGCGCCGTGGCCATGTACCACGTCGTCGGCGTCACGCCCGAGGCGCCGACCGTCGAGGCCGCCTTCGGCGAGAAGCCGGTCAAGGAGCGCGTGACGATCACCGACGCCGACCTCGACCGCGTGCGCGAGCAGTTCAGCGGCGAGCCGGGGCCGATCGAGTACGCCATGCTCGGCTGCCCGCACCTCACCATCCGCCAGGTGGGCGAGATCGCCGCGCTCGTCGAGGGCAAGCGGTTCGCCGTCGACACTTGGATCCTCGTAAGCTCGCTCACCCTCGAGCTGGCTGAGCGCATGGGGCATCTCGGTGCCATCCACCGCGCCGGCGGGCACGTCATCCCCGACACCTGCATGGACGTGCCCGGGTGCTGGGACATCTACTATGGCAGGCCCGGCGTCACCGAGTCTCAGAAGTGCGCCTTCTACTGTCAGGTCTACGGACAGCGATACGCCGTGAGGCCTCTTGCACAGGCCGTGCAAGCAGCCCTCGCAGGAGAGGTGGTCAAATGAGCGAGCGGGAGTACACGTGCCGGCCCATCTCTGAAGGGGCGGGAGAGGGCGAAGCCCTGCTGTCCACCGATGCCCTGTGCTTCGCGATGTGCGAGGCGGACACCGGCTGCGTCCTCGAGCAGGGTCACTGCCTCGACGGCCGCAGCGTCGCCGGCAAGGTCCTGGTGATGCCGACCGGCAAGGGCAGTTCCGTCGTGCAGGCCGACGGTCTGTACCGCCTGATCATGAAGGGTACGGCTCCCGTGGCCGTGGTCATCGAGACCCCGGAACCCGTGCTGGTCTCGACCATCATCGCCATGGAAGTACCGCTCGTCGACGAGGTCGACCCGGCGTTCTACGACGAGGTCGAGGAGGGCGATCACATCACCGTCGACGCCGTCGCGGGCAAGATCGTCGTGCGCAAGAACAGCACGGCCCGGGAGGCCTGAGCCGTGGCCGGAGATCGGGTGCGGATGGAGATCCCCTACGGGACCTCGTCACTCAACGCCGACATCCCCGCAGACCGGATCGTCTTCAACGGCGACCTCGAGGAGCTTCCCGAGGTCGAGGACCTCGAGGCGGCTGTGCTGGCGAGCCTGGACGCTCCGACCGGAACGCCGCCGCTGCGTGAGCTCGCGGCTGGACGCAACCACGTCGTCGTGCTCGTCGAGGACAACACGCGGCACACCCCTGTCGACCGCATCCTGCCCGTCGTGTTCGACGAGCTCAACCGGGCCGGCATCGACGACGGCCGCATCGAGATCCTTGTCGCCCCGGGGACGCACCGGATCATGACCGACGCCGAGGTCCGCGAGAAGGTCGGCGACGAAGCCTACCGCCGAGTCAGGATCTCGCAGCACGACTGCAACGACCTCGAGTCCATGGTCGATCTCGATCCCGTACATGCCGGCGACATCGAGATCCCCGTGCAGGTCAACAGGAAGATCCTCGAGGCCGACCTGGTCATCGGCCTCGGCAACATCCTGCCGCACTGCGGCGCGGGGTTCTCGGGCGGCGCCAAGATCCTTCAGCCCGGGGTCTGTGGAGTGGCGACGACGTCAGCCACGCATATCGCCGCGACGCTGTTGCCCGAGATCCCTCTGGGCGACATCGACAGCCCCGTGCGCGTCGGCATGGAGAAGGTGGCGCGCGCCGCCGGACTGGGTTTCATCGTCAACGTGGTGCGCGATCCCAAGGGACGTGTCCTCACCGTGGTGGCCGGCGATTTCGTCGCCGCCCACCGCATCGGCGTGGAGGTCTCGCGCCGTGCGTACGCGGTCCATGTGCCTGAGCCCGCCGATATCGTGATCGTGAGCTCGTTCCCGGCCGACATCGACTGGTGGCAGGCCGAGAAGGGCCTCATCGCGGCCTACTTCGCCGTCAAAGAGGGCGGCGTCATCGTCCTCGCCGCCCCGTGCCCGGAGGGGTTGGAGCACAATCACCCTCTGCTGCGCAGCTGGCTGCCGCTCTCCTTCGCCGAGGGATGCGCCAAGGTCGCGGCCACCGACCCTGCCGATGTGTCGGCGGACCTCATCGCCTCGGATCTCGGCGTCGACAACGCCAAGATCCGCGAGAAGGCGAGGATCATCATCGTCACGGACGGCCTGTCGGACGACGATATCGGACTGCTCGGCTACCGGCGCATGCCGGACCTTCAGGCGGCCGTCGACGCGGCCCTGGAGTTGGTCCCCTCAGGCACCATCGGGATTCTCCCCTACGGCGGCGACTGCCTCCCCGTAGTGGGGTAGATCGGCGGCGGCGGGCGCCGGCCGAGCCCGGACTCTCTGGGGCCGAGGCCAGCGGGGGAGGGCAGCGTCGCTGCCTCGCCCCCCCGGGCACGCTCTTCAGAGGATGCAGCCGCGATCTACCCCGTGACCATCGGCAGATCGATGCCGCTCTCGTGGGCCTTGTCGATGGCCAGCGGGTAGCCGGCGTCGGCGTGACGCATGACGCCGGTGCCGGGGTCGCTGGTCAGCACGCGCTGGAGGCGCGCCGCCATCATGTCGGTGCCGTCGGCCACCACGACCATGCCGGCGTGCAGGCTCTTGCCGATGCCCACGCCGCCGCCGTGATGGAAACTCACCCAGCTGGCGCCGGCGGCGGTGTTGAGCAGAGCGTTGAGGATCGGCCAGTCGGCGATCGCGTCGCTGCCGTCCATCATGCTCTCGGTCTCGCGGTACGGGCTCGCGACCGAGCCGGAGTCGAGGTGGTCGCGGCCGATCACGATCGGCGCCTTGACCTTGCCGGTGCGCACGAGATCGTTGAAGATCTGGCCGGCTTTGGCGCGTTCGCCGTACTCGAGCCAGCAGATACGGCACGGAAGGCCCTGGAAGCGGACCTTCTCGCCGGCCATGCGGATCCAGCGGGTGACCATGTCGTTGTCCGGGAAGGCCTCGAGGAGGGCGGCGTCGGTGACGGCGATGTCGGCAGGGTCGCCGCTGAGCGCCGCCCAGCGGAAGGGCCCGTTGCCGCGACAGAAGAGCGGCCGGATGTAGGCAGGCACGAAGCCGGGGAAGGCGAAGGCCTCGCCGTAGCCGGCCTCCTTCGCCACCCCGCGGATGTTGTTGCCGTAGTCGAACGTGTGCGACCCGGCCTTCTGCAGGGCCACCATCGCCTCGACGTGGACGACGATGCTGGCGATGGCACGGCGCACGTACTCGTCCGGGTCCTCACGCCGCAGCACGAGCGCCTCGTCGAGCGTCATGCCGTTGGGCACGTAGCCGTTGAGGACGTCGTGCGCAGAGGTCTGGTCGGTGACGAGGTCCGGCGTGACGCCGCGACGCACGAGTTCCGGGTAGACGTCGGCGGCGTTGCCGAGCAGGGCGATCGAGAGCGGCTTGCGCGCCGCGACCGCCTTGTCGGCGAGCCGCAGGGCCTCGTCGAGCGAGTCGGCGGAGACGTCGACGTAGGCGGTCTCGAGGCGCCGCTCGATGCGGTGCGGGTCGACTTCGACGCAGAGCGCGACGCCGCCGGCCATGGTGACGGCGAGCGGCTGCGCGCCACCCATGCCGCCGAGGCCGGCGGTAAGCACGAGTCGGCCGGCCAGATCGGCGCCGTAGTGCTTCTGCCCCGCCGCGGCGAACGTCTGGTAGGTGCCCTGCAGGATGCCCTGCGTGCCGATGTAGATCCAGGAGCCGGCGGTCATCTGTCCGTACATCGTGAGGCCGAGCGCATCCAGTCGACGGAACTCGTCCCAGTTCGCCCAGTCGGGCACCAGGTTGGCGTTGGCGATCAGGACACGCGGCGCCATGTCGTGCGTCTGGAAGACGCCGACCGGCTTGCCGCTCGCGACGAGCAAGGTCTCGTCGTCGCCCAAGCGGCGCAACGTCGCGGTGATGGCGTCGAACGCCTCCCAGTTGCGCGCCGCCTTGCCGGCCCCGCCGTAGACGATGAGCTCATCGGGCGCTTCCGCGACCTCGGGGTCGAGGTTGTTGTGGAGCATGCGCAGGGCGGCCTCCTGCTGCCAGCCCTTGCAGCTGATCTCCGTGCCGCGAGGGGCGTGCACCACCCTGGCGCCGCGTGGGGCGCCGCTGCGCTGTGTCTGATCCTCAGCGGACATCGTCTCTCCTCCGATCTTCCTCTCGGGTGGCCCTCAAGCCACTATGCTCTTGCAGAGGACCACGGCCCCGGGGGCGTCGGAGGCGTAGCCGTCGGCGGCGATCTCGTCGGCGTAGGCCTGGGTCAGGGGGGCGCCCCCGACGATCGCCTTGGCGGCGAGGCCGGCGGCGCGCAGCTGCTCGACCGTGATCTTCATCTGCGGCATCGTCGTGACGAGCAGGGCCGACATGCCGACCACCACAGCCTCGTGCTCCTTGGCGGCCGCCACGAAGGCCTCGGGAGCGACGTCGTTGCCGAGGTCGACGACGGTGAAGCCGGCGCCCTCGAGCATGAGCACGACGAGGTTCTTGCCGATGTCGTGGAGGTCGCCCTTGACGGCGCCCATGACGACCGTACCCTTACCTCCCGAGACGCGGCCCAGGAGCAGCGGCTTGAGCAGGCCGAGGCCCTCCTGCATGGCCTCGGCGCTGACCAGCATCTCCGGGATGAAGAGGTCGCCGGCGCTGAACATGGCGCCGACCTTGTCCATCGCCGCGATGAGTCCGTTGTCGAGGATGTCGAGCGCGTCGGCGCCCTCGTCGAGATGCTGCTGCACGAGACGGGCCGTCTCCTCGGCCTCGCCCGCGATCACTGCCTGCTGCAAGCTGTCAAACGTCATGGTTCCTCCAGAGTGTCACGTGGTTCCGGTCGGGGGCCGCGGCGTGACCGACGCGTGGCGCTCCCGAACCCAGCCACCGGGGGTGCCGCGGCCTCTCAGTTGGCCAATGCCTTGTCTGCCGCCTTGACGACGTTGTCCATGTCGCGCTTCACGTCGTCGGGCAGCGGCAGCGGCTCGAGGCCCTTGCGCAGTTCTCTGTAGAGCTCGGTGGCGCGTGTGTGCAGATCCTTGCGGCCGGCGGCGATCCAGTTGTCCAGCACGTCCGGGACGAACAGGTCGGGACGGATCATCTCGCGACAGTGCCGCAGCGTGTGCTTGCGGCGCAGGTAGTGCCCGCCGGCGCCGGCGTCGATGACGTCGTCGATCGCCAGCGTCTCGTCGTCGACCTGCACGCCGGCCACGGTGCGCTGGATCACGGCCAGCAGGCGGTCGTCGATGACCAGCTCGACCGGGCTCGCCAAGGTTGAGCCACCGAGACGTCCGGCGCCGTAGAGGATGTCCGCGCCGGCCATCGAGAGGATGGCGGGCTGGAGCGTCTTCTCGGCGGCCGTCTGGCCGTCGGGGAGGTAGGAGTCGGCCATCAGCGAGAACGTCTCCACCGGCACGTTGAAGGCCGCCTTGCAGAACTGGGCCGTCGCCGCGCGAGTGAGGATCGTCTCGCTGCTCGCGAGCAGTGCGTTGCCGGTGCCGAGGTCCATCGTCGTGTTGAAGACGGTGGCCACGAAGGGTAGGCCGGGCTTGAACATCTGTGACATCACGAGAAAGGCGAGGAGCTCGACGGCCTCGAGGAGGACGGTGCCGGCGATCGTCCCCGGAGCCGTGGCTCCGAGAACGGGGAGCGAGTTGGCGGCCACGGGGATGTCGTACTCCGCGGCCCCGAGCAGCTGCGCCATGTCCATGTCCTTGAACACCAACGGGCTCAACGACGTAGGGTTGATGAGCAGGAGGGGGCGCGTGCGGAGCTCCTCGGCGCTACCGGCGCGCGCCAGCATCAACTCGAACAGGTACGGCACGCTCTCGTAGCAGTATGCGAGGAGCATCAGCGGCTTGGACGTGTTCTGCAGCTGCACGTTGAGCCCGTGCACGTCCGCCGTCTCCGGAGGCGCGTCCATCGGCGTCTGGATGGCGCAGACGTTGATATTGGGGAGCTGTTCGACGAGCTGGCACCACTCGGCGAACCGCTGATGGGTGTTGTCGACGTAGTCACCGACGTCGGGGTCGAGATACCGCATGGTCTGCACGCACGTCGTGGAGTAGAACTTGCCCGACGGGTCCGGCACGGTGAAGTCGTGCTTCTCGTCGCCACCTCTGACGGTGACGGAGCTGGGTACGCTCTTGAGCGCCGCCTCGATGTTCTCGCGAGAGAAACGGACCATGCGCGTCTCCCGATCCACCTGGGCACCGGCTGCGGCGAGGCGGTCCAGAGCTTCCTCGTGGTCGACCTTCACCCCGTGGGTGATGAGAATGTGGACCGTCTTCTCGTAGATGGAGGCGATATCTGCCTCCTCAAGGATCTGTACGCGCAGGGTCTTGGCCATCGGTGTTCTCCTTCGCTGAGTACTTCTGGTGGATCCAAGCGGCGCGCCGGAGTCAGCGGCTCTGAGCCAGCCCTCGATGCGGGGTCTCGATCGGCTTGTCAGGCACATGCGCCCCGCGGCTTGAAGCACGCACTCCCCAGGCCGCCGGAGGTTCTACCGCTCCCTCCTCTGGCCCGATTCTCGACCGCGATACCGATGTCGCAACCCCCGCGACAGCACCGATTCAAACCTAACTCCGGCCCCTTTGGGCATTCAATACCGCGGGACTCTCGTCTTGCATTCGGGACGGTAATGGGGGCGAGGACGCCGCCCCCGGAGCCGGGAGCTCCAATCAAGTGAGTCCGCCAAGAGCGGCAGCCGGGCCACCGCCTGACGAGTCCATGCCGCCGTGGACTGCGCGTCAGCGCGTCAGAGAGACGGCTCGCGGCTGCGCGCCTGGGCGTCGGCGAGCTCGCGTGCCGCCGACTGGACGAGGCCGGCGAGCACGTCGAGACCCCGTTTCTCGAGTCGCCAGGAGGGACCGATGATGCTGACCCCAACGAGGGGCTCGATGCCGCTCACCGCGCAGGCGATGGCCGTGATGCCCGCTTCGACGGCGTCGGCGACGATGTGCGGCCGCGATGGATCATCGAAGGCCGCGCCGACCGACGTGCCCTCCAGCGGGACGCGGCGCCCGACCCACCCCCGACAGCGCAGTTCGTGTCGGCTTTCGACCTGGTCAAGATAGAGAGCCTGGCCCGAGTCTTCGAGCAGCAGGCTGGACGTCTCGCCGCTCTCGTCCCGCAAGCGCGTGAGGGGCGGACGGGCGGCGAGCTGCAGACTTTCGACCCAGCCGACCCGCGACGCCAGCCCCAGAAGCCGACGTGCCAGAGCGTAGGTGCCGTCCGAACACGGCACCACCAGGCCGAACCCGGCGAGTTCGGCAAGAATGCGGCCGACCATCTCGCGCGAGAGCCCTGACCGGGCGGCGATGTCTTCAGCACTCAGGCCACCGCCGCCCACTCCGAGCAGCTCGAGCACGGCGATGCCGTTCTCGAATTCGAGGCCTTGGGGCCGCAGTCCCAGCAACCTCTGACCCGGCGTCCAGCCCTTGTCGGCTGCACGGTAGGCCAGATACCCGCGTGCTTGCAGCATGCGCAGCAGATCACGCAACGTCGACCTCGGGATGCTGCACGCGGCAGCGATCGACGCCGCGGGCACAGGGAGCGACTGCCCGCCCACGAACTCGAGGATGTCGATTGTGCGCGAGGCCGCCTTGGCCGCCCGCCCGGG
>DASRZL010000109.1:0-10172 GCA_035686425.1 Thermoleophilia bacterium
GCCGCCGCCCGGTGCGGAGACGCGAAGGTGAGGGCGGCCGGCGCCTGCGCGCCGGCCGCCCTCACCCGTCTCAGGTGGCGTAGCTGAGGTAGGGCCGCCAGCTCTCGTGGACGTGGTCCACGTGGAGCAGCACGAAGGCCGCCGCGCCCGGCGGCCGTGGGGGCCGCCTCAACTGCAGTCCGGCCAGGTGCAGTGGCCGGTCGCCCTTCTTGCGGTTGCAGGGGGCACACGACGTCACGAGGTTGTCCCACGTGTCGGCGCCGCCCTTGGAGCGCGGCACCACGTGGTCGACGGTGAGGTGGCGGGCGCTGCCGCAGTACTGGCAGCGGTGTCTGTCGCGGGCGAAGACGGCGCGTCGCGAGATGCGCGCGGAGGCGACGCGGCGCGGGAGGCGCACGTACGTGTTGAGGCGGATGACGAGAGGGATCTCATAGACGCCGCGTTCGCTGCGGAGCGCGGCGCCGGACTGCTCGAGCACCTCGGCCTTGTTCTTGAGAAGCAGCACAAGAGCTCGCCGCACCGAACACACGTTGAGCGGCTCGTAGGTGGTGTTCAAGACCAGCACCTTGCGCATCGTCTTTGATAGTAGCAGATAGCCGTGCGCGTGTGAGGGGCCTCGGCTCTGGCGTAGACTGGGTTCGTGGACCTCTTCTCGATGAGCGACGAGCAGGTGGAGGCGGAGGCGCCGCTGGCGGCGCGCATGCGGCCGCGCTCGCTCGTGGACTTCGCCGGACAGGAGCACATCGTCGGGCCCGGCACCGTGCTGCGCGCCGCCGTGGAAGGCGGGCAGCTCTTCAGCATGATCTTCTTCGGGCCGCCCGGAAGCGGCAAGACGACGCTCGCCCGGCTCATCGCCGCCGAGACCGGCGCGCGGCTGGTGCAGCTGTCGGCGGTCAACTCGGGCACGGCCGACGTGCGCGCCGCGATCAAGGGCGCACGCGAGGCGCGCGCCCTCAGCGCTGCGCGCACCGTCCTGTTCATCGACGAGATCCATCGCTTCAACAAGGCGCAGCAGGACGCCCTGCTCCCCGCCATCGAGGACGGCATCGTCACGCTGATCGGCGCTACCACCGAGAACCCCTACTTCGAGGTCAACGCGGCGCTCATCAGCCGCTGTCAGCTTTACCGCTTCGAGCCGCTGACGCCGGAGTTGGTCGAGCGGGTGGTGGAGGCCGCGCTGCGGGACGACGAGCGCGGCCTGGGCCGGGCGGGCGTCACGCTGGGCGACGGCGCCCTCGCCTTCCTCGCCGGGATCTCGCGCGGCGATGCGCGCGTGGCGCTCAACGCGCTCGAGACGGCCTGGCGCTCGCGTTCGGCAACAGCGCCGGGCGAGCCGGTCGCGCTCTCTCTCGACGACCTGCAGGACGCCGCCCAGAAGTCGCCGGTGATGTACGACCGTGACGACGCCCACTACGACACGATCTCGGCGTTCATCAAGAGCATGCGTGGCAGCGACGCCGACGCGGCCGTGTACTACCTCGCGTCGATGATCGCCGGCGGCGAGGACCCCAAGTTCATCGCTCGCCGCATGATCGTCTTCGCCAGTGAGGACGTCGGCAACGCCGACCCGGACGCGCTGCAGGTAGCCGTTGCGGCGGCCCGCGCCGTCGAGTTTGTTGGGCTCCCGGAGTGCCGCATCAACCTGAGTCAGGCGGCGACCTATCTCGCGCTCGCGCCCAAGAGCAACGCCGCCTACAAGGCGGTGGACGCGGCCCTCGACGACGTGCGCCGGGACGGCAACCAGCCACCGCCGGCGCATCTGCGGGACGCCAGCTACCGCGGCGCGAAGGAACTGGGCCATGGCGCGGGGTACAAGTACCCGCATACGAGCGGTGGCTGGGCCGAGCAGCAGTACCTTCCGGACAAGCTCTCAGGCCGCCGCTACTACCTGCCGATACGAGGGGTCGAGAGTGAGCTCTCCGCCCGCCTGGACGAGATCAGGCGGCGGGCGGCTACCGGCGACGACGAGGGGTGAGCGAGGCGTGACGGGTGTGTACGTGTTGGTCCTGCTCTTTCTCGTGGTGACACTGGTCGCCCTCGTCGTGGTGTGGGTCTACGCGCGGACCGTCAAGCGCGACCTCGACACGTCGCCGACCGCCGTCGCCGGCGCGAGGGCGGTACTGGAGGTGGCGCCGGCCCACGCCGCGCGGCTCCACGAGCTCAGCGGCGAGCCGATCCTCCTCAAACAGAACGAGGAGGGCGTGCGCGTGCAGATCGAGCACCGGCCGATGCTGCCGCTGATGGCTTTCGTCGGCCAGGACGTCAGCGCGGCCCTCACGGAGGCGGCGGTCCGTGTGACCGAACAATGGGGTCCTCACTGGGTGGTGCTCCTCAGCGCCGGGGAGGGCGGGGTGGTGTCGGCGCAGCGACTCGCCTGAGCCGTCCAGCAGGACTGCACGGCGGCCCACCGTATACAGGGCTGTAGACTATAAAGCTCGGGCACGTTTCTTCCGACGTACACTCCGCCGGCCTTGCGCGCCTGTGCGGCTGGCACGGCAGCGGTGAAGGAGGCAGCAATGAAGGTGTTGAGGTTCTTGCTCGGACTCGTGATCGGGGCAGGCGTCGCCTTGCTGTTCGCGCCGAAGAGCGGGCGCGAGTTGCGTCAGCAGTTGGTCGGCGGCGCCGCCGGCACGCTGCTGGAGGCGGCTCCCGACGACTATCCGCAGCCCGAGCCCGCCGGGGATTGGGCTGGTCCGGCCTCTGTCGTGGCTGAGGCGCCGGTCGAGATCGAGGAAGAGCCCATCGCCGCAGCAGAGCCGGTTGTCGAGACGCCGTCGTGGGAGACCCCGCCCGAAGCTCCGGCGGGCGACGACCTGAGGGAACGCATCGACGAGACCCGCGCCGCGGTCGAGAGCGAGCTGGCCGAGCCGTTCGCGGATGACGTCGCCGAGGCGGCAGTCGAGGAAGCCGTGGTCTCCGAGGAAGTCGCCGAAGAGGCGATCGTCGAGGCCGCCGTCTCCGAGATCGTCGCCGAGGAGGCCGTCGAGGAAGCCGTGGTATCCGAGGAAGTCGCCGAGGAGGCCGCAGTCGAGGCCGCGGCCGCGGCGCTCGTCGTCGAAGCTGCCGCCGTGGAAGCCGAGGTAGCCGAAGAGGTCGCAGTAGAGGCCGTTGTCGAGGCCGCCGCCGCGGAGATCGTCGCCGAAGAGTCGGTCGCGGAGGCCATCGTCGACGAGGTCGTCGCCGAAGAGGCAGTCGTCGAGGCCGCAGTGGACGAGGCCGTCGCCGAGGAGGCAGTCGTCGAGGCCGCAGTGGAAGAGGTCGTCGCCGAAGAGGCCGCTCCCAAGGAGCCGTCTCCTCGCGAGGGTGGCGGAATCGACCAGGCGGAGATGCGACGCCGCATCGAGGAGACGCGCGCACGTCTCAAGGCCAAGGCGTTCGACGCGATGATGAGCGGCGAGGCCGCCCTTCTCTCGCGCGACAGCGGCGAAAAGCCGGTGCCGACCGCCGACGATGCCGGGCTCGAGCTCGACGCCGAGACCGACAACGTCATCGACGAGTCACTCTCTCAGGAAGACTACTGATCGCAGGACCCCCAAGGCCGGGGGGCGCCGCTAGCGTTTGAGCGCCCCCCGGCCTCGCCGTCTCGTGCCCCCGCCGCGCTTCGTGCGACGCGGGTCCGCCTCGGAGGCGGCCATCCACTCCTCATCCGTCATTCGCCCGGGACCGCGGCGGTCGATCGCCGGCCAGGAAAGCGCCCCGGGCGCGAGGCCGCGTTCGTGCAGGGTGTGGGCGAGCACGCCGGCCGTGGAGAAGAAGAGCGCGCCCAGAAGGACCGCCGACGCGGGGATCGTGCGGTTCTCGAAGAGCAGGAAGAAGTACCACCAGATCTTCCAGCCTGTGTCCAGCTGCAGGGCGTAGTAGACGAGCGGCACCGGCACCATGATGAGCCCGAGGTACACGGGAAGGATGGAGCGTGCCCAACCGCCTGGCCTGGCCAGTGGCCACAGGATGGCGGCCGGCAGCACCAGCAGAACGGTGTACGGGTCGACGAGAAGCGCCAGCAATGCGATCGCCGCGAGCATCAGGTGTGAGACGAAGATGGTGGCGCGTGGGTCGGTGGCGATGCGCCGCTCCAGACGCCGCTCCACGGCGACGGCGTAGGCGTAGGCGAGGATCATCAGCGCGACGAGGACGACGACGCGAAGGTAGCGCGGATTGGCGGCCAGGCGCGAATCCGCCGGGATCACCGCGTCGGGGCTGTGCGGCAGGAGACCGACGAGGTTCGCGAAGTACACGATCGCGATGAGGACGAGCCACGGGGCGAGATGCAGCCCTGTGCTGACGAAAGCGGGGCGCAGTCGCACTCGCGCCCGTCTGCAGTGTGCGAAGAGATCCAGGGCGACGACGGCCAGCGGCAGGAGGAGGGCGGCGAGGATGGCGGCGAGCGCACCGCCGGGCAGCGTCGCTCGGTGGCTCAGAAAGATCGCTCCCCCGCTCGGCGCCCCCGGGACTCTGGTCCCGTCGACGGCCATCACCATGTTCTGCGCTGTCGTGCCGACCTTCGTCAGCGTCTCCTTGGAGGCGTTGTCCAGGGTGTCGTTCTGCGCCGGCGCCGAGGGGCCGGCCGCTGAGATGGTGATCGCCGGCACCCCGGCGGCCACGAACGGTCCCTGGCTGCCGGAGCTGGTGGGCACGGCGAGCCGCAGCACCTGGGCGGCGATCGTCGGCAACTCTGCCTTCATGTTCGAGTCGCGTCTGGCGGCCGGTGAGGTGAGCAGCCAGAGCCATGGCGGCGCGGTCTTCGGCTCCGAACTCCAGCCGTCGAGGCCGATGCCGTCGGCACCGGCCTTGGCCACATCGCGCAGAGCGATGACGGCGTAGAGGTCCTCAGTCTGATGGTCCTCGACGAACTGACGGGCGCCGAGGGCCCCATAGGCGTCGCCGGTCGTGCACAGGAAGATGAGGGAGTGCTCGTGCGCGGTGACCGTGAACGCATCCGCGAGGGCGAGGAGGGCGGCGACGCCGGAGGCGTTGTCGCCGGCTCCCTGAGTAGCCAGGGGCGGGACATCGCGGTTGGCGAGGATCACGATCGTCCCCTGCGTACGGCCCTTGGAGACGCCCCAGATGTTCTGCAACGCGACGGCTTTGCCGTTGACGGTCGTGGCGTAGCCGTCGATGTGCGTCTCGAGACCGGCCTGCTTGAACTGCTCCTCCACCCAGATGCCGAGGCGATTGTCCGGGTCGCTGCCGGCTACGCGCTGGGGGAAGTCCTCGACGATCGTCTTGAGATAGCCGTACGCCGTCTCGCCGTCGAAAGACGGCGAGTCCTGGCTCAGCTTGGGAGTGTCGGGGCGGCCGAGCGTGAACAGGGCGACGACGACGAGCACCGCCGCGACCACCCAGGCGGCTCGATACACCTTCAGGTTGGGCAGGGGAGACCTCCTCGAGCGTGCCGTGCATCCTATCAGACGGTCTGAAGTACGAGCCCGGGGCCCGGCCGGCGGCCCGAGTCCGGGCGGCGCCGGGCGGGTATGATGACCCCATGCCCGGACCTGCCCGCATCCTCGTCGTCGAAGACGAGGCCCGCATCGCCGAAGTCGTGCAGGGGTACCTCGAGGGGCAGGGTCACACCGTGGACCGGGCCGCGAGCGGTGAAGACGCCCTTGCCGCGGCGGCGAGTCGCCGCCCCGATCTCGTCGTCCTCGATCTCGGCCTGCCCGGCATGCCTGGCGAAGAGGTGTGCCGGCGGCTGCGCGCCGAGTCTGACGTCCCTATCATCATGTTGACCGCCAGGGATGCGGAAGAGGACCTCGTGCGCGGACTGGAACTCGGCGCCGACGACTACCTCACCAAGCCCTTCAGCCCGCGGGAGTTGACGGCGCGCGTGCGGGCGCTGTTGCGGCGCGCCCGCTCGGATGACGAGCCTCAGGCGGACGTGCTCGAACGCGCCGGCGGGCGACTGGAGGTCGATGGCCCTCGCAGGCGCGTCGCTCTCGACGGCGAGCCGGTGGACCTCACGGAGTCCGAGTTCCGCCTGCTGCAGGCGCTCGCGCGCTTCCCCGGTCGCGTCTATACGCGCAGCGAGCTCGTCGAGCGCCTCCAGGGCATGGAGTTCGAGCCGTACGAACGCACGATCGACGCCCACATCAAGAACCTGCGCCGCAAGCTGGGCGATGACGCGCGTTCCCCCAGTCTCGTGCTCACGGTGTACGGCCGAGGGTACGCGTTCGCCGAGGACCAGCGATGAAGCGCGGCCTGCGGTTCCGGCTCGCACTGACGCACCTGGCGATCGCCGTGCTCGCCATCGTCGCCGTCGGCATCATCGTCACGTACACGGGCTCGCGCCGGTTCGACAGCTACTTGAGCCAGGTGCAGAACAAGCGCAACGCGGAGGTCATCGCCACGCTGCAGAACACCTACAGACTTCCGGACGGTTGGGACGCGACGGCGATCTTCGCGCTCAGCCAGGTGGCGACGTTCAACAACGTCGACGTCGCCATCTACTCGCCGGAGGGTCAGCTCATCTTCACCGTCCAGGGACGGCACATGGGCCGCGGCATGATGGGCGGGGGCGGCCAGGGGATGATGGGCGGCGGCCAGGGTGTGACGGGCGGCGGTGGCGCGTCCGCATCGCCGCAGGTGACGCCACCCGGCCTCGCCGACTTCACCTTGACGAGCGCGCCGATCATGATCGGCGGCCAGAAGGTCGCGACCGCCGAGATCTACGCGCAGAAGGGCGCCCGCGCCGTCGCCGAGCAGGCGTACCAGAGTGCGCTCACCCGCAACCTCCTGATCGCCGGCGGTATCGCCGGCGTCCTCGCCCTCCTCGTGAGCCTCCTCGTGAGCCGGCGCATCACCGGCCCGCTCGAGGAGCTCACCGACGCCGCCGGTGATGTCGCCGGCGGCAATCTGGACGTGCGCGTCGCGCCGCGCGGCGACGATGAGGTCGCGGCGCTCGCCGGCGCCTTCAACTCGATGGCCGACAGGCTGGCGCGCGACGAACAGTGGCGCCGCGACATGACCAGCGATCTCTCTCACGAGCTGCGCACGCCGCTGGCTACCATCCAGTCCCGGGTGGAGGCGCTCGAGGACGGCGTTCTGCCGGCAACACCCGAGAACCTGCGCGTGATCGGCGAGGAGGTCGAGCGCCTCGGCCGCCTGCTGGGCCAGCTGCGCAGCCTCAACGAGCTCGAGAGCGATGATCTCAGCGTGGAGCACGAGCCGGTCGACCTGGCCGAGGTGGCCGCCGGCGCCGTCGACCGGCACCAACCCGCGTTCGCCGCCAAGGGTGTCGAGCTCGCCGCCGACCTGCGGCCGGCCGAGGTGCTCGGCGACCGGGACCGGCTGCTCCAGGTGGTCGCGAACCTGCTGGACAACGCGCTCAAGTTCACGCCGGCCGGCGGCCACGTCGCCGTCAGGGTCGACACCGGCGACGGCCCCGCCGGCTCCACCGGGGGCGCGCTGACGGGACCGGCAGGTGCATGGGCCCGGCTCATCGTCACCGATGACGGGCCGGGCGTCGATCCCGTCGATCTGCCGTTCATCTTCGACCGTTTCTACCGGGCGCAGGCGTCACGCGGCACGCCGGGGGCCGGACTCGGCCTGGCTATTTGCCGCGCGCTGGTCGAGGCGCAGGGCGGTTCCATCGCCGCCGGGGATGTCCCGGGCGGCGGGGCCCGGTTCACGATTCTGCTGCCCTCCGCAGGACGACGGGCCTGACGCGCGCGCCGAAGGCTTCTCCGGGAGGCCCCCGCGCCCTCGTCGCCTGCGACCTCGATGGCACCGTGCTCGAGGACGACGGTTCCCCGGTCGTGGGCATCGCAGCGGCGCTCGCGGAGCTGACGTCCTCCGGAGCGACCTTCGTCGTGTGCACCGGCCGGCCGCTTCAGTCCGCCCGGAGGGCGACCGAGGCGCTGGGTGTGGAGGCTGCCGGCTTCGCCTGCTATCACGGCGCGCTTGTCGTCGCGGGCTCCGGCGTGCTTATCCGTCACCTGCCGGTGCCGCGGGACGCCGCGAGGGCAGTCGCGTCTGAGGCTCTTCGAGAGGGACTCGGTGTGACCATCTACGACTACGACGAGCCGCGGGAGCTCGTTGCCGGCGGAGGTCCCGAGGACGAGCCCGGGGACGACGTCAGCCGCCTGGTCCTCCACGGCGAGACCATGGCCACCGCTCGGCTCCTCGCCGGACTCCGGGGCCAGTGGGAAGGCCGTCTTCGCATCGAGCAGATCCGCCCAGGTTTCATCGGCGTCTTCCATCGCGGCGCCCACAAGGGCGACGGACTGCGACTGCTGGCCGCGTATCTCGGCGTGCCGCTCGGCAGGGTGGCTGCCTGCGGTGACTCATCTCAGGACGAATCCCTGCTTGCCGCCGCGACCGTGCGCATCGCCGTGGGCGGCCGGCCGCACGTCCTCGACCATCTGCCGGGCGTAGTGGTCACGACCCGCGCCCGGCTTGCGGAGACGCTGCTCGCACACGTCTTGCCGCTGCTCTGAGCGGGGCCGCGCGGGCTGCCCATCCGGAGTCGGCCCCGGACTGCTTCCGGCGACAGCCCGTACGCGCGGAGGGCGGCGGGGTTTGAGCCCCGCCGCCCTCCGCGACACCTGCGCATCTGCGGTGGTCTTACACCTTGGGGAGCTTCGCGATCGACTCGGCGATCGCCTCCTCCGGATGGTCGTAGTCCTCGAGTTCGCCGGAGAGATAGCGGTCGTACGAACCGAGGTCCAGAAGGCCGTGGCCGGTGAGGTTGAACAGGATGTTCCTGCTCACGCCCTCTTCCTTGGCCTTCAGCGCTTCGTTGATGGCGGCCAGGATGGCGTGCGCGCTCTCCGGCGCCGGCACGATGGCCTCCGTCTTGACGAAGAGCTGAGCCGCCTCGAAGACCTTGGTCTGCGCTACCGACACAGCTTCGAGCAGCCCGAGGTCGTACACGTGACTGAGCAGCGGCGCCATCGCGTGGTAGCGCAGGCCGCCGGCGTGGATGCCGGGCGGCATGTAGTCGTGGCCGAGCGTGTACATCTTGAACAGCGGCGTCGTCTGGGCCTCGTCGCCGAAGTCGTAGCGGAACTGGCCCTTGGTGAGCGACGGGCAGGCGGTGGGCTCGACGGCCACGAGGCGCGTGTTCGTCTTGCCGGCGAGATTCTCACGCAGGAACGGGAAGGCGATACCGCCGAAGCTCGACCCGCCGCCTACGCAGCCGACGACCACGTCGGGATACGCGTCGGCGTCCTGGCACTGGAGGATCGCCTCTTCACCGATGATCGTCTGGTGAAGCAGTACGTGGTTAGTGACGCTGCCCAGCGCGTACTTGGAGCCGGGGTGCGTGACGGCGTCCTCGACGGCCTCGCTGATGGCGATGCCGAGGCTGCCGAGCGACTCGGGATCCTCGGCGAGCACGGCGCGCCCGGCGTTGGTCTGGTCGCTGGGGCTGGGGATGACGTCGGCGCCCCAGAGCTGCATCATGCTGCGCCGGTACGGCTTCTGGTGGTAGCTCACCTTGACCATGTAGACGAAGCACTCGAGGTCGAACATCTGGCAGGCCATGCTGAGCGCGCTGCCCCACTGGCCGGCGCCGGTCTCGGTGGCGAGGCGCGCGGTGCCGTCGAGCTTGTTGTAGTACGCCTGCGCGACGGCGGTGTTGCTCTTGTGCGAGCCGGCCGGGCTGACGCCCTCGTTCTTGAAGAAGATCTTGGCCGGCGTGTCGAGCGCCTTCTCAAGGCCGGTGGCGCGAATGAGCGGCGTGGGCCTCCAGATGCGGTAGATCTGGTGGATCTCCTCGGGGATCTCGATGTAGCGCTCGGCCGAGACCTCCTGCGCGACGATGCTCGGGGGGAAGATGGGCAGCAGATCGTCGGGGCCCGCCGGCTGCAGGGTGGCGGGGTTGAGCGGCGGCGGGGGTGGCGCGGGGAGATCGGGCACGATGTTGTACCAGGCCTTGGGGATCCTCTCCTCGTCAAGGACGAACTTCTTCTTGTACTCGCTCATGACCTACCTCCTCTCGAATGACGCTTGGGCTGATGACGTGTCTCTGGATGAAGATGCACTGATCCTGCGCTCCGTGTCAGGGGACGGGACGACCGCTGGAGTGCGGTCAAAGGGTGCGGGCAGGGCCCGCGCGGGTGTCGGGATAGGCGCGCTAGGCGCGCCAAGCCCAGCGACGCCGATTGGCGCAGGAGGTGCTGCCGCTGCGATTGGCGTCGTGGGTCGTCATCGTGCGCGGCATGGTATCACAGCGC
>DASRZL010000110.1:0-39643 GCA_035686425.1 Thermoleophilia bacterium
CACGAGTTGGTCCCGCTGCCGCAGGCGGCCGGCGAGGGCGTCGCGTTCGTCGCACGACATGGCATCCAGCTTGACCTCGACGGAGCGTCCGCCGGCGATAGCCGTCAGCGCCTGCTCGGCGTCGGCGCGGATCTGGTTGCGGAGCGGGCAGCCCGCCGTCGTGAGGACGATGGTCGCACCGATTCGCCGGTCCTCGCTCACGACGTCCCGGACCATGCCGAGGTCGACGATGTCACGCTGAAGTTCCGGGTCCTTGACGCTCGAGAGCGCGCGCAGCACATCTTCGTGGGTCACGCTGACCTCCATGGTCGATGATTGCCTACGGTGTGTACCCGTGCGCCGGGGGGCGTAGTCGGCCGTGACGATGGTAGCCGGGTGCCGCGCCCGGGGCGCGGACGTGAGCCCAGGGCTGCAGTCTTCACAGGCTCAGCACAGTTCGTTCAGAGGTTCTTCACAAGAGGCGCGTACCATGGCATACGAAACGTGCGATGGTGGCCTCCAGGTCGCCATCGCGGAAGCTGAAACCGCAGCGCGGCCCCGCCGCGCAGGAAGGAGCGGTCAGGTGATACGACACTGGAAGACAGTCGCCATCGTCATGGCGGTCACGGTTCTTGTGCTGTCCGTGGTGGCAGTGGCCTATGGGGCCACCGCGAAGACCCGGGGAGCCGCCGGGAACGGCGCGTGCGGCGCGCTGACGAACGATCCGAAGGCCTTCGAGGCGATGCAGGAACTGCGCACTGAGCACCAGACGGAGATGCGGGCCTGGAGCGACCAGCACGGCTCCGACCCCTCGAGCGCTGAGGCTCAGGCGGCGCTTCAGAAGCTCCGTGAGGAGCACCGGAACGACATGCGCGACCTGTTCGGGAAGCTCGGCATCGAGGTGCCGGACGGCGCTGGCGCCGGTGGCGGCATGATGCGCGGCGCCGGTGGCTGTGGCGGCGCCTGCGGAGGAGATGGGAACGGCGCCGTGCCCCGCGCTGAAGGCGCTGGCTACGGCATGATGGGAGACTGGAGCTACTGAGCCTGAGATCCAGGTGTCGGCCAGTCGCTGCAGCACGCTGGCGGATGCTGTAGGACCCGAGGAGGCGGTCATTGTTTCACGCGAAACGGTGACCGCCTCCTTTGCGTGCGCGTCGCGCATGGGCCGGCGCATCGGCGCCGCTCTCGAACGCTCCTTCGCCTTGCCGAGGGGCTGACTACCACCTCAGGTAGCGTGTATGATGGCGCTCAGAACGCGTGACCCGGGCGTCCACACAGGATGCGGGGACAACGAAACCGGCGCGGCTATGCCGCAGAGAAGGAGCACTCACGTGGCACCACACGGAAGGACGATCGCTATCGTCGCTGCAGTCGCAATCATCGCGCTCTCCGTGGTGGGAGTCGCGTACGGCGCGAGCAAGGTCGCGCCGGCCGCTCCGTCCGGCGGTCCCGGCGTCGCCTCGAACGCCGACGGCGCTTGCCCGCAAGCTGCGACCGGCTGTGAGACTCAGGGCGCAAGTGGTGAGTGCCCGAACGGTGCTGCCGGTGCGGCCTCCGACAGTGAGACGCAGTGCCCGAACGCCGCGGACGGTTCGGATGCCGCCGGCGCGGCCGGCTGCTCGGGCGGTTGCGGGTCTGCCGGCGCCGCGACGAGCGGCGCGAGCTACTGAGTCCAACGCCCTCGAGACGCGAGACGGGCACGGCGCGGAGGGGCGTGAGCGGATAGGGAGACGGCACCACCGTTTCACGTGAAACGAGAACGACGAAGGGGCCCCGACCGGGGCCCCTTCGTCGTCACGCTCTGGAGTGTGGCGCGGCTTCTGTGACCCTGCCGCGCCTCGCCTGGGTCAGGCCTTGAGGCCCACCGGCTCGGGGTTGCCGGCGCCCGTGGCGTAGGTGTCCTTGAAGATCTCCATCAGCATCGGACTCTCACGCACGACCTCAAGCGAGATCACGGCGTGGTCCTTGGTGTAGCCGTTGCCGATGATCATCAGCGTGTCGGCGCCGATGCCCTCGGCGCCCAGGGCGGCCGACGTGAAGCTGGTCGCCATGCTGAAGAAGTACACCATCCCGTCATCCTTGGTCGCAAGGACCGAGGCCATCTCGGTGTTCGGGATGTCGACGCAGTTGATCGTGAGGTCGGCCATCTCGCCGCCGGTGGCCTTCTTGACCTCTTCGTAAACGAACAACTGGTCGGTCGCCGAGCCCTGGATGATGACGTCGGCGAAACCGGCCTTCTCGAGGCGCTTCTTGCCGGCGTCGCCGTGCACGAGGCAGATGACCCGTCCCGTCGGCTTGACACGCTTTTTGGCCTCATAGGCGCAGAGCAGGCCGCTCTTGCCGCCGGCGCCGATGATGAAGACGGTCTGGCCCGGCTTGCTCAGCTTCGCCGCCTGAGCGGGCGCGCCGGCCACGTCGAGGATCGCCAAGGCGAGGGCCTCGTCCATGTCCTCGGGCATCTTGGCGTAGATGCCGGTCTCGAACAGGATCGCCTGGCCCTTGACCTTGACCTGGCAGGTGTCCTTGTTGACGGAAACGACTTCATCGACTTTCAGCGGCGTGAGGGAAAGCGAGACCAGCGTCGCGATGCGGTCGCCGATCTTGAGATCGCGATCCCTGAGCTTGGGCCCGATGGCCGCGACGGTGCCGAGCAGCATGCCGCCGGACCCGGTGTCCGGGTTATGGTGCTTGCCGCGCTCGGCGATGATACCGAGGCTGTGCTTCGCCATCTTTTGGACATCGCCGCCCTCGGCCTTCTCGATCTGCGTGAAGCTTGCGGCGTCGATGTTGAGGGTGTCGACGTCGATGAGGATCTCGTTGTCGAAGATCTCCATCGTGTTGTCGACCTTCCACGCCGGCTGCGGCAGGACGCCCTGCGGCTCGATGACCCTGTGGTCCCCGAACTTGTTGCCTTCCTTCATCTCTTCTCCCTCCCCCCGAAGGGCGGTCGGGGCGGGTGGCGTCAGCCGCTCCCGCGCCCGGCTCGTCCGGGGTCGTGTCGTGGGGCGCTATCAGCCCTCTACCTTGATGACCGAACCGGCGCCCTGGCCGCCGCCGACGCAGGCGCCGGTGAGGCCGATCTCCTGGCCGCGCTTCTTGAGCTCGTGGATGAGCGTCACGATCATGCGCGTGCCGGTGTTGCCGAGCGGGTGGCCGAGCGCGACCGCGCCACCGTTGACGTTGACGATGTCCGAACTGAGTCCAAGCTCGCGGATGGCAAGCGCGGCGACGCATGCGAAGGCCTCATTGAGCTCCGCCAGCTGGACGTCCTTGCTCGTCAGTCCGGCCTTCTCGAGCGCCGACTGGGCGGCCTTGGTCTCGCCATGGCCCATGATCGAGGGATCGACGCCGGCGGTCGCATAGCTCATAAGCTGGGCGATCGGCTTGAGGCCGAGTTCAGCGGCCTTCTTGCGGGAGGTCACGATGAGGGCGCTGGCGCCGTCGGCGATGGCCGAAGCATTGCCGGCGGTCACGACGCCATCCTTCTTGAAGACCGGCTTGAGGCCGGCGAGGATCTCCGGCGACGTCTCACGCGGGCATTCGTCGGTGTCGACGACCTTGGGGTCGCCCTTGCGCTGCGGGATCACGACCGGGACGATCTCGTCCTTGAAACGGCCGTCCTTGATCGCTTTCGTCGCCCGCAGCTGACTCTGGTAGGCGACCTCGTTCTGCAGATCCTTGCTGATGTCGAAGCGCTCGCTCAGGTTCTCCGCGGTCACGCCCATGTGATAGTCGTTGACGGCATCCCAGAGGCCGTCCCAGACCATCGAGTCGTACATCTTGTCGGTGGGCATGCCCATGCGGTAGCCACTGCGACCGTTCTGCAGGACCCACGGCGCGCGCGTCATGTTCTCGGTGCCGCCGACGAGGTAGAGCTCGCCGTCGCCGGCCTTGATGTTGACCGCAGCCCAGGCGAGCGCGGACGCGCTCGACACGCAGACCCGGTTCACGGTGATCGCCGGCACGCGGTCCGGGATGCCGGCCTTCAGCTCGGCCTGGCGGGCGACGTTCTGCCCCAGGCCGGCCTGGATCACATTGCCGTAGATGACCTCATCAAGCTGGTCGCCCGCGACGCCGGCGCGCTTGAGCGCCTCCGCCATGGCGAGTGCCCCGAGTTCCTGCGCCGGCGTGCCTGCGAAACCGCCCTGAAAGCGGCCCTGAGCGGTGCGCACCGCGGAAAGGATGACGATGTCGTTGTCGGACACTGTGGCCTCCTCGTGCCGTTGCGTGTGTGGCTGCAGCCCCCGACGCGAGTGCACGCTTCTGCATCACGACACATTGATCGAACGTCTTGCCTTGCATGCTATCGGGTCACGCCTGCTTGTGCCTGCGCACGAGCTCCTGGGCGAGGAACGACGCCACTTCGAGCGGCGTGGTCCGCGGCCCGAAGCCGGCGTCGTAGCCCAGTTCCTTGGCGAACGCGTTGTTGATGCGAGGGCCGCCCACGACGAGCACGAACCGTTCGCGCACACCTTCCGCCTCGAGCAGCTCGATGAGCTGGGTGAGGTGCTGCACGTGGATGTTCTTCTGGGTGACGACCTGGCTCACCAGGATGGCGTCCGCTTCGCGCTCGAGCGCGGTCTTGAGGAGTTGTGCGCACGGGATCTGTGAGCCCATGTTGAGCGCATCCATCTCAGGATACCGCTCGAGCCCGTAGTTCCCGGCGAAACCCTTCATGTTCATGATCGCGTCGATGCCCACGGTGTGGGCGTCGCTCTCGATCGCCGCGCCGACGACGCGGAGTTTGCGGCCGAGCTCCTCCTTGATCAGGGAGTTGATCGCGTAGTAGTCCATCGCCTCGACCTCGAGGTAGTCGCCCTTCACGTTGTCGGGGTCGATGCCCTCGTCCGTGCGCCCGTACGCGACGAAGAGGGTGTACTCGGGGTCGATGGCCTTGCACTCGGCGATGCCCACGGTGTGGAAGCCGAGCTTCTCGAGGAACTGCTTGCCCACGTCGGCGGCCTTCACAGAGTAGGGCATGGGCAGCGTGAAGGAGAATTGGATGATGCCGTCATCACGTGTATCACCGTACGGTCTAATAAGCATCAGTGCCCTCCTTCCGTTGTCGAGGCTGAGCTGCCTGGGGCTGGGCCCGTGGGAGCTCCGCACATCCGTCCATCACGCAGGGCGGAGAAGAACGGGTTGAAGTAGTCGGCCGTGACCTTGAAGACGCCCTCGAAGCCGCGGCCGCCTCGCGGGTCTCGTTTGACGTCGGCGAACTCGCCGTCCTCGAGCGCTCTGAACAGGCCGATCGACTGTACGTGCTCGAGCTGCTCGGCGGCCTTCTGCAACTGGTCGTTGGCGCGCTGCTCGATCATCCCGCCGGGCTTGTAGGTGACCTCGCCGGCGAGGTGGCGGCAGCTCTCGAAGACGTACTTCGCATTCTTGACGCTCAAGTAACGGTCTTGGAGCAGCGGCGTGTGCAGGGCCTCGGTGAGCATCCCGAGCAGCATGATCTCCTGGCCGGTGAAGATGCCCGTGAAGTTGAACATGCCGTCGATGATGTGGCCTTGGAAGATGTCGCCCGGCATGTACTTGGTGGGCGGCATGTACTTGAGCGGGTAGCCGGGGAAGAGCTGGCGGACGAGCTGGGCGTCTGCGATCTGGTACACGACCTGGTCGGGTATCGCCGGGTTGATCTCGAAGGCGTGCCCGAGGCCGATCTGCCATGGTTCGAGGTTGGCGCGCAGCGCGAAGGCCTCGTTGATGAAGTCGGAGCTGACCACCGTGAAGCCTTTGTCGAAGGCGTCAGCGGTCGTGAGGTAGTTGTCCTCGCCGGTGTTGATGATGATGCCGGCGCGGGCGTTGATCAGGCGGCTGAGGTACTGGTCGACAAACGTCCGCTGCATGTTGATGTTGCGGAAGATGATGCCGTACATGCTGTCGTTCAGCATCATGTCGAGGCGCTCGAGCGCGCCCATGGTGGCGATCTCGGGCATACAGAGGCCGCTCGCGTAGTTGCACAGGCGGATGTAGCGGCCGAGTTCTTCGCCGACCTCGTCGAGGGCATCGCGCATGAGGCGGAAGTTCTCCTGGGTGGCGTAGGTGCCGCCGAAGCCCTCCGTGGTCTCGCCGTAGGGCACGTAGTCGAGCAGGCTCTGCGCCGTCGTGCGGATGACGGCGATCACGTCGGCGCCGGCACGGGCGGCCGCCTTGGCCTGTGCGGCGTCCTCGTGGATGTTGCCGGTGGCCACGATCACGTACACGTACGGCTTGAGCGCCTCACCGGTCTCTGCGACCAGCACGTTACGCCGCGCGCGGACAGCGTCGATGCGCGCCACGCCCGCTTCGGCGAGCGTCCGGGCGCGGGCCTCTGCGGCGGCGCGCCGCTCATTGGGCACCTCGGCCAGCGAGAGATCGCCGCGGGCGACGCCCTCGGCGGCCTCCTGCGCGCTCTTGCCCGACTCGTTCATGAGGTCGACGAACGGCCGCATGATCCCGCCCGGCAGCAGGTCGCGCGCCTGCTCGACGACGACGTTGACGAGCGGTACGTCGATCTCGTTCACGCCGGCGATGCCGAGCAGGCGCAGCGTGGCGCGCTCGGTCGTGTCGGTCGTGTGCTCCTCGATGTGCTCCTGGATATCGTCCGCGATGGCGTCGGCCGCGGCCCTTGCGCGGGCAACCAGGTCACCGTTCAGTCGAAGCGCATCGTTCACTTGACCACCCACTTTCGTCACGGAGAGACGGCTTGGCTCGGGCTCTCTGCACTGCCCCCAGGCAGTCGGGCGAACCCGTTCACGACATCGAACACGGGGACGCGGTCGCCGACGGCGTCGGCGACCGCGGAGAAGAAGACCTTGGGTTGGTACGGTTGCGGCAGGCGGAACGGGTTCACCGTGAGAGCGAGGACGCGCAGCGGCGCGAGGACCTGCAGCCGGATGCCGCGCCGCAGAAAGCGGCCGACCAGCGCGGGCGGCAGGACGAGCACCGTGGCGTCGCGCACGATGACGCGGAGCTCCGTGCGCGGCGGCAGCACCCGGGTGAAGTCGTCGACGAAGTCCTGGGTCAGCGCCCCGCCGACCAGCAGCGTGTCGGCGCCGAGCAGGTCGACCTCGCGTGCGACCGTGACGCCTTCGCCCACCACCGTGGCGAGCTCGAGCGGGTGCGCGTCGCCGCCGGCGGTGAAGGCGACGGCACGCGCGCCAGTGGCGGCGTGCCCCTCGACGAGCCTGCGCGTCTCGGGGCCGACTTCGGGGAGCAGCAAAAGGTCGAGCGCGTCGCTGGTCGTCTCGAGCACCTCGTCGAGGGTGTCGCCTACCATGCCGCCTGTGGCGACCACGACGCCGTCGCTGACACGCGGCGACGCGCTGCCGATGCGGTTGATGGCGCCGTCCACGATGACCTGGTCGGCGCCCAGAGCCAGCAGGCGCTCCACGGTCGCGCGCAGCTCGGCAAGCGTCGTCGGGCCGCTGACTTCGACCTCGCCGTGGCCGGGCGCACGTCCGATGACAACGCTTCCGAGCGGCGTGTGGAACGGCAGTACCTCGAGCGCCTCCATCGAATAGCGGGAGCGCTCGAGCGAACCTTGCGTCGTGGCCACGAGCGTGCCGGCCGGCGGCGCGATGCGCGGCTTGGCGAGACCCGTGAGGTGGTCGGTGCGCTCGCCGTCGAGGCCGAGTGACGTGAGCCCGAAGCGGTGGTCGCAGTTCGCCATGAGGGCGTTGACGACCGTCGTCTTGCCGGCGTTCTTGACCAGACCGACGACCGCGAGGGACTGACTGCCGGAGCCGGCAATGATGTCGTAGAGAGCGTCGACGGTGGCCGCATCGGGACTGACCGCCGCTGTGCTCGTGCGGCCACCACACTTCATCGCTTGTCTTCCGCGGGTCGTCCGGACGCAGCGACCGGGCTGCGAGCGTCGTTGCCGGGATCACCGTGACGGATCTCCTTGAGGTAGGCGAAGATCGTGTACCGCGAGAGGTCCAGCGCCTCGGCGACCTGCTCCGCCGAGCGTTTCACGAGAAAGGCGCCTCGCTCCTCGAGGTTCTTGACGACCTCCATCTTCTCCTCGCGCGTCATCGCCGCCGGGGTCTTGCCCATCTCGCCGACGATCTTGGTGATCATGCCGGCGACCACGTCGCGGATGTCGCCGGCGAAGATCTCGCCCGCTTCGGGCACAGCACCACTGCCGAGGCGGCCGACGGCGGTGAAGTTCGCGAGGGTGCGCTGAGCCTGTACCACCTCGGAGATGTCGTAGTTGAGGCCAAGCAGGGCGTACGGTTCGCCGTCCTCGTCGCGGAGGGTGACGGCGAGCGACTTGAGGATCTTGCCTTCGTGCGAGGAGATGTAGAGACGCACGTCCTGGGTCTCGTCGGTGTTGCGCAGGGTGCGCAGCATGCGATCGGTGGGCACGTCGCCGACGGTGCGGCCGCTCACGACCCCGTTCTCAATGGCGACGATGGAGTGCGGGAGTCTGCGGACGTCATGCAGCACGACCTCGCAGTCAGGGCCGAACATCTCGGCCAGACCGCGGACGATGGGCAGGAGCGCCTGCATGCGCTCGTCGAGCGGCTGCTTGAGCAAACGACCCTCCCGTCGTTCGGCACTGGCGGCTCCCCAGGGGTGACGGCAGGCGGGACGGCGTCGCGTGGCGAAGGACTCGCTCTCCGTGCCGGTCGCGACCTGGACATACGGTATACACCCGCGCACGGCGGCCTGTCAAAAAAGGTGGGCCCTCTACCCGAAAAAGTAGAGACGGGACGGCGCCGGAGTGGCGCCGTCCCGTGAGTCCGAACTGACCGAGCCGGGCGGAGAGGCTCCGCGGCTCGCGCGCGTCAGAGGTTGCTGGGCCGCTTTGCGAGCGTGACCGGGATCTCCTGCGTCTTGCCGTCGCGGTCCACGGTGACCTTGACCGTGTCGCCCGGCTTCTTGGTGCCGAGGTAGGCGATGAGGTCGTCCGCCGTCTTGATCTCAGTGTCGTCGACCTTGACGATGACGTCGCCGCCGATGGTGAACGGCTCGCCCTGCACGGTGACCGTCTGGTCGCCGCCTTGGATGCCGGCCTTGTCCGCGGGGCTGTCCGGCGAGACCTGCTCGACGAGGGCGCCGCCCTGGTTCGTCATGTTGAACATACCGGCGATATCGCTGGTCAGCGTCTGGAGGCCGACGCCCATCCAGGCGTACTGGACCTCGCCGTTGGCCTTGATCTGTTCGAGCGAGCGGATGGCCGTGTTGATGGGCACGGCGAAGCCGAGACCGTCGTTGCCGCCGCCCTGCGAGGCAATCTGCTCGTTGATGCCGATGACCCTGCCCTGGTCGTTGATGAGGGGGCCGCCGGAGTTACCCTGGTTGATGGCGGCGTCGGTCTGGATGCCGTTCGGGATGGTCTGACCGTTCGGCGCCTGCAGGCTGCGGCCGGTCGCGGACACGATTCCCGCGGTGATGGAGAAGTCGTAGCCAAGCGGGTTGCCGATCGCCACCACGGGCTCCCCGACGACGACCTTGTCCGAGTCGCCGAGCGGCAGCGCCTTGAGATCGACCTTGCCGGGGTCGACCTTGATGACGGCGACGTCGCTGCCGACGTCGACGCCGACAAGCTCGCCGGGGACCCGTTGCGTCTCGGAGCCACCCTTGTTGAACACCACGGTCACGCTGCTGGCGCGCTGGCCGCTCTCGTCCACCACGTGGGCGTTGGTGAGGATGTAGCCCTCCCCGTCGACCACGAACCCGGTCCCCAGCGCCCGCGTGCTTTGGGTCTGGCCGAACTGGCCGGCGCCGGAGCCGCCGAAATCGGAGAGGACCATGACCACGCCGCCGGAGACGTTCTCGTAGATCTGATCCGGGGAGAGGTCGCCCGTAGTGGTCGCCGGGGTGCTGTAGACAGTGGGTGTCTCCGGCGTCGCCTGGATGACCGTCTTGTTGACGTCGCCGAGGTCGAAGACGAACACCAGCAGGAGTACGACGGCGGCTGCGGCGAGCGCGCCGCCGGCCAAGCCTGAGAGGAACCCTTTGAGCTTCATTCTTGCTTCCCTTCGTCCTTGAGATCCATCACAGGGCGGGAGAGCGGGAGTCAACTCGCCCTGGCGTACAGTCGGTCTGGAACATGCCAGATGGGTGTTACCTGTCCCCTACGGCGTATTAAGCAACCACGCCGAGTGCGTTAAGCCTCGTGAACGAGCGCCGCTCCGGCTACAGGTTCGCCCGGCGCCGGCGACCGCCCGGCATGCGCGGCAGACGCACGCTGAAACGGGCGCCGCCTTCCGGTGGCGACTCGGCCGAGATGCCTCCCCCCATCATCTCCGTGAGCTCGCGGGCGATGGAGAGACCGAGTCCCGCGCCGGTCGTCGTGCCGCGCTCCTCGCGGCCGCGGTGAAAGCGCTCGAACACGTGCGGCAGCTCCTTGCCGGAGATGCCGGGGCCGTCGTCGGCGACGACCACGACGGCGTTGGTGTCCTCCAGCGCGGTCGAGAGTCGCACGGAGCTGCCCGGCGGCGAGTACTTCACGGCGTTGTCGATCAGCGCCCGCAAGACCTGGACGAGGCGCTGTTCGTCGCACCACGCCGTCTGCCCCTCGTCGCCGTCGATCGACAGCGTGACCCCCTTGGTCTGCGCCTGCGCCTGGAACTCGTCGAGCACGGATCTTCCCGCCGTGACGAGGTCCACGTCCTCGGGGTTCAGCTCGAAGGAACCGGCTTCCACGCGGGAGAGGTCGAGCATGCTCATCGCCATGGTACGCAGGCGGTCGACCTGCTGACGCATGATCTGCAGGAACTCTCTGTGTTCCTCCGGGCTGAGCTCGCCCTCGTCGATGAGCTCGAGCGATCCCGCAAGCGAGAACAGCGGCGTCTTGAACTCGTGGGACGCGTTCGCGATGAGGTCTCTTCGCGCCCGCTCGAGTCGCGCCTGCGCCGTGACGTCGCGGAGCACGACGATGGAGGTGAAGTCGGCGCCGCCGCCGACCGGGTAGGTGGTCGCTTCGAGCGTGACATCGTCGTGGCCGAACACGATCATGTCGAAGTCGGCGTCCTCCTGGGAGTTATGCCACAGCTTCACCACATCCGCGGGCAGCGCCTCGTCGACGGTCGCGCCCACCGTCATCTGCTCGTCGAGCAGGATCGACGCCGCCGGATTGGCGATCGTGATGGTGCCCTCGGCCGAGACGCCGATCACGCCTTCGCTCAGGTCGTTCAGCAGCACTTCGACGCGGTCGCGCTCGTACTCGACCTGGGCGAAGGCGCTGCGCAGCCTCTCGGCCATCACGTTGAACGTGTCGGCCAGCTGCCCGATCTCGTCCTCCACCGTCTCGGGCACCTTGGCCGAGAGGTCGCCGCCGGCGATGAGTTCCGCGCTGCGCTCGATGCGCTTGAGCCGGCGGGCGATGAAGTAGGAGGCCATGTAGCCGAGCAACAGGCTCACGCCGAGCGCCAGGACCGTGGCGAACAGCAGCTGCCGCTGGACGGCGTTGACGGCGTTGTCCACGTCTTTCAGAGACGAGATGACGAGGACGGCGGCGACGACGGTGCTGCCGGTGTTCTGCGAGAACAGGGGGATGGCTGTGGCTGCGACGCTGCCGTTGGTGGTGGTCACCGTGCCCTGCACCACCTTGCCCGTGCGCACTGCCTCGTCGAGCATCGGATAGTCCGCGACGTCCGGCGAGGTCTGGCCGCTGGAATCCCTGAACAGGACGAGATTCCGGGTGTAGATGATGGCACGGCCCGCAAAGCGCGTGGAGATGCTGTTCAGCCACGTTCTCAGCCCCGTGAGGTCGGACACGACCGGCTGACCGGTGCCCAAGTCGTAGCCCAGGTACGCGCCGGCCGTGTTCCCGATCAGCTCTGCGTTGCCGCGTGCATCAGCAAGCTTCTGCTCCACCAGCCGTCCGCGAAGCGGCGGGACGACGTACACCCACGCGACCATCATCGCAAAGGCGACGACGGCCACGATGAGGAGCGTGAGCCAGTTCTTTACTGATCGGAACATCGCAAGAGGGCGCCTCTGCGCCGCTTCCTATCAGAACTCGCGGAACTTGTAGCCGATGTTACGGACCGTGAAGATGAACTCTGGGTCCTTGGGGTCGGCCTCGAGCTTCTCGCGCAGGTGGCGGATGTGCACGTCCACGGTGCGCGAGTCGCGGTAGTCGCTGTCGCCCCAGACCAGCTGGAGCAGGAGCTGCCGGCTGTAGACCCTTCCCGGGTGGGATATCAAGGTCTTGAGGATCTCGAACTCGATATAGGTGAGGTCGACCTTGGCGCCGCGCACGATGACGTTGCGCTTGAGGACGTCCACCTCGAGGTCGTCGACCTTGATGACCTCCTTCTTGGTGGCCTCGGCGCTGCGGCTCATCTCGGCGCGGCGCAGCTGCGCGCGGACGCGGCTGCGGAACTCGCGCAGGCTGAACTTGTCCTTGGTGATGTAGTCGTCGGCGCCGATCTCGAGGCCGAGGACCTTGTCGAACTCGTCGCCCTTGGCGGTGAGCATGATGATCGGGACTATGCTCTGGGCGCGGATGCGGCGGCAGACCTCCATGCCGTCAACGTGCGGCAGCATGAGGTCGAGGATGATGAGGTCGAAGTCCTCGCGCGTGAACGTCTCGAGCGCCTCCTCGCCGTCGCGCGCGGTCACGACCTGGTAGCCCTCCTTCTCCAGGGGGAACCGCAGCAGCTTGAGGATCGCCTCTTCGTCGTCGACGAGGAGGATCCGTGCTCCGGACTCGGCCATCACCGGTCTCCCTTCTCGGCAGCTTCGCGCTCGCGCGGGGCCGCGTAGCCGCGGGCTCTGAAGCCTGCGCCCATTGCGGCCGCGAGGTCGGCTACCGCGGGCAGATCCGCGCCCGGGTAGTCGACGGCGGTCAGCGTGGTCTCTATTCCATGCGCAAGACACTGTTCGGCGAAACGCAGGACGGCCCTGTGGGACTTCGCGAAGACGGGCCTGCACACGCGATCGTACTCCTCCGGCGTGGCGGCGTTGAGGCTGACGGTGACGGCTCCCAGGCCGGCCGCCGACAGGGCCGCCGGCACGTCCACGTCCGGATTGAGCAGCTGGCCGTGGCCGTTCGTGTCCAGGCGGCTGCGGATGCGTCGCAGCCGCAGCCACTCAGTCACTGCCAGCACGACGTCGAGTCGCATCGTGGGCTCGCCGAAGCCGCAGAACACGACCTCGTCGGCGGCCTCATCCATGAAGGCGAGCTCGATGGCCTGGACGGTCTCGTCGACGTCCGGCTCGTGGTCGAGCACCAGGTTCTCGCCGTACACGCCGTCGGTCCAGTCGCGGATGCAGAACTCACACGAGCTCGAGCAGCGGTTGGTGACGTTGAGATAGATGGACCCGCCGGCGCGATAGGCGACGGTCCCGGCGGGTGCGGGCGTCTCGGTCATGGAGTGGCGGGCGCAGGGGTCATGGTGACGGACGACCAGTCCGCGTGGAACGGCGGCGACCGGTCGGCATTCGGAGTATAGCAGGGTAGAATGTGGCCCCCGTGACCGACGCCATCGACAAGCTGATCGCCCTGTGCGGCCGCCTGCGCGAAGTCGTGCTGCCTTCCCTGGGGACGCACGCCGCCCGCGGCCACGCAGGTGTAGCGGTCGGCGGCGACATCACGTTCAACATCGACGAGCAGGCCGAGGCCGTGCTCACAGGCTACATGAGCGAGCACCTGCCGACCTGGGCGTTCTACTCCGAGGACGGTGGCTTGCAGGGAGCGACAGACCCGGAACTGATTCTCATCGTCGATCCCATCGACGGCACTCGTCCGGCGGCGGCCGGCTTCGAAATGGCTTGCGTGAGCGTCGCCGCGGTGCCGGCGGGTCCGGCGCCGACGATGGGCGACGTGGTCGCCGGCGTCATCCAGGAGATCAAGAACGGCGACCTCTTCGTCGCCGAGAAGGGTGCCGGCCTTCGCATGTGGCGGCAGGACGGCTCGGAGATCCCGTTTCTTCCCACCCCGGGCGCCGACCTCGAGAGCATCTTCTGGACGCTCGGCTTCCGCGGCCGGCCGGCCGTGATCCTCGCGAGCGTCCTCGAGGAGCTCATCGACGGCTCGTCGGTCGGCGGCTGCGTCTTCGACATCGGCTCAGCCACCTACGGCGTCACGCGCATCCTCACCGGGCAACTCGATGCCTACGTCGACATCGGCCCGGCGATCATCGCCGCGCACCCATGGACCGAGGCGGAGTTCCGCCGCGTTGGTCGCGGCGCCGTGCTCTGCAACTCGCCCTACGACATCGCCGCGGCGTACCTGCTCTGCAAGGAGGCTGGTCTGCCGTTCGGCGACGCCGACGGCGGCACGCTCGACGACCGGCCGGTGCTGGGCTCGGACGCGACGTACCAGATGGCCAGCGTCGCGTCCGGCAATGACGAACTGCAGGCCGCGCTGATCGAGTGTGTCGGGCGCGGTATCGCCGGCCTGCGCAGGCCGGGGAACTGACGATGGTCGCGGCCGTCAACGACTGGCACGAGGCGATGCTCTACGAGCGCCTCGAGGACGGCGCGGTGCAATGCCACGTCTGCCCGCGCCTCTGCCGCATCGCGCCCGGCAAGAGCGGCACGTGCCGGGCGCGCGTCAACCGTGACGGCACGCTCTACGCCATCACGTACGGGCGGGTCTGCAGCGTCGCCGCGGACCCCATCGAGAAGAAGCCCCTCTATCACTTCTTCCCGGGCTCCACGGTGCTCTCGCTCGGGAGCGTCGGCTGCAACTTCGCCTGCCGCCACTGCCAGAACTGGCAGATCGCGCACGCCGATCCCCGTGAGGCGACCCGCGACCTGCGCGACCTGCCGATCCGCAATCTCGCCGTACTGGCAGCAAACAATGAGTGCCAGGGCGTCGCGTGGACCTACAACGAGCCGACGATCTGGCTGGAGTACATCCTCGACGGCGCCCAGGCCGCGCACGAGCACGGGCTGTACACAGTGATGGTCACCAACGGCTACGTCACCGCCGACGCCCTTGAGGTACTGGGGCCGCACATCGACGCCTACCGCGTGGACGTCAAGGGATTCACGAACCAGCAGTACAAGGAGCTTTGTCGGATCCCGGATCTGACGCCGGTGCTGGAGGCCGCGGAGGCGGCCAAGGCGGAGTACGGCTGCCACGTGGAGATCGTGACCAACGTGATCCCGACCTTCAACGACGACGACGCGACGCTCAGAGGTATCGCCGAGTGGATCGTCGATCGACTGGGGTCCGATACGCCGTGGCACATCACCCGCTTCATGCCCCATCTCGAGTTCGCTCACCTGCCGCCGACGCCGATCCCTACGCTGGAGCACGCCGTCCATCTCGGGCGTGATGCAGGGCTCAGATTCGTCTACCTCGGCAACGTGCCTGGTCACGAGGGAGAGAACACCATCTGCCCGAACTGCAAACGGCTTCTCGTCCGCCGGACCGGGTATGCGGTTGAGGATGTCGCCCTGCGGGGAACGTTGTGTGCGATGTGTGGAGAGAACGTGAACGTACGCGCGTCGGTCAAGAAGTGACGAAGGGTGTGTGCGGAGCGTCTTGAATGTGGCATGGCAGACCCCGACTCGATAGGATTCGCAGCCGTGGAAGACTACGTGAAGCTCGATATCCCAGCGAAGGCGGAGTACGTGTTGCTCGGTCGTCTGGCCCTCTCCGGCCTTCTCCGCACTCGCGGCGGTTTCTCTGACGACGCCGTGGCCGATCTGAAGCTGGCGCTCACCGAGGCCTGCTCCAACTCCGTGCGCCACGCCTACGACCACGACGACGGCCAGGTCCATCTCGAGTTCACGGTGCACGCGGACCGCGTCACCGTGCTCATCCGCGACCAGGGCGGCGGATTCCACGAGGACGACGAGGACTGCCCCGAGTGCCGCGCCATCCCCGAGATCCATCTGGCCGAGGGCGGCATGGGTATCTCGATCATCCGGGCGGTCGTCGACGGCTTCGATCTGCGCAAGCCGGCCGAGGGCGGCACGGTGCTCGTCCTCACCAAGAATCGCGACTGCTGACGGCACCGGGGCCGGTCGGCAGGGGTTTGGCGTCGCCGTCGAGCCAGGAACAACCTTCTCGTCGGTATCCATCACGCCGCGCCCGTGGCGCGTCACGTAAGAGCCTCTCCTCTGGAGGTCCGCATGCTCGACACCCTGCGTCAGCGGAAGGTAGCGAAGGTGCTGTTCGACGAGCACCATGGTGAGGCATGGTCGATCCGACCGGAGGCGGCGGCGCGGATGCGACCGTCACACCCTGCCGCCGCCTCGTATGCAGCGGCCGCCGCCGCTCTCAGCGAGAGGGACTTCGAGGTAGCGACGAGCACCGGCCGGCCGCTGGACGAAGTCGCGCTGGCCGGCGTCGACGTGCTCGTCATCGCGCATCCGAGCGACGCCCGGTGGGAGCGGACGGTGAGCGACGATCCGCCCAGCTTCTCGCCCACCGAGATCGCCGCCGTCGAGGCCTTCGTGGCCGCCGGCGGCGGCCTCGTCGTCCTCGGCGACGAAGAAGAGGACAAGCACGGCGGCAACCTCAATGAGTTGCTCGCGTCGTTCGGCGTGCGGCTCGAGAACGCCACCGTCTTCGACTACGAGTCAGGCGACGATGTGCCGTCGTGGATCCACGCGGATGCGGCCGGCGAAGCCGCCGACCCCAGCATCCTGCATCTGGTACGCAACGTCGGCTTCTACCGGACCGGCGTGGTGGCGGCGGACGTCGAAGGCGCGGTGCTGCTGCGCACGCGCGCCACCGCCGATCCGCCCGGCGCCGGCCTGCTCGTCGCGGTTCCGTACAAGGAGGGCCGGGTGGTGGTCGCCGCCGACTCGGACTTCATCGGCGACGACTTCCTGGCCCGGCGCGATCACCAGCAGCTCTGGCTCAACCTGGCGTATTGGGCCTCGCTGCCCGCGTTTCGTGCCGACTCGACGCCCATCCTCTCCGAGGCGGCGCAGGATCCCGCGTGGCAGCGCCTCAAGGACGCCACGGACACTCTCCGGCTGCTGCAGGAGCCCAAGGGCGAGATCGACCTCGACGCGCACGACGCGGGTGAGGTGAGGGAGCTCGTGGTGACGATGGCCGAGGCCATCGCCGACCTCGCGCCCCGCTTCCCGCACGAGGAGGACTACCTCGCCCAGGTTGTCGTCGACCTGCAGGCGTGGGTCGAGGGTGGGTGCGCCAAGCCGGACTTCAGGGCCTCCCTGGATCTCTTCCGCCCGGAGCTGCACCGCCGGGACGGAATCGACAACCTCGTCGTCTTCCCCATGTACACGCCGAACGGCTCACCGGATACGCGCTTCGAGGCGCTTATCACGCGCTCCCCGTGGCCGGAGTTCGTCGCGCTGATCGAGGAGGAGCTCTACGACAACGCCAAGTTCGTGCCGGTGCAGCTTGTCGACAACACCGCGGGCTACGACAGCGAGTGCGCGGTGCTGTTCCCCGAGACGGTGAGCGTCGCCGAGCGTCCGACCAATCACTTCGGCGCCATCTTCTGCGACCGCGAGTCCTCCAGGTACCGGCGCTCGACCCTCCGCGGAGCCGAAGTCCTCTCCATCGACCTGCCGCCCGACGCGAAGGCTCTCGCCGAGTCCCCGGACCTGGCGCTCGAGACCTATGTCCTCTGGGACATGATCCATGACCGCTGGCACAGCCATGGCGACCTGCCCTTCGACCCGTTCATGATCCGCCAGCGTCTGCCGTACTGGATGTACTCGCTCGAGGAGCTGCGCGTCGATCTCGCCACCTACGGCACGGCCGGTGAACTCGCGCGCGACGGCTTCCCCTTCGCGCGCTACATCCAGTACGCCATCCTCTTCGATCGCGTGCTGCGCTTCCCTGTCACCGGGAACCGCGTGCGCAACTACGACGGGCTCGGCGGCCAGCTGCTCTTCGGGTTCCTCCACGACCGAGGCGTCGTGCGGTGGACCGACAACCGCTTGCTGATCGACTGGGAGCGGATCGAGGCGACGGTCGGCGAGCTTCGCGAGCTCGTCGAGGAGCTGTACCGGCACGGGATCGAGACGAGCAAGGTCACCTACTGGATCGCCGCGCACGACCTCATCTCGCGGTACGTGACGCCGAACCTCGGCTCGCAGTGGCGCGCGGAGGCCCGTGTCTTCTCGGACGAGGCCGAGCCGCGGGCCTGGATCGACCGCGTGCTCGACGACGAGTTCCCGCTCAGCCTGTTCTACGAGTCGCTCAAGAAGAAGGTGGCGACGTGAGCGGCGCCGCAGGCGTCCCGCTCACGCTGTTCGCGAGCGACAACTATGCGGGCGCGCACCCCGCCGTCCTCGACGCCGTCGCCGCCGCCAACGGCGGCTGGGCGCAGGCCTACGGCGACGATGCCTGGACGGCGAGGCTGCGCAAGCGGCTGCGCGAGCTGTTCGGCGAGGTGGATTCCTTCCCCGTCTTCAACGGCACCGGCGGCAACGTCACCGCCCTCGCCGCCGTCCTCCGGCCCTACGAGGCCGTGATCTGCCCGGAGACGGCGCACATCAACGTCGACGAGTGCGGTGCGCCGGAGCGCATCGCCGGCGCCAAGCTGATCGACGTTCCGACGCCGGACGGCAAGCTGACGCCGGAGCTGCTGCGCGGCCGGCTCGTCGGCTTCGGCGATCAGCACCATGTCCAGGTCAGAGTGGTCTCGATCTCGCAATCAACCGAGCTTGGCACGGTGTATTCGCCGGCGGAGATCACGGCGCTGGCGGCGACTGCTCACGAGGCCGGCCTGCTGCTGCACGTCGACGGCGCCAGGCTGGTGAACGCGGCCGAGGCGCTCGGCCTGGAGCTGCGCGATCTGACGACCGGCTGCGGGGTCGACCTCCTGACCCTCGGCGGCACCAAGTGCGGCCTGCTCGGGGCGGAGGCGGTCGTGTTCTTGCGGCCGGGGCTCGCTGACGACTACCTGTACGCGCGCAAGCAGGGCACACAGCTGGCCTCCAAGATGCGCTTCATCTCCGCGCAACTGCTGCGCCTGTTCGAGGGCGACCTCTGGCGCGAGACCGCCGGGCACGCCAACGCGATGGCCCGGCGGCTCGGCGACGCAGCCGCCGAAGTGCCGGGCGTTCGCATCGCCTATCCGCTGCAGGCGAACGCGGTCTTCGCCGCCTTGCCGCGGCCGGTCATCGAGCGGCTTCACGAGCAGTATCACTTCTACGTCTGGGACGAGGACGCCGGCGTGGTCCGCTGGATGTGTTCCTGGCAGACGACGCCCGACGATGTGGACGCGCTCGCCGGCGCGCTGCGCGAGGCGGTCGCCGCGGGCTGACCACCCCGCCGGGCGGCGGGCGATCGCTCGCCTGCCGCCGCAGTCCGGGGCCGGAGCGCCGCGGCGGATTGCGCCCGCGGCCCGTGGTAGGCTCCGGCGATGCACGCTTCGGGCATGTATGGGGCCGCGCTCGAGCGGCTCGCAGTGACGTACGGACTGGACGGAGCCCAGACCGCGGCGCTCAGCCGCTATGTCGACCTGCTCCTGGGCTGGCGGCGCGGCAACGTCACGGGCCTCAATGGTCCCGTCGCCGTCGTCGACACCCTGATCGGCGACTCGTTGGCGCTGCTCGGGGTGCCCCAATTGCGCGAGCGAGAAGGAGCCGGCTGGCTGGACCTGGGCTCGGGCGCCGGCATCCCCGGCATCCCGCTCGCGGTGGCGCTCCCCACGGCCGAGCTGACCGTCCTCGACTCGGTGGCCAAGAAGTGCGCCTTTCTGGAGGAGGCCGTTGCCGCGTGCGGGATGATCACTCGCGCGCGCGTGGTGTGCGCCCGCAGCGAGCGCTTCGCCGCTGCGGGCGCGCCGGGCCGCGACGCCTTCGGAGTGGTCTTCGCACGCGCGGTCGCCGGGCTCCCTGTGCTCGTCGAGCTGGCTGCCCCGCTTCTCGCGGAGGACGGCGTGCTGTTGGCGAGCAAGACGCGCCGCGCGCTCATCGATGAGGGCCCGGCCGCGGACGTGGCGGCGGCGCGCTGCGGACTCGCCGCCGAGCCGCCGGTTCCTCTGCCGGGGTCGCCGCTGGACGACGCTGTCTGCGTCGTCTATCGCAAGACGGCGCAGACGCCGGAGTGGCTCCCGCGGCGCGACGGCGTAGCCGCGAAGCGTCCGCTGGGCGCCTGACGGCGGGCTCGCCGCCCCTGACCAGGGCGACTGCCGCAGGAGACGGGAGAGGCTACGCCATCTGCTAGTATCGGTGCCCCCGAAAGGAGCCTGGTGACCCGCGTCATCGCCGTGACCAACCAGAAGGGCGGAGTCGGCAAGACCACCACCGCCGTCAACCTCGCGGCCTGTCTGGCCGAGGCCGAGTTCGACGTGCTCCTCCTCGACATGGACCCGCAGGCCAACGCCTCCGCCGGCCTCGGCGTTCGCGCCGAGGACGCGCGGCTCACGAGCTACGGCATTCTCGGCGGAGCCGCCGGCGTGGCCGAAGCCTCCGTGGCCACCTGCGTCGACCACCTTTCGCTGGTGCCATCATGCCCGGACCTCGCCGGCGCCGTCGTCGAGCTCGCCGGAGCGGATGGCAACGAGTATGTTCTCGACTACGCGCTGGCCGGGCACGTCGAGACGCATGACTTCGTGTTCATCGACTGTCCCCCGTCTCTCGGGGTCCTCACCGTCAACTCGCTGGTCGCCGCGCGCGAGGTACTCATCCCGGTACAGGCCGAGTACTACGCCCTCGAGGGTCTGGCGGCGCTGCTCGAGACGATCGGGCTCGTGCAGGAGCATCTCAACCCCGAGCTCTCGATTCTTGGGGTGGTGGTGACGATGTACGACGGCCGCACGCGCCTGGGGCGCGAAGTCGCCGGCGAGGTGAGGGAGCATCTGGGAGAGGACGTCTTCCAGACCATCATCCCGCGTAACGTCCGGCTCAGTGAGGCGCCCAGCCACGGGCTCCCCATCTCACGCTATGATGCGACCTGCGCCGGCAGCGACGCTTACTTCGATCTCGCCAAGGAGGTCGTCTCCCGTGACTGAAGCACGCGATCCCGACGCGCCGTCCGCGCGTCCGCAAGGCCCGACACCCGGCGGGAGCGGCAAGAGGGCGCTCGGCAAGGGCCTCGGGGCGCTCATCGGTGAGAGCCGGGCAGCGATAGGGCGTTCCGGCTCGGCCGGCGCGCCGCCCGAGGGCCGCCTCCGCGAGCTCGCCCTCGCCGACATCGCCGTCAACCGCCGCCAGCCACGGCGGACGTTCTCCAATGACGAGCTACACGAGCTGGCGGCGTCCATCAAGGCGCTCGGCGTGGTGCAGCCGGTCGTGGTGCGGCCGTTGCACGCGGAGACGGCGCTGGGGGCCGCCGGCCTGCCGGCACCGGCAGGCGTGCGTTTCGAGCTCATCGCCGGCGAGCGGCGCCTGCGCGCCGCGAAGCTCGCCGGCCTCGAGTTCATCCCGGCGTTGGTGCGGCCCGCCGACGAGATCGCTTCGCTCGAGATCGCCCTCGCCGAGAACGTCGCCCGCGAGGACCTGAATGCGATAGAAGAGGCGCAGGCCTACGCGGCGCTGGTGGATGAGTTCGGCCTCACGCACGAACGCATCGCCGAGCTCGTCGGCCGCAGCCGTGTGGCGGTCACCAACCTGCTGCGCCTGCTTGATCTGCCCGACGACGTGCAAGCGATGGTCGAGCGCGGTGAGCTCACCGAGGGCCACGGGCGCGCACTGTTGGCGCTGCCCGACCATGGCGAGCGCCGCCGCGTGGCGCGGCTCGTGGTCACTGAAGGGCTCACGGTGCGCCAGGTCGAGGCGCTCGTGCGCAAGCTCGCGGAGGGGCCGGGCGAGGCCGCGCCTCCGGCGCGGCCGTCCTCCGGCCCGGACTTCACCGAACTGGCCGACGAGCTCTACGGCGTGTTCGAGGCGCCGGTGCGCATCCGCAGCGGCAAGCGCGGCGGCTCAATTCAGATCGGCTTCAAGAACGCCGCCGAGCTCCAGCGGCTCATCGAGCTCCTGCGCTCGTTGGGCTGAGCGGCGGGGTCCGTCAGAAGGTGCCGTTGGTCACGGGGCCGGGGTCCGGCGTGAGCGTCACGCCCGGAGTCGGCGTCGGCGGCGACGTAGGGAACGCCGTAGGCGGTGTGAGCGTCGGGGTCGGGTACGGAGTGACGCCCGGTGTGCTCGTGACGCCGGGCGTGGGCGTCGCGTCGGGGACCGGCGTGGTTCCCGGGGCCGGCGTGGAGCCGTCGGGCGCGGTCTGGCCGGCCGGCACGTAGATCACCGTTCCGTCGGCAAGCTCGTAGAACGAGCCGAGCAGCGTCCCCGTGCCGGCGACCTCCGCTCCGGACTCCATGTCGAGCTTGGTGATGGTGTCTCCCTCTTTGACGATGACCTGCATCTCCGGCGTGCCCGGGTCGGTGACGATGGTCATGTTCTCGTTGGTGAGCAACCCGCCCAGATTGACCGCCGCGAGCACGGCGACCAGGAGGGCGACAGCGAAGACGACAGCCACGGTGAACAGATTGACGAGTCCATCGAGCGGATCGCCGTTGCGGTCGGCCGTGCCGACCCGGCGCCGGCGCATGTAGCGGAGGCCGCTCTCCGGAACGCCCATGACGGTCCCGAGGTTGTGCAGCCTGGAGTGGTCGTCGTTGGCCGGCATGACCGCTCAGCCGCTCAGCGACGGCGGGTGGGACCGCCCGAGCCGCGCGGTCGCGGATCGTCGGTCCCCTCGGGATCGATGGGGCCGAGATCGGCGAACGGGTCGTCGTAACGGTTCCAGTCCATGCTCGGATCGTCGAAGGTGAGGCCGTCCCCCTTGTCCGTCCCTCCGGCGACTGGACGGCTCGTGTCGCCGGCCGCCGCCGACGTCGTCGGTGTGGTGCGAGAGCCGCCGTTGCCGTCGGTGGAGCCCACGGCGACCGGAAGCAGTGGCTCGTTCGGGGTCTCCGGCAGCGTGATGATCGACGTGCGCTCGGCATCCTCGTCCGCGATCTCGTACTCGACCTCCGCCTCGGTGTCCCAGACGCCCGTCTTGGAGAGACGCCTGCCGGACCTCAGGCGCACGTCGTCGCCCTCCAGCAGCTCGAGCAGGTACTCCATGTCGGAGATGTCCTGCGAGTACATGCGGTCTCGGACGATGCTGACGACGAAGGCGAGGCCGCCGATGAGCAGGCCGATGACGGTCACGGAGAACGCCGTGACGAGGTTGGTCGACAGCTCCTCCATCTTGCCGGTGGCGAGGCCGATCAGGGCGGGCGACAGCGGGATGAGGGTGCCCATGAGGCCGAGAATGGGGCCGATACGCACGAGGATCCGTGTCCGCTCGAGCCGCTTGATGGTGTAGAACTCGTACTCCTGCAGGAGCTTGAGTGGTTTCGCCGCCAACCGTTCCGTCTGGTAGTTGCGGATCAGGTCGTAGAGGAAGCGGACGACGACCAGAGAGTAGTTGTTCTCCTGCAGGTAGCGGTACGCCGTGCGTGGCTTGCCGTCACGGAAGGCCATGCGCGCACGCAGCGCGCGGACTTCGAGGGCGTCGAGATCGCGATAGCGGAAGCGCAGCCACAGCTCGTAGAGGAGCACCCCGCACTCGATGAGCACCCAGACGAGGCAGACGATGGCGGCGATGAGGACGGGCCAGAGGAGGATCCTGGAGATATCGTAGATGAGTTGCTGAAGATCGTTCACGTGGTCTTCACTCCCGCGACGACGGTCGAGTCAGGTCTTTGGACTTGGCGAGCGTCTGCTTGAAGCGCTCCCAGGAGCTTCCTCCGCCGGCGAGCACCGCACCTTGGCTTGCTCCGGCGAGGAGGTCTTCGCGGCGGTGCAGGACGAGGTAGGAGATGACGGCGCCGATGGGCAGCATCGCGAGCAGAGTACCACCCACGAACCCGGCGGCACTACCCCCGTCCCCTTCGCCTTCGGCTCCGGAAGGGCTCGCCGAGGCGCTGGGCGACGGGATCGGCGAGCCGGTGACGATGGGGCTCGCCGTCGGGCTCGGGCTCCCGTAGGGATACGGAGTGTACGTCTCATACGGCGTCGGGGTCGGCGTCGGGGTCAGCGTCGGGGCGGGCGTCGGAGTGCGCGTGGGGTACACGGGCGGATAGACCGGGCCGGGGTTGTAGGTCGGCCGCGGCGTGGGTACGCGTGTGGGGGTCGGTTTCGGCGTCGGGATGGGCACGGCGACGGTGAACTTGCGCTCGATGATCTTCTGGTTGCCGGCGTGGTCGACCAGCTTGATCGTGTACGTGTGATTGCCATTGGGCACGTTCTTGAGCTGCAGCCGGAGGCTGGACCTCCCGATCGTCGCAGGCCGAGTCTTGTTGGTGTTGTCCACGTAGACGCGGCAGGCCGACGTCTTGATGCCGGTCCCCTTGGGAGAGAAGTCCGTGTACGTGGCGCGGATGAGCACGCTGCGCGTCGTCTTGAACTTGGCGCCGTTCTTGGGAGAGACGGCGTTGAACTGCGGCCGGAAGCGGAACGCGGTGTGAGCCGTGCCCGGGTTGCCGGGATAGGTCGTGAAGCTCTTGCCGCGCAGCGCGACGAGCGCCCAGCCCGTGACCATGATCGGACGCGAAGACGTGCTGGATGTCAGTCTGTACGAGCCGTTCTCCTGGAGCAGCCCGCTGAGAGCGCGTATCGGCGTGTTGACGCCGACCGTCCATGCCGGATCGTCCGGCCGCTCGCCCATGGCGAGTATGGCCTGGATGCCGGCCGAAGTTGCCTCGGCGTCGGTCTTGCCGCCGGGACGGACGGGGAAGCCGCCATCGGCATTCTGAGTCTTCTCGAGGAACGCGCGTGCGGCGACGGGGTCCCAGTCCGCGTCGTTGGAGCTCACGGCGAGCGCCTGGTAGGCGAGCGCCGTGTCGAGCGCGGTGGAATCGCCGCCCTGCTCGCCGCGGGCGAAGCCGCCGTCGCCCGGCATGGTGTTCTGCTGCGCGGCAAGCCACGCCCCGGCCATCCTGAAGCGGTTGTCGTTCTGGCTCACGCCGAGGTTGCGCAAAGCGAGGATCGCCCAGCTGGTCGTGCGCACAGCGGACACCGTGGAGGGCGGTACCGGGGAGAAGGCCCCTTGGCTCGAGGAGCCGTCGCCGGTGTCCTGGTAGGTGAGGAGCACGCCCAGGAGGTTGACGCCCTTGCTGCCGGCGGTCCCGACGGTGCCTGCCCGGTCCATGGCCACGTAGGACATGATGAGGCGGGCGTAGTAGACGGGGGCGTTGGTGACGTCCGCGCTCGTGCTCGCGGCGACGAGGTCGGTGGCCTGGAGGTAGTCGAAGGGGTTCTTGCCCTTGACGTGCCAGGCGCTGTTGCCCATGCGCTCGCCACTGGCGACTGCGCCCATGACGCCCCAGGCGGTGTTCTCTGGCGTGCGGAAGCCGCCGTCGTCGCGCTGGCGGGCGTGGAGATAGTCGAGGCCGCGGGTGATCTCCTTGGGGCGGTCTTCAGTGGCGCGCCTGGCGGAGACCACGCTCGCCGCGAACGACGTCGCGATGAGTGCGCCGATCGCCAACACGAGCCAGATTCTCTTGCCCATCCGCGTCCTCCAAGCCCCCGAGAGACACGGGGGAACCGTCCCATGCTACCAAGTGGCCTGTTTCCCTGCCAGCGTGCGCGTGACGCCACACGGGCACGTGGGAGGCGCGCCCCATATGCGGGGCGCGCCGAACGCGAGGTGCAGGAGCGCGCGCTTCGCGCCGACGGGTTCCTTGAGCCGCGTCTCGACGATCGCGAAGAAGACGTGATGTCTCTCGCGAGGATGTATCCTAGTGAGCCGATATGGGCTCTCTCCTCTCACTCGTCATTCCCGTGTACAACGAGGCCGACAGCCTCGTGCCGCTCGTCGCCGAGATCGACGAGGCGCTTGCCACGTACGCGACCCCCTACGAGATCGTGTTCGTGGACGACGGCTCCACGGACGGCTCGTTCGCGGTGATGAAGGAGCTCGCGGAAGCTCGTGACGACATGCGCGTCGTCAAGCTGAGGCGCAACTTCGGCAAGGCGGCGGCGCTCTCGCACGGATTCGCCGCCGCCCACGGCGACCTCCTCGTGACCATGGACGGCGACCGCCAGGACGACCCGGCGGAGATCCCCAAGCTCGTGGCCCCGCTCACGGAGGACTACGATCTCGTCTCGGGCTGGAAGCAGCGCCGTCAGGACCCGCTCAACAAGACGCTCCCCTCGCGCTTCTTCAACTGGACGGTGCGCCGCGCCTCCGGCATCCCGCTGCACGATTTTAACTGCGGGCTCAAGTCGTACCGGCGCGACGTCGTCGACACCATCTCGGTCTACGGCGAGCTCCACCGTTACATCCCCGTCGTCGCCGCGCAGGCGGGCTTCCGCGTGACCGAGGTCAAGGTCAGCCACCGGCGGCGCACGGCCGGCCGCTCCAAGTATGGCTGGCAGCGGTACATGCGCGGCTACCTCGACCTGCTCACGGTCATGTTCCTCGGTCGCTACCAGCATCGCCCGCAGCACCTCTTCGGTGGCGTCGGTACGCTGCTGATCGTCATCGGCGTGCTCGTCGAGCTCTACCTGACCATCGACAAGCTGGTGTTCGGCAACCCCATCGGACAGCGCCCGCTGCTCCTGCTGGGGGTGCTGCTGATCATCGTGGGTGTCCAGCTGCTGAGCCTGGGGCTCATCGGCGAGCTCATCGCCAGCACGCGCGCTCGCCGCGGCCCCGACCCGGCACAGGTGGCCGTGCTCGTGGAGGCGGGACCGGCGGCCGCGCGGCCGCCGGGCGAGCCGGACCATCGTGACGGCGAGGATGCCGCTTCGCGGGGCGCCTCCGGCGTCGCCGCACGGTCGTGACCAGGACCATCGCGTACTTCGGGAGCTACGAGCGGGACTACCCGCGCAACGCCGTGCTCATTGCGGGACTCCGCGAGCACGGCCTCCAAGTCCTCGAATTCCAGGCTGATCTGCCGCGCTTGACGGCGACCGAGATGGCCGGCGCGCGCGGCGCCGCACGTCTCGCCGCCGGAGTGGCGGCGGCGCATGCACGGCTGCTCCTGCAGCATCGCCGCGACTTGGACGTGGACGCGGTCATCGTCGGCTATCCCGGGCACTTTCTCGTGCCGTTCGGACGGCTGCTCGCGGCTTTCCGCCGCGCGCGCCTCGTCTTCGATCCGCTCGTCTCCCTCTGGGACACCTTTGCCGGAGACCGCGCCCTCGTGCGCGGCGGCGGCGTCAAGGCGTTCGCGGTGCGCGCCGTCGACGAGGTGGCCTTTCGACTGCCGGACCTCGTCCTCGCGGACACCTGGGCGCATGCGGCCTACTACCAGGAGGAGTTCGGCCTCGCGCGAAGCCAGCTCGTCGTCGCGCCGGTCGGCGCGTTGCCGGAGCCGCGCGCGGACGGCGCCGCCCGTGCGCGCGAGCACGGCGAACCGCTGACCGTATTGCAGTACGGAAAGTGGAGCCCGCTGCACGGCGCCGACGTCGTGCTGGCCGCCGCCGAGCTGCTGCGCACCGAGCCGTTTCGCTTCGTCCTCATCGGCGAGGGGCAGCTCTCGGCCGAGCTCCGGAGCGCGATCGCGACGCGGGGACTGACCAACGTGGAGTGGCTCGGCGCGCTGCCCGCAGCGGAGCTGCGCGCCCACACGCGGGCGGCTGACGTCTGCCTCGGCGTGTTCGGCCGCTCCGACAAGGCCGGACGCGTCGTCCCGAACAAAGTCTTCGACGGGCTGGCCTGCGGCCGGCCCGTCGTCACCGCCGACACGGACGGCGCTCGCGAGTGGCTCTCGGGCGGAGAGGCCGCCCTGCTCACGCCTCCCGGAGACGGCGCCGCCCTGGCGGGCGCGCTCCGCCGGCTGCTGGACGAGAGTGAGCGTGCCCGTCTCGGCCGAGGCGCGCTCGACCTGTACCGGCGGGCGTTCACGCCCGCAGCCGTGGCCGGCGAGTTGCTCGCCGCCCTGGGGTCGGCATGACCGTCGGGGACGAGACGACCGGCGCGCGTCCGGGTGATGGAGGCGCGACCAGCCCGGGCGGATCCTCGCCGCCGAGCGTGCACGAAACGCCGCCGCCGGACGGCGGCAAGACGCGGGCCACTTCCTCGCGCCGCCGCGTCATCGTGCGCCTCGTCCAGGTGGCGATCGTCGCCGCGACCGTCTACTTCCTCGCCGCCTACCTCGTGCGCTCGTGGGACAGCATCGAGAGCTTCGACTGGACGTTCGACGCCGGCTGGCTTGCAGCCTCCGGCGTCGCCTTCCTCATCTTCTACTTCGCGCAGGCGGCCTTCTGGTGGCTGCTCCTGCGCGGCTGCGGCGCGCGCAGCGCGTTCTGGCCCGCAGCCTCCGTGTGGGGCAAATCGATCCTCGCGCGCTACATGCCGGGCAACGTCTTCATGTTCGTCGGCCGCGCCTGGATGAGCCATGCGCAGGGGCTGGCCGTGGATCGGGTGACCGCCGCGATGGTCTATGAGCAGGCGCTCGGCCTCTGCTCGGCGCTCCTCGCCGTCGCCGTGCTCTTCCCCTTCTGGGAGTACCGCCCGGGACTCACGGCGCTCAGCCTGGTCGCTATCCCCATCCTTGTGGCCCTCATGCACCCGAGGATCTTCGGGCCTCTGGCGGGACGCGCTCTGCGCCTCCTCCGGCGGCCGCCGCTGGAGGTCACCCTCGGCTTCGGCACGGTGCTCTGGCTCCTCCTTCTCTTCACGGTGGATTGGCTCGTCGCCGGCGCAGGCGCCTGGCTGCTCGCTCGCGCCATCACAGGTCTCGACGTCGGCGCACTTCCGCTGGTGATCGTCGCCTACGCGCTTGCGTACGCAGGCGGCATGGTCGCGTTCTTCATCCCCAGCGGGATCGGCGTGCGTGAGGCGGTGCTCACCGCCTCGCTCTCCGGCAGGCTGCCTGGCGGCGTGGCGCTCACGTGGGCGCTTCTGCTGCGCTTGTGGGTGACCGTCGTCGAGCTCGTCTTCGTCGGACTCGTCGTTGTCGTCGAGCTCCTCGTGCGGCACAGGAGCGAATCGTGAGCCGGCGGCGACAGCAGAGACGCGGCGCCGGCGAGGCGGCAACGCCGAACGGCGGCCTGCTCGCGCTCTCCCCCGTCGAGGAGCTCGACGAGGAGCAGAGGAAGATCCTCTTCCGCCGCCGGGCACTGTACGTGATCGGCGGCGCCGTCCTCTTCGCCGTCGTCTACTCACTGCTGTCGTGGCTCAAGTACCGGGCGTACATGGACGCCCGGTTCGACCTCGGCAACATGGTCCAGGCCGTGTACAACACGGCGCACGGCCACTTCCTGGAGATCACGACCGGCGACCTCGAGCCGCGGCAGACGTCGCGGCTCGGCTCGCACGTCGACCCCATCCTCGCGCTGTTCGCGCTCCCTTGGCTCGTGTGGCCGAGCCCCGTGATGCTGTTGGTCGCGCAGGCCGCGATCGTCGCCACCGGCGCCTGGCCGGCGTACCGCCTCGGGACGCGCGTCACGCGCGACCCGAGCGCCGGCGCCTTCCTCGCCGGCGCCTACCTGCTGTATCCAGCCCTCGGGTTCCTCGTCCTCAACGAATTCCACCCGGTCGCCCTCGCGACACCGCTCCTCCTCTGGGCCTTCCTGTACATGGACGAGGATCGCTGGGTGCGCGCCGCCGTCTTCCTCGTGCTCGCGGCGGCGTGCAAGGAGACCGTGCCGCTGGTGATCGCCTTCATGGGGGTGTACTTCGCGATCCGCAAGCGCTCACTGTGGCCACTTCTGGTGACCGGCGTGGGCGTGGCCTGGTTCGCGGCCGCCGTCTGGGTCGTCATCCCGCACTACAGTGGCGAGCAGAGCGCCTTCATCGCGCGCTACGGCGACTACGGTGACGGAGCCTTGGCGGTGGTGAAGCACGCCGTCACCCACCCCGGACAGACCGTCGCCGACCTTCTTGCCGAGTCCAACCTGCGCTACTGGCTGGGGCTCCTCTGGCCGTTCGGGTTCACTTCGCTTCTGAGCCCCCTGACGGTGCTGATCGCCCTTCCCGAGTACGGACTCAACGCCCTCTCGGCGACACCGTTCCAGCGGCGCATCGAGTTTCACTACACGGCGCTCGAGATCCCCTTCCTCTACGCAGCAGCAGTAATCGGCGTGATGCGTCTGTGGCGCTGGCTCGGGGGCGGGTTCCGCAAGGCGGAGAAGCTGATGCAGGGCCAGCGCGCGCAGCGTGCCACGCTGGCCCTCCTCGTGCTGTTGTGCGCGCTGGCCGGCAACTACTTTCTCGGGCCGCTGCCCTTCTCGCTGCCGGGTGCGGCCTACGACGGCCGGGCCTACGCCAAGACCGGGCATGACGCGGTGCTCGACGAGGCCGTCGCGATGATCCCTCCGGACGCCAAGGTGTCGGCCAACAACAACGTCGGTGCCCAGCTGGCGGCGCGCCGCGTGGCCTACGTCTTCCCCTACTTCGCCGCGGCCGACTGGGTGATCGTCGACCAGAAGCACCCGTTCTTCTTCGACAAGGAGGACGAGGACATGCACTCGCTCGCCTTGGGCCGGCTGGTGCTCGACCTCAACTTCCGGTCTGTCTACGCCAAGGACGGGGTCTACGTGTTCAAGCGTATCGGCGCCGGGGGCGGCGGGCAGGCGCCCGGCGCTCAGATCCCTTCGCTCGGAGCGACTGCGTCGCCGAGCTCGCAGTCGCCCCCGTCCGGGAGTTCGTCCCCCACACCCTGACGACTGGTTAGGAGACTGTCGCCGCTGCTCCTCCGAGCCTCACGCCACCCAGCTGAACACGGCGAACTTGGCCGTCAACGCGATGAGCAGCAGCACCCCCCCCACCACCACCACCTTGTGCAGGCGCGGTCTGTCGCGCGTGTACAGCGCCAGGGCGACGTACAGCGGGAAGACCGTGAGCGTGAAGCGCGGGTACGACATCAGCGGCACGTACTTGCTGGGGAAGAACAGCGGATACGCCAGCGCTGCAAGCGCATACCAGCTGTACGCTCCGGGGAGCCGCCGGGCCCCGTACCACAGGAGCAGCGCGGCCGCGATGAGAAACAGCAGGTTGAGGGTGTTCGTGCCCAGGTTGCTGTAGTCGGAACCAGGACGCGGCACCTCCCAGAACATGCGATAGTACTCGGCCGAGACCATCTTGCGCAGACCCCACACGGTGGCGCCTATCCCTTTGGCGACCGTGTAGTTGGGGGCCCCGAGGTCACGCTCCCACTGAGCCTGCGCGGCCGAGAAGGCGAACGGCTTGCCGAAGGCGAGCGCGAGGTAGGTCATCCACACGAGCAGGCCTTCGAAGACCATCAGCAGGTTGGCGACGTGCGAGTCGGTCTTCTTGAGGTTCCAGCCGCGCCGCTCGTAGTAGTAGTAGGCCATGGGGATGAGCAGGAGCACGCCGGTGCTGCGCGTGAGCGTCGCGAGCAGGCCCATGACGCCGGCGAGCCGCCAGCGGCCCTCGCGGGCGAACACGAAGCAGGCCAGCGACAGCGCCAGGAAGAGCGACTCCGTGTAGGCGGCCTGCAGGAAGAACGAGAGCGGCCCGATCGCCAGGTAGATCACGGCCTTGCTGGCGATGGACTCGTCGAAGTCCCTGCGCACCAGCCGGTAGAGCAGCCACACGCAGCCCGCGTAGCACAGCAGCGAGATGACGATGCTGGTGATCAGCAGGTTGCCGTCCAGCAGCAGGCCGACGTAGCGGAGCAGCAGCGGGAAGAGCGGGAAGAAGGCCGTGCTGCCGTCGGCGTCGGCGTAGCCACCGGTCGCGATCTTGATGTACCACACGCCGTCCCAGTGCGCCCACGGGTTGAAGAGCGATCCGAGCCACCCCGTGAAGACCTCGGCGCGTGCCGGGAAGCGCCAGCCGACGGGCAGCCCGTGGACGCCGATGAACTCCGCCGCGAGAAAGCCGACGAGGAAGACCAGGATGCGGCTGCCGACCGCCGCCACGAGCGCCCGCGCCAGCGGGTGGGTCGCCGCAGGCGCGGCGTGCGCGCCGGCCGCGCCGCCGCCGGCCGCCTCTCCCGACGTCGTATCGTCGTCGATCGACGCCGAGTCGCCTCGGGTCCCGTCGGTCCCGGCGTCCGCCGGTTGGTCAGCCGGCTCCATCGGCCGCTCCTCCGCCGGGGAGGCCTTCGGTGCTGGACCGGTGGGACTCGCTGAACGCGGTGCCGACGAGGGTCATCGGTCGTACTTGGTGGTCGCGTCCCGCATCACGGCGCGGGGCTGGGAGTGGGGGTGGCGGCCGGCGCCGGCGAGAGCTCCCCGGGTGTCAGGTCGTCGCGGATGTCGTACAGCACGCGTCCGGTGTCGTAGTCCAACAGAGCGACGATGGTGTCGTCGCGGCCGGAGACGGTGTCGATCGCACCCTGCACCTGCCAGATGAAGCGGTAGCTCGGAATGACCGTGCTGGTGAGTTCGCGACCATCGATTGCGTGCGCGAACGTGTACGGCTGCTCGCGCTTCACGAACAGCAGTTGCACCTGGCGCGGATCGACGGCCGTGCCCTTGTACAGCCAGTCGGCCTTGCGCAGCGCCATGCCCGAGGTCTTGAGCTTGGCGTCACCGGGCACGGCCAATGCGGCGTAGGCGAAGTCCCAGCCGCGCCAGGGGTGGGTCAGGAACTGGCCTCGCTGCTCGGGCGCCGTGTAGCGAAAAGCGGCGAACGCCGGGAGCACGAAGACGAGCAGGGCCGCGACGACGATCGCCACGGCGAGAAAGCGTTTGTCGCGTAAGCGAATCATGATCGGACCACGGGGGAATCCTCGCGGGGTTCGGCCGGACGTGTCAAACGGAGGGCGACGGCGACACAGCCGTCCCATCGTCCACGATATCGGTATGCGGGAACACGCCGCGGGCGGCGTCCCGCATGGGCAGGAACGAGTCCTCGCCGGCGAGCGGGTTGAGGTGGACGAAGATCAGGCGGCCGACCCCCGCCTCCGCGGCGAGCCCGGCGACGGCCGTCGCTTCGCTGTGCGCGGCGTAGCCGGGGCGCAGTTCCTCGGGCACGGCGGCGAGCCCGGGATCGGCCGCCCAGTACCACGCCTCGTGAAGCCACAGCGCGGCGCCGGCGGCGAAGTCGGCTGCGGCGGGGTCGACCTGGGTGTCGGTGGCGACGACCAGCTCGTCGTCGAGGCGGAACGAGACGCTGGTGTCCGTGTGCTGCTGCGGACGCACGCGCACGACATGGCCGGCGACGTCGTTCTCACCCTCCCTCGTCGGCTCCACGCGCACGCGCCTCATCTCGATCAGATCCACGGGGTTGTACGGTCGCCGGACCAGGCCTGCCACGGCTGCCAGGGGATCCACGCCCGTGAGCGCCTCGCCGGGCGGGTGGATGACGACGTCCCGCCCGGGCAGCACGCCGGAGAGATACGCGAGGCCGCACACGTGGTCGAGGTGGTAGTGGCTGAGGAACAGGTGCACCTCCGCCGCTCCTTCGACAAGATACGCGTGCTCCGGGTCGAGGAGACGCCGCAGGCCCGTGCCCGCGTCGAAGAGCAGGAGATCAGAGTCCGTACGAACGGCAAAGCAGGTGGTCTCTCTCGTGCCGCGGGGCATCCAGCCCATCGTGCCGAGCAGGGTCACATCCATCATCGTCCTCACCTTCTTGAGTGCCGGCCGCACAACGAGTGTGTACTTTTCCGGCCGACGGTACAATGCCGGTAGACGGCGTCCTCGCCTGGGCGCCGCGCGGCGAGGGAGGCGACGTGGACGCCGCCACGAATATCACGACGACTGATCTGGCGTCCGGCGAGGTGGGCCGGGACCTCTGGGAGCTTGCCCTGCCCCATCTGACGAGCGCGCTCGCCGGTGACGAGAGGGCGTATCTCGACGCCCTCGAAGCCGCGGCACGCGCCGCCGGACTTGCCCGGAAGGTGCCTGTGGCGGGGCTGCTCGATGCCTATCGCGAGGGCACCGCGCGAATAAGCACCAAGTTCCGCGTGGGCGATCATGCGGAGGCTGAGGCCACCACCCGCCGCCTGCTTGCGTTGGAGCACGTCGCCCTGACTCGCATCGCGGCAGGCTACTCCGGAGGGCTCGGCGAGACCATCGACCAGCTCAGCCGGGTGGCCGACGAGGGGTCGGCCCTCGACGGCGACACCGGCGCGATCAAACCCGGCGAGTTCGACGAGCGCCTCTCGCTCGAGGTGGAGCGCTGCCGGCGCATGGACCTCTCGCTCGGGCTGCTGGAGCTCGCGCTGGGCGACGGTGAAGACGAGCGGCCCTCGACAGGGACGGTCGCACGGGACCGCGTCGTCCGGCATGAGATCGGTGACTGCCTGCGCGAGAACCTGCGCCGCTACGACAGCGTCGGGCTTGCGCAGGATGGTGCCTTCTTGCTCGTCCTCCCGGACGTCAGCCGTCGGGGCCTTGCGGGAGCCGCCGAGCGGCTCCGTCGGGAACTGGGCCACTGCGCTGGGCGCGGCCGAGCGCCGGCATTCACCTTCGCGCTGGCGCACTACGACCCCGTCGACGTGAACGCCGACGAGATGCTCGCCGGTCTGAGCCGCGGCATGCAGGAAGCGCTTGGCTCTCATCAAGCGCTTGCCTGGGTGTAAGGGGCCGGCCGGCGAAGCCGCGTCGGCCGGTCGCGGACGGTCAGTCGCCTACGGGGCGACCCAGCGCTTCGGCGGCGCGACGGACCATCTCCCGTTCGTTGGGATAGGTCATGAGACGCAGCGCCTGGCGCAGCCGTATCCAGCGAGCGTCACTCACCTCGTGGTCGTGCTGCGACGTGTCGCCGCCAGTGGCGCGAACGAGGAAGTAGTGGACGGTCTTGTGGATGCGGCCGCCCTGCTGGCGGGAGTAGAAGGAGTAGTCGATGGCGCCGAGCTCCTGCTCCACGACGCCGAGCAGGCCGGTCTCCTCGGCGATCTCGCGGAGGGCCGTCTCTGCGAGGGTCTCGCCCTCCTCGACGCCACCTTTGGGGAGGCCCCACACGGAGCGTCCCGTGGGCCGGATGAGGCAGACCTCGACACCGTCGTCCGTGCGGACGACGACACCGCCGGCGGATGTCCGTTCAGTCTGTCCAGCCATAATCGTCGATAGCCCGCCAGGAGGCGGGTGCCTCGTCGCGCGTAGTATATCCTCTTGAACGGTCGCGGCCGTCTGAAGAAGGAGGGGCCCCGGGGTGTTCGCAGCGCTCGGGCGGCTCGCGTATCGCCGCCGCAAACTCATCGTCGTGCTCTGGTCGCTGGCGTTCGCCGCCGGCCTTGTGGCGAGCCTGAGCATCGCAGCACAGCTCAAGGGCGGCGGGTTCACGAATCCGGGGTCGCCCTCCCAGCGAGGCCAGCGCGAGATGCAGGAGCGGCTCGGCTTCGGGCCCGCGAGCCTCACCATCGTCTTCAGCAGCGACACGCTCTCGGCGCGTAGCCCGGTCTTTCAGGCGCGGGTCCGGGAGGTGCTGGCCGGCGTCGAGGACGCCGGCCTCGAGGGCCTCACCGCCGTGCGTACGGCGCAGAGCACGGGCGACGCCGGCTTCATCTCGCGGGATGGCCGCGCGACCTTCGCCGTGCTCGAGTTCGACGGCACGAGCGAGGAGGTGCAGGCGCAGATCCCGGCGCTCCGCCGGACGCTGAAGTCGACCGGGCTGACCGTCTACCTCACCGGCGATCCCGCCGTCTACGCCGAGATCGAGCAGCGCTCCGCCGAGGACCTCCGCACCGCCGAGAGCTACACGATCCCCGTGGCGATCTTCGTGCTCGTGCTGATCTTCGGCACCCTGGTGGCCGCCGCCCTGCCGGTGATCGGCGGCGGTATGGCCGTGACCGTGACGCTGGGTCTCTTCTGGCTGCTCGCCCAGGTGGTCGACATCTCGGTGTTCGCGTTGAACGTCGCCACCTTGCTCGGTCTCGCGGTGGGCATCGACTACGCGCTCTTCATGGTCGGACGGTTCCGTGAGGAGCTCGCCGCCGGCCACGACGTCGCCGATGCCGTGGAGACGACGGTCGCCCATGCCGGCCGCTCGATCTTCTTCAGCGGCATCACCGTGGTCGTCGGTCTGCTCGGGCTCATGATCATCCCGTACATGTCGATGCGCTCGATGGGTCTGGGCGGCGCGCTCGTCGTGCTCGTGAGTGTCCTGGCCGCGCTCACGCTGCTGCCGGCGCTGCTCGGCCTGCTCGGGCCCAAGGTGAACTCGCTGCGCGTCATCGGGCGCAAGAACGGCGACGAACTGTTCTGGGGCCGCTGGAGCGACTGGGTGATGCGGCATCCGGTGCCCGTGCTTGTCGGGACGATCGCGCTCGTGGCCGTGTTCGCGTGGCCCGTGCTGGGCATCGAGTCCGAGATCCCCGGGGCGACGGCTCTGCCGCGCGATTCCGAGTCGCGGCAGGGCTACGATCTTCTGCAGGAGCGCTTCGACGTGGCCGCCCTCTCGCCGATCGAGGTGCTCGTGACGTGGAACGGCGAGCAGGACCCCTTCGCGCCGGCGAACCTCGAGCGACTGTACGCCTACGGGCAGGAGCTCGCGGCGCTCTCCGGCGTGGACCGGGTGACCAGCATCGTCACCCTGCCGGGGATGGAGTCGGCCGACGGCGCGGCCGCGTTCTGGCGGGGGGTCGAAGCGGCCTCGTCGACGAGCTCGCCTGAGGACGCGGCGCCTCAGACGGCTCAGCCCGGTCTTCCCGGCATCATCCAGGGGATGCTCGGCGCCGAGCAGGTCAAGGCGGCGCAGAAGCTCGCCGCCGCGACCACGGCGCCGGGCACCACCCTGCTCCGCGTCGTGCCCGAGCAGCCGCCGACCTCCAAGGGGGCGCAGGCGCTTGCCGTCGACATCCTGGAGGCCGGCGGCCCGCCGGAAGCGACGACCTACGTCGCCGGCGCTTCGCTGACCGTCTACGACTTCGTCGACGCCATCTACAGTCGTTTCCCCTGGATCATCGCCTTCGTCGTCGGCGTCACGGGTCTCGTCCTCTTCCTCATGTTGCGCAGCGTCGTGCTCCCGGTGAAGGCCGTGATCATGAACGTCTGCTCTCTGCTCGCCGGGTACGGGGCCATGGTCTGGATCTTTCAGGAGGGCCACCTCGAGAGGCTGTTCCAGTTCACGGCGACCGGGGCTATCGACGCCGAGCTCCCGGTGATCCTCTTCTGCACCGTGTTCGGCGTATCCATGGACTACGAGGTCTTCCTCCTCTCGCGCATGCGCGAGGAGTGGGATGCGACCCACGACAACGTCCGCGCGGTCAGCTTCGGGTTGGCGCGCACCGGCCGCATCGTCACCAGCGCGGCGCTGATCATCGTCGTCGTCGGGCTGTCGTTCGCCTTCACCTCCATCGTCGTCACCAAAGCCATAGGCATCGGGCTCGCGGTCGCCGTCGCCTTCGACGCCACCGTGATCCGCGTGCTGATGGTGCCCGCCGCGATGCGTCTTCTCGGCCGCTGGAACTGGTGGCTGCCGAGATGGCTCAGCCGGCTGCCTCGCATCGAGTAGGCGATCGTCGCGGCGGACCGCGAGCGGCCGGCGACCGCGGTGGCGAGTAGGATGCCCCGGTGACCAAGCTCGCCGACAGCCTCTCCGCCCTCCGGGAGCCCGAGTTCCGCAAGCTGTTCTTCGGGCAGGCCACGTCCGTGGTCGGCATCATGTTCACGCTGGTCGCCCTCCCCTTCGCGGTGCTCGAGATCGGGGGTACGCCGACCGACATCGGCATCGTGGAGGCCGCCAACCTGGTGCCGCTGGCCATATTCCTCCTCGTCGGCGGCGTCTGGGCCGACCGGCTGCCGCGCCAGAAGGTGATGGTGGTCACGGACCTCCTGCGCTTCGCGCTCCAGTGCACGACGGCGGCGCTGCTCATCGCCGGGGTGGCGGAGGTGTGGCATCTCGCGCTGCTGCAGGTCGGCATGGGCGTATGCGAGGCCTTCTTCAGGCCGGCCGCGGTCGGCCTCATCCCGCAGGTGGTGAGCGGCGCGCGGCTCCAGCAGGCCAACGCGCTCAGCAGTCTCGTGATGAGCGTGTCCATCACTCTTGGCGCCGTGTTCGCCGGCCTCCTCGTGGCGGCGGTCGGCCCCGGCTGGGGCATCGGTATCGACGGGCTCACGTACCTCGTGAGCGCCGGGTTCCTGCTGCGGCTGCGGCCGGCGGCGTTTCGCGGCCGGCGTGAGCCGGCCGCCGGGGCCGCCGGACCCGGTCGCGCCCTGGCCGGAGATGGGGCGGCGGCCGGCGGCGATACAGCGGCCGGCCCGCCGGGCGCAACCAGCTTCGCCCGCGACCTGAGCGCCGGTTGGCGCGAGTTCACGAGTCACACCTGGTTGTGGGTGATGGTCGCCGGCGTCTCGATGTTCCTCTTCGCCATCGAGGGCCCCATTCAGGTGCTCGGCCCGGTCATCGCGCGCGACGCCTACGACGGCGCGCGCACGTGGGGCTTCACCTCGGCGGCGATGGGCATCGGGCAGATCGCGGGCGGCCTGCTCAGCCTGCGCTGGCGGCCGCGCCGCCCCATGCTCGTGATCGCCGCTGGCATGAGCCTCGCCGCCGTGCCCGTCGCGCTCCTCGCCATGGAGGCGCCGGTCTGGACGCTCTACGTCTCGCTGGCCTTCATGGGTGTCGAGTGGGGACTCTATGACCCCTTCTGGACCACGTGCATGCAGCGCGTGGTTGCTCCCGGCATGATCTCGCGCGTGTCCAGCTACGACTACCTGGGCTCCCTGGCCTTCTTCCCGGCGGGACTCGCGCTGGCCGGGCCGCTCGCCGACGCCTTCGGCATCAGCACCGTGCTGTGGACCAGCGCCGCCGTGGCGATTCTCGTGAGCGTCTTCCAGCTTTCGTGGCGCGACGTGCGCGCGCCGAAAGAAATGGGGCCGCGGGGGCCGGCAGAGCGGGTGCCCGCGGCCCCCGCGAGCTGATGACAGGGGTGCCCGCAGTGGCCGCAACGGACGGTTGACACGGCTCTCGGCGTCAGGTCACCCTAAATCGAGACTTAGCGTCGTTCGGGCGGCGACACCCCGCGTGAAGGACTCGCCTTGGAAGAGATCAGCCACATCGGCGCCATCGACACCGTCCGCGTGCTCGCCAGCGACGAGCGCTTGCGCCTGCTGCGCCTGCTCATGCGGGGGCCGGCGACGCTCACGCAGCTTGGCGCCGCCGTCGGCCATCATCCGGCCTGGGTCCGGCACCACGTCCTGAGTCTCGAGCAGGCCGGCCTCGTCGAGCTCGTCGAGACCCGGTCGACCAAGGGCTACGTGGAGAAGTTCTACTGCGCCACGGCGCGCGCCTACGCCGTGAACTTCATGGTGCTCCCGGAGGAGGCCGAGCGCGGGCTCCTCGTCATCCTCGGGAGCGATGACCTCGCCCTCGACCTGCTCGCGCGGCGGCTGCGCGAGGACGAGGAAGGCCCGGAGGTCGTGACCATGGCGATGGGCAGCCTCGAGGGCCTCATCGCCCTTCGTCACGGACTCGGCCATGTCGCCGGCTGTCACCTCTTCGACGCCAAGAGCGGCGACTTCAATCGCTCGTACGCGCGGGCCCTGTTCCCCGGCCGCGCCCTGATCCTCATCACGCTCGCTCACCGGCAGCAGGGTCTCATCGTCCCCACCGGCAACCCCCGTGGTCTCGTGGATCTCGCCGGCGCCGTCGGCGCCGGCGCGCGCCTCGTGAACCGCAATCGCGGCTCCGGCACGCGCGTCTGGCTTGACCGGCTGCTTGCGATCGGCGGTGTCGATCCGGTGGGGGTCGCCGGCTACGAGGACGAGGTGATGACCCACGACGCGGCGGCGCGAGCGGTCGCCGAGGGCGCCGCCGACGTGGCCCTCGGGATCTTCCCGGCCGCCAACGCGCGTGGCCTCGACTTCGTCCCGTTGGTGGAGGAGCGTTACGACCTCGTGACCCCACGCGAGCACTACGAGAGCGACCTGCTCGCGCCGCTACTGGGTCTGTTGAAGGACGGTGCGTTCAAGCAGGCGGTCAACGACCTTGGGGGCTACATGACGCGCGAGACCGGCGCCGTCACGACCCTGGAGTAGCCGGTCT
>DASRZL010000111.1:0-9462 GCA_035686425.1 Thermoleophilia bacterium
ATCGTTCGAGAAGGCGATGCTGGTCGAACGCCTCGAGGGGGGCAACCGCGACCTGCGGCTGCTCGTGACGTCCGGCATGGAGTTCGGAGCGACGCTCGAAGTGGATGCCGTCCTGCGCACGGTCGCGGAACGGATCCTCGACGTCTCCCAGGCCGACCTCTGTGACGTCTACCGGCTTGACGGTGACGAGGTGGAGATCCTGCTGGCCATCGGGGAGGACTGGGACGAAGATCCCGCGGGCCGGCGGTTCCCACTCGCGGAGTACGGTACCCTCCTCGACGCGCTCGAACTGCGGCAGCCCTTCACCTGCGCGGACATCCTGACCGGCCGGGGCATGACGAAACGGGAGATCGAGGACGCGAAGAAATGGGGCTACCGTTCGAGTCTCGACGTGCCGCTCATCGCCCACGGCGCAGTCATCGGCTTCATCTCACTCATGAACCGGGAGGTCCGGGGCTTCTCACGGGAGCAGATAGTCGTCGGCCTCGCGCAGGTGGCGAGCCAGGCGATCGCCAATGCCGCCCTCTACCGCGAGCTCGACGACAACCTGCGGCGCATGGCCCTGGTCAGCGAGTCGGTACTCGAGCTCACGAGCAGCCTCGATCTCAAGGCGACGCTGCTCACCGCGGCGCGACGCCTCTGCGCCGCCGTCGGTGTGAGCGAGTGCGAGATCACCGTCATCGAGGGCGACCAGCTGACCACGCTGATGCGCGTGAGCGGCGATGACGTCGACGAGAGTCGGATAGGACAGCGCCTCGCGCTCGCCGACGCCGCGGTCACGCGCGAAGTGATCGAGACCAAGCGGACGACGGTCGTCGGGTCGCTGCGCGACCCGCGCCTCACGCCGATCGTCCTCTCCATGAGCAAGGAGCAGGGATGCAAGAGCTGGGCGTCGCTGCCGCTCATCGTCAAGGATCGTGTCATCGGCGCCGTCGAGCTGATCGAGAGCGGCGTAGAGCGGACCTTCACCCAGGCCGAGCTCGACACGGCCGCCGCCATCTGTCACGCGGCTGCCCTCGCGATCGACAACGCGGGCCTCTTCGAGCGCGAGCAACAGACGGCGCGCGAGACCCAGCTGCTCAACGACATCGCCGCGCGGACGGCCGCCAGCCTCGACCTCGACGAGATCGTGGGGGCGGCCATCGGTGAGCTCGGACAGTTCGTGGCGTTCGACGGCTACTGCCTGTTGCTGCTGGACGGCGACGCCGTCGATCACGTGGTCTCCTCGCGGCCTCAGGCCGATATGCTGCTCGGCGTCGCGCTGGAAGACCTGGGCCTGGGCGTCGTCGAGCGCCTGGCCGCGGAGGGAGCGAGCGTGCTGCACCTGCCCGACGACGTGCCGCCGCTCACGGGCTCCCCGGTGATCGAAGGGGTCGCCTCCACGATCGCGATCGCCCTCTCCTCGGACACCGGCCTCCTGGGCGTCCTCGGCCTCAGTTCCGCGGACCCGGACACCTTCGCGGACGCCGACCGTCACCTGCTCGAGCGGGTCGGCACACAGCTCTCGCTGGCGATCAAGAACGCGCGGCTGTACGAGGAGATCAAGCGGATGCATCTCGGCAACCTCAAGGCTCTGAGCTCCGCTCTGAACGCGAAGGACTACTACACCCTGGGTCACGCCGCCCGCGTGGCTGCGTACGTGGCGATGCTCGGCCGGGAGCTGGGGTGGACTGATGAACTGCTGGCGGCCGTCGAGGAGGCCGCGTACCTGCACGACATCGGCAAGATCAGCATCTCCGACCGGGTGCTGCTCAAGCCCGGCCGCCTCAACCAGCAGGAGTGGGACCAGATGCGCGAGCACCCGGTGGTGAGCGCCGACATCATCCGGCCGCTCTTCCCGCGGGACCTGGTACTCGCCGTCCGCCACCACCACGAGAGGTACGACGGCACGGGGTACCCGGACGGGCTCGCCGCGACCGAGATCCCCGTCATCGCCAGGGCGATGACGGTGGTGGACGCCTACGACGCCATGTCATGCCGGCGCCCGTACAGGCCCGCGCTGACGTACTCGGAGTGCCTGGTGGAGCTGGACCGCTGCCGGGGCACCCAGTTCGACCCGGAGATGGTCGACGCGTTCCTCACCGTCCTCGAGGACGTGGCGCGGGGACGGGCCAGGGCCGAAGAGATCGCCGGCCAGGCGGCGGCGCGCATCGCCGGCGAGAGCCACCTGCAGCTGCGCGGCCGGGACGACGAGGGGTCGGAGGCCTACCGGGAGATCGAGAAGGTCCTCCGCGAGATCCGTGACGCGAACCCTCCCACGCGATACCTGACCACGCGGTCGCGGATCGACAAGAAGTTCTTCCTCGGCGTCGACCCCGAGGAGGACGAAGCGCTGAAATCCCACGTCGGCGACGAGATCTTCGCCGACGACGAGCTCATCACCGTGCTGGCGGGCGAGCGCCCTCATGTGAACACGCTGTACGCCGACGAGTTCGGTGTCTGGGTCACCGGGCTGGCGCCTATCCGCACCGCGGACGGACATATCGTCGCGGTGGCCGCCGCCGACCTCCCCGCGCTCTCCGCGCCGGAAAGCGAAGCGCTGCGCAGCGACGGGCGCCAGACCTTCGCGGCGATGCTCCAGACCGCCGCCGTGCGCCTCAGTCGCGCCGAGATCGACGCCATCACCGACGCGCTCACCGGCCTCTACAACCACCGCTACCTGCACGAGCGTCTGAGCGAGGAGCTCCACCGTTCGCGCGAGCACGAACGCCCGCTCAGCGTGCTCTTCTGCGACCTCGACAACTTCAAGACCTACAACGACGCCAACGGGCACAGCGCCGGCGATGCGGTGCTCCGTGAGATCGCCCACGTCATCGAGCAATCCGTGCGGAACATCGACATCGCCGCCCGCTACGGCGGCGAGGAGTTCGTCGTCCTCCTCGTGGAGACCGGCCGCGAGGCCGCCCTCACGGTGGCGGAGCGCATCCGCGAGCGCATCCGTGCGGCAGGGTTCAGCGCCGGCGGTGTGCCTTTGACGGTGAGCATCGGCGTGGCGGGCTACCCCGACGACGCCGACCGCCGCGAGGACCTCCTGAACAAGGCGGACTGGGCGATGTACCTCGCCAAGCGCCGGGGCCGGGACCGGGTCGCCAGCTTCGACGACGCCTGAGCCGAACGCGCCACAGCCGTGCTGGCAGTGGCGCAGGAAGGCGGCGTCACGAGCGGCGGCGCCGGGCGATCCGCACGTCGCCGCGCCGCAGGGTCAGGCCCTCGCGGTCGAAGAGCTCGAGGAGGGCCTGTGCGTTGCGGCGTCCGCACCCGGCGGCGTCGCGAAAACCGGCCAGGCTCACCTCGCCGGCGCCGGCCAGCTGCGCGAGGAGCACGCGGCGGGCTTCTTCGACGGCAGCCTGCGTGAACCAGAGATCCTTGTCGACGCGGACGACGTCGCCGCGGCGAGCCAGGACGTCGAGGACCTGATTGAGCTCGCGCGGCGGGCGGCGCAGCAAGTCGGCGAGCGTCGCCAGCGTCGGCGGCGCCATCGGTTCGACGCCCAGGCGGTCCAGAAGCTCGGCGGCCAGCGCCGCCTGATCGTCGCCGAGGACGCCGGCGCCGGCGGGAGCGTAGCCGCCTTCGCCGGCGACGAGCTCGCCGGCTTCGACCATCCCCTGCAGAAGGAGGCCGGCCTCAGCGGGCGGCAACGCCGGCACGAGGGCGGCCAGCTCGGCGGCGCCGCTGAAGGGCCGTTCCGGCCGCGCGGCGGCGCGCTCGGCGGCGCCGGCGATCAGGGCCGCGCGCAGCGCGGGCAGGACGCCGGCGCCGAACCAGCGTGGCGCCGATCCGCCGGCCGCCGGCAGCTCGTCGAGGTCCCCGGAGGCGACGGCCGCCGCCAGCGCGTCGCCGGTCTCGCCGGCGCCAAACCCGGCGGTCGCGAGCTCATGCTTTGTCAGACCTGCTTGCCCACGGTCCTCCGCGAGCGTGGCGATGGCCGCGCGCGGGTCGCCGCCGCGCACCGCAGCGAGAAAGGCGGCGTGCCGCTCGCGCGCGTGCCAGCGATGCGCGCCGGCGAGCAGCACTTCCCCGCCGGCGATCGTGGCGACCGGCGACAGCGACCGGACGATGAAGCGGTCGTGCGGCAGGACGAGCGCGTCGGCGTCGAGCCGCACGACCGCAGGCTCGCCGGCTCCGGGCGCGATCTCGCGTCCTTCGAGCGGGGCGATCCGGGCGAGGAACTGCGCCGTGCCGTGGTGCAGCCGCACCTGGTCGCCCGAGCGCAGCGGCCGGGCGCCGGGTAGCACCGATACCCAGGCGTCGAAGCGGCGCCCCGCTCGCCCCGCGAGCTCGGGCGCGACCAGCCAGTCGCCGCGGGCGAGCTCGCCGCGGTCGACGCCGCGAAGGTTCACGCCGACGCGACTGCCGGCATGCACCACGTCCGCCTCGTGGTCGTGCACCTGCACGCTGCGCACGGCGGCGCGAGCGCCCCCGGGCTCGACGGCGAGCGCGTCTCCGGACCTGATCTCGCCCGCCCACAACGTCCCGGTGACGACTGTACCGATCCCCTTGAGCGGGAAGACACGATCGACCGGCAGACGGGCAGGTCCGGCGCGGCGGCCGGCCTCAGTCCGCTCGGCGGCGCGCTCCAGCGCGGCCAGCAACTCATCGATGCCGCGACCGTCGCGGGCGCTCACCGTCACGACCTCGCAGCCCTGGTACCGCGTCCCGGCAAGGAACTCGCGCACGTCCGCCTCGGCGAGCTCGAGCAGTTCCTCGTCGACGATGTCGGCCTTGGTCAGCGCCACGACGCCATCCCGCACCCCGAGCAGTCCGATGATCGCGAGGTGCTCCCTCGTCTGCGGCATCACGCCGTCGTCGGCGGCGATCACCAGAAGAAAGAGGTCCACTCCGGTCGCGCCGGCGACCATGGTGCGCACGAAGCGCTCGTGGCCGGGGACGTCGACGACGCTCAGCCGGCCGCCGGCCGGCAGCTCGAGCTCGGCGTAGCCCAGCTCGATCGAGATGCCGCGCTCCTGCTCCTCGCGCAGCCGGTCGGTGTTCTTGCCCGTGAGGCGCGTGATGAGCGCGGTCTTTCCGTGGTCGATGTGACCGGCAGTGCCGAGAGTGAGTGGAGGCCGTTCGCTCGTCACGGGGCCCTCAGATGAGCGCGAGCAGCGCGGCGCCGGCGAGGTCCTCCACCTCGGCGTCACGCACGGCGCGCAGGTCGAAGAGCAGGCGGCCGTCATGCACGCGGCAGACGACGGCCGGCGCGCCGCGGCGCAGCAGCTCGGCGCGCGCGTCGGCCTCGGCCGCGGGCACCGCGGCCGCGACCGCGACGCTCGGGACCTCCGTCACCGGCAGCGCGCCGGCGCCGGCGCGGGCGACCGTCTCGACGAGCTCGAGCCTGTCCTCGGACACGCCGGCGCCGACCAGCGACTCCCGCAGACGACCGGCGCGGCCGCGCACCTCGTCCAGCGGGGCGGCAAGCGCCTCCAGCGTGGGGATCTCGGCGACCGCGCGCTCCGGATCGAGGTAGAGCCGGAGCACGGCGTCGAGGGCCGCGAGGTCGAGCTTGTCGATGCGCAACGCGCGGGCGAGCGGATGGCGCCGCATCGCGTCGATGGCGGCGGCCCGGCCGACGGCGAGGCCGGCCTGGGGGCCGCCGAGCAGCTTGTCGCCGCTGAAGGTGACGATGTCGCAGCCGGCGGCGATGCTGTCTGTCAGCGCCGGCTCCTCGGCGAACAGCTCGAGACCGGCGAGCGCGCCGCTGCCCAGGTCGTCGACCAGCAGGGCGCCACGGTCGTGCGCCAGCGTGGCCAGCTCGTCCAGCGCCGGTTCCGTGGTGAACCCGACGATGCGGTAGTTGCTCGTGTGCACGCGCAGGATCGCCCGGGTCCTGTCGGTCCAGGCCGCCTCGAAGTCCTTGAGGTAGGTGCGATTGGTGGTACCCACCTCGACCAGCTCGGCGCCGCTCTCGCGGAGGATGTCCGGGATGCGGAAGCCGTCGCCGATCTCGACCAGCTGACCGCGGGCGACGAGCACCTCGCCGCCGCGGGCCGTGGCGGCGAGCGCGAGCAGCACCGCCGCGGCGTTGTTGTTGACGGCGAGCGCGTCATCGGCCCCGGTGACGGTGCACAGGACGTCGTGCACGTGGTCCTGGCGCGAGGCGCGGTCACCGCGCGCCAGGCTGTACTCGAGATCCGTGTAGCCGGAGGCGGCGGTGACGACCGCGTCGACCGCCGTCTGCGGCAACAGCGCCCGACCGAGGTTGGTGTGCACCACGACGCCGGTCGCGTTGATCACCCGCCGCAGCGACGGCGTCACGGCCACCTGGAGCAGGCGCTCGACCCACGGAACGAGGGCTCCCGGCGTGAGGTCCGCCGCCTGGGCGGCGGACGCCTCGCCGGCCTCTCCCGCCGCCAGGATGTCGGCGCGCAGCCTGTCGAGGACCGCGCGGACCGCGTCGACGACGAGCGCGCGCGGGTAACGCCCCAGCAGTCCTTGAACGGCCGGCTCGCGCAACACCTCGTCGACGGCCGCCAGCGAGCGAAGTCGCGCCTGGCGACCGTCGCCGTCCTCGCCCTTCTTGCGCTTCGTCTCGCTCACTCCACTACCTCCCGCGCGCCCGCGGCGCCCGCCTCAGTCGAACGCCGGCGAGGATCATGGCAAACGCTACCACGCCGAACATGAACCACCAGTCGAGAGCCGAGAACCCCATCTCCTCGAGCCAGGCCTGCCGAGTCCTGTCGACGACGACTAGGCCGACGGCGGCCAGCCCCCAGAGCGACTGCACGACCGTCCAGAACATGCGGCCCGCGTCTTCACGAAAGCCCCGCGCGGTCGCCCAGGAGGCGACCAGCGTGACGCCCGCCGGGACGAGCCCGATGAAGACCGCCAGGAGCATCTGCCACAACAGCCCCGCGGTGGAGAGACCCTGCGCCACTTCCCAGATGGGATCGCCAGAGCCGACACCGAGAACGATGATGAGGAGCCAGCTGACGACGCTGATGAGGCCGAGCGCCGCAATGAGGACGAAGGGGATCACCGACAACGCCCGGATGACGACGTCGGCGGAGGGTCCGTCCGGCCCGGCAGCGCGCTCCTCGTCGTCGGGCGTCAGCGAGTCCGGATCGACGCGGCCGTCCCTCAGGAGGGAGTGCCGCTTGAGCGGGTCGTCGAGCGGGGGCACGGTCAGCCCTCGAGCACGAGCGCGCCCGAGGGGCCGCCCAGGACCTCGCCCACCGTCCAGGCGCCGGCCCCGGCGCGCTCGAGGGCGTCGAGCAGCAGCGAGTGCTTCTCCGGCGCGACGGCCAGAAGCAGGCCTCCGGACGTCTGCGGGTCGAAGAGCGAGAGGACGAGCGGCTCCTGCCCGGCGACGGGGCCGCCGAAGCGACCGGCGGCTGGTCCGCCAGCGACCGCGCCGGTCTCCGCCCTGACCTGCGCCGCGCCGGCCGGGCCGACCTCGCGGAGCCGCGGCAGCAGGAAGTCCCTATTGTTGCGCAGCCCGCCGGCGTACACCTGCTGCGCGATGAGCTCGAGGACGCGGTCGTGCAGCGGCAGCGCCGCGAGGCGCAGGACCGCGGCCGTGCCGCTCGCGTCGAGCATCTCACCGAGGTGGCCGGCCAGACCGAACCCGCTGACGTCGGTGCACGCGTGGACCCCGACCCGCGCCATGGCCGAGGCCGCCGCGGCGTTGAGGACGGCGGCCTCTTCGATGGCCGGCATCATGTCCGCTTCGTCGATGATGCCGTTCTTGAGCGCGCTGGCGAGCACGCCGATGCCGAGCCGCTTGGTGAGCACCAGCCGGTCCCCCGGCCGGGCCCCGCCGTTGTACACGATCTCGTCCGGCCTGGCGACACCGGTCACGGCCAGGCCGTACTTGGGCTCCTTGTCGTCGATCGAGTGCCCGCCCGCCAGCTCGGCGCCGGACTCGAGCACCTTCTCCATGCCGCCGCGGAGGATCTCGCCGAGGTGCGCCATGTCGAGGTCCACCGGCCACGCCACCAGGTTCATCGCCGTGAGCGGCCGTGCGCCCATCGCGTACACGTCGCTGAGCGCGTTCGCGGCCGCGAGCCTGCCGAACCAGACCGGTGAGTCGACGATGGGCGTGAAGAAGTCGACCGTCTGCACGAGGCAGAGGTCGTCGGTGACCGGCACCACCGCGGCGTCGTCGCGCGTCTCCAGGAGTCGCGCGAACTCACCGGTGGCTTCAGGCATGCTGTCGAGGACGGCCTGCAGGTCGCACGGACCCATCTTGGCCGCTCAGCCGCTCTTGGCCGCGAACTGCGTGAGTCGGATCTTCTCGGTCATGCGACAAGCTTACCGCAGGAGGCCGGAGCCGATGCTCCGCCGGCCGCTCGGCGGCCCCTCCGCCAGGCGTCCCTCGCAGCGCGTCGGGCAGTGCGATGCACGACGCGTCAGGCGACAGCACGCACGGTGCGTCAGGCGGTGTCCCTGGCCTCGTGCAACGCGACGACCTCGCGCACGTCGTTGTAGGCGCGAAGACTGTCGATGCGGCCGCCGTGTACCGTCCATACGTGCGCGAAGGGGACCTCCACCTCGTGACCCGAACCACGCGGCGTGACGTGGAACACGCCGGTCACGATCACGGTGTCGCCGTCGCTGTAGAACTCGCGCGGCTCGAGGGCGAAGGCGTCGTTCAACTCAGGGATGGGCGCGAAGATCCTGCGGAGCACCTCGTCGCGCCCGCAGAAGTCACCCGAGGCCGGTCCGTAGGTCCACTCGGGTTCGTGCCACTCGATGTCCTCGGAGAACATCGCAAGGGTGGTCTGGATGTCGCCGCGGCTGAAGCTCTCGTAGCTGGTGCGGACGATGTCGATGTTGCTGGCCATGCCGTCTCCTGACGGAAGTGCGAGACGCGGGCGACCCGAGGGGCCGCGTGTCCCGGAGGGTACCCGCACGGAGGAGGCCCGTACCATTGCCGGGCCGGCGCCCGGTCGGCGCCGTCAGCGCACGGTGAGGCGCGCCGAGCCCAGACGCTCCTGCCGGTTGCCGGCCTGATCGGTGGCGTACACGGAGAAGCGATAGACACCCCGCCTGAGCCGGCAGCGCCACGTCACGGCGCGGAGTGTGTTGGTGCCCCGCCAGCCGGGCCGCAGGACCTTGCGCAGCGCCCCGCCCCGCGTCCTCACGACGATGCGGATGTTGGCCCGCGGCGTGAGGTCGGCAACGCGGTAGCGCAGCCTGGCGCGCGCGCCACGGCGGACGCTCGCCGCGCGCGCCGACGTCGCAGGTCCCTTGGCGTCGATCTTCACGGTGCAGCTGCGCGCCTCTTCGACATTGCCCTCGAGGTCCGCCGAGCGATAGCGCACCGTGTGGATGCCCTGGCCGGCAACGTCGAGCGTGGCCGGCAGGCCGGCCAGCGGAACCCAGCCGGCCCCGTCGAGATCGGCCGCTGTCGAACCGACGCCACTTCCCCCGGGGTCGACAGCCGAGAACGTGAGCGTGACCGGCGACTTGTGCCAGAGGGCGTCGCTGCCGCTCACCGTCGTCACCGGAGCCGTCAGGTCG